>SHBR01000005.1 GCA_004212795.1 Candidatus Thioglobus sp.
TTTGGGCGATGATGACACTGATTTGGATTCTTCAGATTTAATTGAGTCAGCCAGACGATATACCGAGCAGAGAAAACTGTCTGTTGATTGGAGTGCTCTGGATCATCTAGAGCCTCGTGAACTCGTCGACACGCTGGCGTGTAGCCTTCCGTTTTCTCCACAAGACAAACAAGGTCTCGTCGAGACGGTAGTGATTCGTGACCGCGTGCAGTTGTTGACCGCCCTGTGCGAATTCGGCGCCGTGGAGGTTAATGAAGGGTCGTCGATGGCTCACTAGTCGCGAATAGTAGCTAACCTATTTGTTAGATATAGACTTCGACGTTGCCATTTTGCACCCGCGTTGGATAGCAGTTCAAGCTGGTTTCTGCGGGCTCCTCTAGCGCTCGACCATCTCTGACACAAAAGCGACTCCCATGCAGGGGGCACTTAACGAGATCGCCCTTTAGGAATCCCGTTGATAGTGAGGCATCCTCGTGGGTGCAGGTATCATCGACGGCGAAGATTTGATTATCAATGTTCGCCAGTAAAATCCGATTCGCTTTTCGATCGAAACGTTTCATCGAGCTAGGCGGCAAGTCTCTTAACTCGCAGGTGGTGATCCACCGACTATCGCTTTCGAGAGGCGGTTTAGATTCCATCGTTTTTTCCTCTGCCGGGTTCGGCAAGGACATTACCTTGTTCAGAAGCCGCTTCGGGATTAAACCAAGCGAGTTGATCATGCAGCTGCACAACGCTACCTACAATCAAAAGTGTGGGTGGCGTGACATCGTTACGGTTAACCGTATCAACCAGGCTTTCAAGCGTCGCGATAATGACTTTCTGGTTAATGGTGGTCCCTTGTTGAATGAGGGCAACTGGTGTTGTAGATATCATGCCATGCGCGATCAATTGTGAGCAAATCGATGCGAGACCTGTTAGACCCATATAGATAACGACGGTCTGTCCCGGTTGGCAAAGCGCTTCCCAGTTCAAGTCAACCGAACCATCCTTTAGGTGTCCGGTCACAAATAAGCAGGACTGCGCATGATCTCGATGGGTGAGCGGAATCCCTGCATAGGAGGCGCAACCAGTCGCTGCAGTTACACCTGGGATTACCTGAAAAGGGATGTTTTCATCGACAAGACCCTCAATTTCCTCACCGCCTCGACCAAAAATAAACGGATCACCGCCTTTCAGCCTGAGAACGCGCTTACCTTCTTTTGCGAGGTTAAGGAGTAGTTTGTTAATGTCACCCTGCGATACAACGTGATTAGATTTTTCTTTTCCAACGTACATGCGTTCAGCATCTCGCCTCACGAGATCTACAATTGCAGGTGCCACTAATCGATCATAGAGAACAACATCGGCTCGCTGCATCAGACGAAGTGCCCGAAAAGTCAAAAGATCAGGATCTCCCGGGCCTGCACCGACCAGATAAACTTCGCCACGCTCAAAATTATGATCATTGGTAGATTCGATCATTCTTTCAAGTTCAAGTTGAGCGGAATAGTTTTTTCCAGAAAAAATCAGCTCGGCGACGCGACCCTGAAAAACCTCTTCCCAAAATCCGCGACGGGAGTCAATTTTTCCGAGTGCTGTTTTGACTCGATCGCGATAGTCGCGAGCCAGACAGGCGAGCTGGCCATAGGCGGCAGGAATCAACGTTTCAAGGCGAGCTTTTAGCATTCGAGCAAGAACAGGAGAGGCGCCGCCGGTTCCGATACAAATGATAACGGGAGAACGATCAACAATTGACGGCACGGTAAAAGTGCACAGATCCGGCTGGTCGACTACATTGACAGGGATTCTTTTCTGGGTCGCGGTTTTCGATACCTCGGCGTTAACCTCTCGATTGTTGGTCGCTGCAATGACGATCGAGATATCAGTAAGCAACTCTGGCTTAAAACAGTCCTCGATCCATTGGATTTTTTCTGCGATGAAAAGCGCATGAACCTGAGATCCGAGTGATGGTGAGACGACGGTTACGTCTGCTCCAGAACGGATCAGTAGGTCAATTTTCCGCTCGGCAATATCACCCCCGCCAACGACTAACGCGCGAGCATGTTTTAGTTTGAGAAAGATCGGCAGCGCATCCATGATGTTGGAGTTTATTATGCAAACGATAAAAAAGGGCTCCCTCCATTGGGTAATAAATGTTTCCTCAGGTGTGATAGGCAATATTTGGGCACGCATCGAGTTTCTTGCTTTTTAGAACACATTACTGGGATAGACTTTCCGCCTACAAAAAAGATAAGCGGGTTGATTAATGAGGCCGGTTCACTTAACTAAAATTCTACGATGCGAAATTTCAAGTCTTGATGAGGGGAGTCACACCCCCGTGATGTTGTGGGGTGCACCTGGTGTTGGTAAATCCCAGATCGTGGCGCAAGTTGCCGCCGAGGAGAATTTACCCCTCATCGATATTCGTCTTTCACAGCTCGAACCTACCGATCTTCGAGGAATCCCTTTTAGGGTAGGCGATTGCGTTGAATGGGCGATTCCGTCAATGCTGCCTCATCCCGAAAAACATGGATTGCAAGGTATCCTGTTTCTCGATGAGATTACGTCAGCCCCTCCCAGTGTTTCCGCTGCCGCCTACCAGTTGATATTGGATAGAAAATTAGGTGAATACGAAGTGCCTCGAGGATGGGCGATCATTGCGGCAGGTAATCGGCAGGGCGACCGTGGCGTAACCTACACGATGCCCGCGCCGTTAGCTAATCGATTTAGTCACTATGAAGTGGATGTAAATCTTGATGACTGGGTACTTTGGGCGTATCGGAGAGGGATTGATGATCGGGTTATTGGTTTTCTACGATTTCGGCCAGAAATGATTTTTGATTTTGACACGGCTCAAAATCCAATCGCGTTTCCCTCGCCACGCTCATGGGAGTTTGCGCATCGAGCGCTGAAAAAGTTTTCGGATGTGCCAGATATGTTGAGTGGCGCCTTGCAGGCCTGTGTAGGACCCGCGGCGGGTGTTGAGATGCATGCGTTCATTCGCCATCTGGATCAATTGCCTGATATTGATTTGATTCTGGCGGGCGATGACGTGCCGGTTCCGGAAGATCTAGATCTTCAATATGCAGTGGCTTCAGCATTAGTTGGGCGAGTGACGCAATCATCCGGTGACGATACTTTGACTGAGACTTGTTCAAGAATTTTGAGATACGCCGAACGATTTCCGCAAAAAGAGATGGGCGTAATGCTGGTTGCCGATTTGCATCGGGCTATTGGTGCTGACCTTTTTGCTGCTGAAGGCTTTCCTCAATGGGCTCATCATGTCGCTGATGTGTTGCTGGCACAGGATTGAATGGACACCCGCGCCGATTCACCAGGCAGTCTGGAATCTAGGGTCAGCGCCGCGCGGGCTCGACTCATTCTAGACCGCCCATTTTTGGGTGCGTTGGTTTTGCGGTTGCCGGTAGAGTACACCAACGAGTCGTGGTGTAAAACAATCGCAACCGATGCTCACCAGATCTTTCTAAATCGACAATATCTTGATGGATTGTCGCTATCCCAGATCGAGTTTGCGTTGGCGCATGAGGCATTACATTGTGCGCTCGCCCATTTTTCTCGCCGACAACATCGTGAGCAACACCGATGGGATGTCGCTTGCGATTTTGCGGTGAACTCTCTTTTGGTTAACGATGGACTGGTGCCTGTGCCGGATGCTTTGCATTTAAGTGAGTTTGATGGTTTAAGCGCCGAAGAGATTTATCCGATGATTGAGGATGAACTTGATCGCTCGACGCATGATGGACATTTATACGATGGTCAGGCGACAGACGAGAATTTGGTGGCGCCTGATTCTCGAGAATGCAGTGATCGTCCTGGTGTGCCACCACCCCTCAGCCCTATGGAGCGCCTAAAGCTTGAGCAACAATGGCAAGAGCGACTTGCAGGCGCCGCCCAGCAAGCGCTTCAGGCAGGCCGGTTGAGCGCGTCACTCGCGCGTATGCTCAATTTGCTTATTACGCCTTCAGTCTCCTGGCGAAACATGCTCGCCAAATTTATGAGCATGCGCTCCAGAGATGACTTTGATTATGCCCGGCCAGGACGTCGGGAAGGTGATGCAATTCTTCCGGCGCTTAGAAGTGTCGCTATCGAAGTCGTGGTGGCACTTGATACCAGTGGTTCGATTGCCGTTTCAGAGATGACTGAATTTGTAAGTGAAATTAATGCACTAAAGGGGCAAGTCAGAGCCCGGATTACGCTATTGGCATGTGATTCAGAAATCGCTCCTGAATCGCCGGAAATTTATGAGCCCTGGGAGGCAATGGCCATTCCTTCGAGTCTCGCCGGCGGCGGCGGGACAGATTTTCGACCTGTTTTTGGATGGATCAGTCATCAAGACAGATCTCCCGATCTTTTGATTTATTTCACGGACGGGAAAGGAAGATTTCCTTCATCCCCGCCCGATTACCCTGTTTTGTGGCTAGTTAAAGGACCGGAAGCGCCGCCTTGGGGAGATAGGATTCAGCTTAATTAAAATCCGGCTTCTTTATACAGCGCTTTTGCTCTGTCAGCATCTACAGTCGTGCCGCGTCCTTGTTCCAGCATTTGAGCCAGTGCGACCATAGCGCCTTGTAGTCCCTGTGCTACCGCCGCTTCAAACCATTTGATCGCTCTGACGTCGTCTCTCCCAACACAGTCACCCTCCATATACATAAAACCTAAGCCATGAAGGGCAGGCCCGAAGTCCTGCTGAGCAGCGTTTTTCATCCACTTGTAGGCGAGAAGTTCGTTTCGAACGACGCCCAACCCATTCTGGTACATGATTGCAAGTCGATATTGGGCGTCCGGGTTTCCTGAGTCGGCAATGGGGCTTAGAAGTTTCATGGCTCGCGAGAAGTGTTTTGACTCAAATGCCGAAACTCCGCTCGTCAAGTCCATTTGTTGGTTGTCAGGGAAAGTAGTCATATCAAAAGGTCTTGAAATAATGATTTAAGATCTTAAGTCTAGAGGGAATCTCATAATATCGAAATGTCTAAAGGGGATATAGAGCAGAAAAGAGCTGCGTCATACACTTAGGTTTGTTCATCAAATTTAAATTACTAAATAAAAATGAGACAGTATCTGCAAAAAATTGCAACGGGACCGGAGCTTAGCAAAGACCTCTCGCGTGAAGAGGCAAAAAATGCAGCGGCCCAGATTCTATCGGGTGATGCGGATCCGGTGCAGGCTGGCATATTTCTTATTGCACTTCGAATGAAACGGGAGACCATGCCCGAGAATCTTGGTGTGCTTGATAGTTTGTTGGCTTATACCAACAGGGCAGTTTCCAAGGCGCCAGAAGTTTTGGACCTAGCCGATCCCTACGATGGATTTACCCGGGGGATGCCTGCCGCACCGTTTTTGCCAGCAGTGTTAGCGGCATGCGGTGTTCCGACGGTGAGTAATGGCGCGGAGTCAGTAGGGCCAAAGTATGGTGCGACTCATCGGAAGGTACTCCAAGCTGCGGGCGCCATGGTCAACTTAAAACCAGAAGAGGCCGCGGAGCACATTGCAGATCCTGATGTGGGATGGGCTTACGTCGATCAGCGTTTTTCATGTCCTGCACTTCATGCTCTAGTTGACCTAAGAGCGCGCATTGTTAAGCGACCCTGCCTGACAACGCTCGAGGTACTGTTGGGTTCGGTAAGAGGATCAAATAAGACTCATCTTATTACCGGATATGTTCATAAGCCTTATCCTCCAATTTATACCGCTCTTGCCAGAGAATCCGGTTATGACTCGGCTGCTATTGTTCGCGGGGTCGAGGGTGGCGTTATTCCATCTTTAAATCAGCCCTCAAAATATTTCTCTTATCAAGCGTTGGAGTCGGACGTTGAAACGAGGTTAGATCCATCGGACTATGGTGTGGTGTCATCGACTCGATGCGTCTCTTTGCCAGATGACTTACCGACTCGTTCGGTGGATGACGATATTAAGGGTCCGATAGACGCCGATGGTTTAGCAGATGCAACGGCTAAAGCCGGTATCGCAGCATTGGAGGGTTTACCTGGGCCAATGCGAGAAAGTCTCGTTTATGGTGCAGCTATTTATCTACAGCATTTGGGAATTTTTAGAGATCCGACCGCTGCTGCAAAAAAAGTCAGAGAAGTACTGGATAGCGGAGAAGCGAGTCGGCGCCTTGAATTCTCAAGTCGTTAAGTTTTCGGCAGGTCATCACTACGCTGTGACTCATTTTTTTTCTTCATTATCGCATCGATAATCGGAGCAAGAATCAATTCCATTGCGAGTCCCATTTTTCCGCCCGGTACTACAATTGTGTTCCGTCTCGAAATAAATGAATCATGAATCATTGATAACAGATATGGAAAATCGATGTCGAATTTCGCAGGGTCCCGAAAGCGAATGACAACAAAACTCTCGTCTGCAGTTGGAATATCTCGCGCCACAAAGGGATTCGAAGTATCGACGGTTGGCACTCGCTGAAAATTAATATCAGTTCTTGAGAACTGTGGCGCAATGTAGTGAACATAGTCGTGCATTCGACGCAGGATCGTATCGGTTACGGCCTCAGGTTCATATCCTCGACTGCCTGTATCGCGATGAATTTTTTGAATCCATTCCAGATTGACGATAGGTACGACACCGACTAGCAAGTCCACATGTTCGGCGATGTTTACCTCGTCATTAACCATGCCGCCGTGCAACCCCTCATAGAATAGAAGATCACTTGGTGACGACATCTCCTGCCAAGGGGTGAAGGTGCCAGGCTTTTGACGATATTCTGCGGCTTCCTCGTCGTCATGAAGGTAATAGCGTATTTCCCCGATACCGGTTTTACCGTAGCTCCTAAATAAATTTTCTAACTTGTCGAAATGATTACCATCAGGTCCGAAATGACTGAGATTTTGACCCTCAAGGTGAGCCTGGGTAACGGCATCCTGCATTTGGTATCGATCGAACTTGTGAAAGCTGTCCCCCTCCACAACCTCTGCGACAAGACTTTCGCGCATGAAGATATGTTCGACTGCGGTTTTTACCGTACTGGTGCCAGCACCAGAAGAGCCGGTTACTGCAATAATGGGGTGTCTTTGAGACATGACCGCAATAAGTTCCTTTAAAAATCGATAAAAATATGTATTAGGAAAGAATCATTACTTATTCTGCCTAAAAATGCATTAGATTAAGCATTATGTTTTAATTTTATAGATAAGTTTATGTTTATCTATAAAATTAAAACCCTATTTTAAGTATGAATTCTCCTGAGGCTAGGTGCAATGCACATCACAGTTCGCCAACTGCAGGTTTTTGAGGCGGTCGCCCGTCGTCTGAGTTATACACGAGCCGCTGAGGAGCTTCATCTGACTCAGCCGGCCGTGTCAATGCAGATCAAGCAGTTAGAGGGGTCTGTCGGAATGCCGTTATTTGAGCAAATGGGAAAAAAAATTTATCTCACACAGGCCGGAACGGCCATGCTCTCCCATTCCCGAAATATTATGCAAAATCTCGCTGCCGCTGCGGAAGAGATGAATGATCTCCGAGGGGCTGACTCAGGTCGACTTCGAATATCGATTGCATCAACGGTCAATTATTTCGCTACCCAGTTACTCGCCGTTTTTGCCCGTGAACACCCCTCGGTAGAGATCATATTAGATGTGACCAATCGTGAGTCACTTCTCAACAGACTCGAGGCTAATGTCCCAGACCTAGTGTTAATGGGTAAGCCGCCTGCGGACATGGATTTGGTGTCAGAGCCGTTCATGGATAATCCGTTGGTGATGATCGCCGCCACTGATCATCCGTTGGCAAGCCGGAAAAAGATCCCAATCCATGATCTCGCGAATACTGGATTCCTTGTCCGGGAGTCGGGCTCAGGCACTCGAGCTGCAATGGAGCGATTTTTTGTCGAGCACGATTTTTCTTATAAGAAAGGGATGGAGTTGATGGGGAACGAAGCGGTAAAGCAGGGGGTCGAGGCCGGATTGGGTCTTGCCCTTGTTTCTATACACACCGTGGAGCAAGAACTCGTGTTGAATCGCTTGGTGAAGCTTGATATTGAGGGGCTACCGATCATGAGGCGCTGGTATGTAGCGCATCGCCGAGGGAAACGTCTGTCAGCGACAGCCCAGGCTTTTCGTGAATTTGTTTTGGAGGCTGGCATGAAGGCATCCACTTAACACTAGTTAAAATTTACCGCCTATCAATCAGCACGAAGAAGTCATAAACTCCTTTAATCGCTTCGGGTTCCCTAACTTGGGACGGGGCGGCAAACCCTAATTTAAAACTGGCCGAGGAGCCAGCGTTATGGCGGATAGAAGATTACAGGTTTTTTCAACGGTGGCGCGTTTGCTAAGCTTTACTAAAGCGGCGGAGGCGTTGCATATGACTCAGCCGGCGGTGACCTTTCAAATTCGGCAACTTGAAGATTATTTCAACACTCGGTTATTCGACAGAACTCATAATCGAATTAGCTTAACGACCGCGGGTCATTTGGTTAAAGACTATTCCGGACAGATTATCTCCTTGTATAGTGAGATGGATAACGAGGTTAGAAAGCTCACAGGTGATGTCCTTGGACCGCTTGTTCTCGGGGCAAGTACAACGATAGGGGAGTATGTGATCCCCAGTATTCTTGGTGAGTACCAAGTCAAATTCCCGGATGTTACGGTGCGCCTGCACGTGGCCAACACGGAGGGAGTCCTGCACATGGTTGAAAACAATGAAATTGATATCGGTATTGTTGAGGGACCGGTTAACAATAAAAATTTGGTCTCCAGAGTATGTTGGGACGACGAACTGGTTATTGTTACGCCACCTGGACACGAATTAGCATCCGCCGGATCAGTCGCCGTCGATCAGATTCTTGAATACCCCTTTATCAGTCGAGAAGAAGGGTCAGGCACCCGGGAAGTGATAAGTGAGCATTTAAATGCAGCCGGCCGCGAAATAGCGGATCTCAATTTGACGATGGAATTTGGCAGTCCTGAATCGATTAAAAGCGCGGTAACGACCGGTCTTGGGATATCTATTCTTTCGATCGCAACGCTTGATAAGGAGCTGAAACTGGGTCTACTGTCAAAAGTGAGTCTGGATCCGCCGCTCAAGCGACCGTTCTCTATCGTATTTCAGCGTCAAAAGTTTCGGCTTCGCGCGATGGATGAGTTTTTGCAATTTACCGAAGCGCATTGTGGGGAAAAACAGACTCACCCTTAAATTAGTGCAAGGGATTGACAGGATCGATGCATTTTTATTGAGTACATAAGGTGAGTTCTACAAAGCGACGCCTAGATAAAATCACCGACGACCTCGATCCGGAAAATTTCTCAACACTTTTGGCATTTGCAGAATTTTTACCTGATCGTCAGCTAGATGCGCTTGTTTCGAGTCGATATCAAGCCTTTCAAGCGGATCAATTGTCATGATGCTGGATACGTCTTTAGGTAGATATCTGGAATCTGGTGTTCAAAAGTTTGCGAAAAGCTTACCCGGGATGGCCAGTTTTGAAAAATCATCCCATTGCGATGGAGAGGTGTGAAAAATGAGAAGCAGTCTGCAAGATGCCCCTGACGCTGACGGGTATCGCCCCAACGTGGGTATTGTTCTTTTTAATGGGTCACGGCAGGTCTTATGGGCGCGCCGAAGCCGCCATGATGGGTGGCAGTTTCCTCAAGGCGGTATCGAACATGGTGAGACACTAGAGCAGGCAGCCTTTCGTGAACTCTATGAAGAGGTGGGTTTAAAACCAGAGAATGTTGACCTTATCGGGCGAACGCAAAATTGGCTGCGTTATGACGTGCCCGGAAATTTACGATCTCGAAATGCAGAATTTCGAGGTCAAAAGCAAGTTTGGTTTCTAATGCGAATGCTTGCTGAGGACAGTCAGATCTCTCTGGACCACAGCCCCGCTCCGGAGTTTGACCGCTGGCAGTGGGTTGACTACTGGTTGCCACCCAAAAAAGTGGTTTCCTTCAAGCGAACGGTATACGAAAAAGCCCTGTCCGAGCTCGAGCCCCTGCTCTAATTCGATTGACGATAAGCCATTTAAGTCGAGGTATTGCGAACGTCCTATTATGAGTTACCACTCGCGCGAACGTGTTCAAGAAGTGCTGTCGTCGATCGCTGATATTTTATGGGAATACTGTGGACCGTACCTGCATTGGCGAGTACAACTTCTGCACCGACAATTTTTTCAATCACCCAGTCTCCGCCCTTGACTAAACAATTCGGCTCTAGGGCTCGGATAAGGTTGATGGGGGTTGGGTCGTCGAATGCGGTGACCCAGTCCACACTGCTCAGTGCAGCTATAACTGCCATCCGATCTTCAAGGGGGTTTATGGGTCGATCAGGCCCTTTACCAAGCGCTTGAATGGAGTTATCACTGTTTAATGCCACGACAAGCGTAGCGCCGAGATCAGACGCCTCCTCGAGATAAGTAATGTGTCCGCGATGAAGGATGTCGAAGCACCCGTTTGTAAACACGAGTGGCTTTGGGGCGCTCTCAACGTGTCGAAGAAGCGTTGGCCAGTCGCGAACAATCTTATCGGCGTGTTTCACCGATGACACTCGATTGTTAGTCCTCTTCGAGGTACTCGAAGACTTTTATGACGCGAACAACGCCGGTCACACCCCGGGCGGCATCAACGGCAATTTGGGCTTCTGCTGGTTTTACAAGACCCATGAGATAGACATTCGCTCTTTCGGTTACAACTTTTACTCGAGTAGAGTCCGAGAAGTCCGAGCCTGCAATTGCGGTTTTAACTTTGGTGGTTAACCATCCGTCGTTGGCGCGACTATTCATGTTTGTTTTCCCGGCAAGTTCAAGCCGGTTAATCACTTGAGTGGTTCCCTCATCCGCTTTAACCAGGTCAATAATATCGTCGATATCCCTTTGATCGGGAACTTCACCCGTTAGCAGTGCGACACCGTTATAAACCGTGATGTTGACATGCTCGTTCTGGATTTGTTTTTGTTTTCCAATTAGGTTCCCGAGGCGGATTTCTGTCTTGTTGTCATCCCAGTAGACGCTAGCGCCTCTTCGATCTCGAGCAACATCAATCGCCAGGACGGTTGCTGTAGTGACGACGATTACGCCACAACCGCTGACGAGAAGAGAGATCATGATCGCAACTAAACTATTTCGAAACGGCTTAAAGGGGGAGCGATGGCTTTTATTCTTCATAATGGTTTAAGCAAAGTGGTTGTCGACAAGCGTGCACAGTACGTGAATGATTATAGCGTGAGCCTCTTGAATTCGTGCGGTACTTTCAGAAGGTACTCGGAGTTCGACGTCTTCGCGGCCTAAAACGGTTTTAAGTGCACCTCCATCACGGCCTGTTAGGGCGGTGACTCTCATATTGCTAATATTTTTCGCTGCAATCACTGCCGCGCTGATATTTTCCGAATTTCCAGATGTGCTAATAACGACCAGATGGTCATCAGTCCGCCCCAATGCTTCGACTTGTCGGGCAAATATTTGATTAAAGTCGAAGTCATTGCCAGTGGCGGTAATGGCAGCGGTGTCTGCACTAAGCGCGATGGCTGCCAACGCGGGGCGGTCGCGCTCGAATCGCACCACTAACTCGGCGCTGAAATGTAATGCGTCTGCAGCTGATCCTCCATTTCCGCAAATTAGAATCTTGCCGCCATTTTCAAGCGTCCAGATAATATGCGATGCACTTTTGCTAATGTCGTCAGACAACTGCTCTCCGGTGCGAAGCGCTGTCGCGGCACTATCTTTGAAGTGATTGAGTATCTCTGAAATGGGCAATGGATTGGACTCTCTGGATTGGATTTGGATTACGTTAGCTTAAAAGCAAGTCTCAGTAAACGTCCGACACCGACAGATCGCCAGTTTTACTGGCTGGAGGCAAGATTATGTCATGGGCCAGCCCAAGCTTGAGAATCAGAAAGCATTTCGAATCCATTTCCATTTGGGATTTTCTCTTCGGCCAGAGACGCTGAAAACATCAAAACGACAGGGTTGTTGGTTCGGATTAGGGTAACGACTAAGAAAATATTCTGCTGTACGCCTAATTCGTGTTTGTTTTTTAAAGTTCACGGTCTCTTCGGGTCGACCAAAATAGTTGCTCGACCGGTATCGAACCTCGACAAACACAAGGAAGATTTCATCAGTAAGGATAAGATCAATTTCCCCTTGGCGTGTTCGAAAATTTTGCGCCAATAGTCGAAGGTGTTGCTCTTGTAACGTGGCTAGTGCGAAATCTTCAGACCAATGATCACTCACGGTCTAGATTTAAATTTGCTAAGAACTGTTAATACGGGGCGGAATTCAGTCGGACGGCCACTCTTAAAAATTACCCAGGACGACTGTCTCTGGATAAGATTATCTTTGTTTAGGGTGAGTCGTCCGCTCGCTCCATTTATTTTTAACTTTAATTCGTCGTTTGTCCCCAAGAAAAAGCAGGAGATTAGGTAAGAATCCGCCCCTAACGCATTAAACCGATAAGTAGCAGGCCGTAGTTGCTCCATTTTTTTTACAACTTTAGGGTCTGTTTGATCTGATGATTTGTAGTGATCTAACATCGATGGCATTTCGGAAAACATGACCCCTTCGAGATCCAGATCCTTCATCACATCGGGTTGGCCACTGAAAACAAGATTGAGCGCATAAATAGGAAACCTTCCGGCTTTATGAAAATCAAGTTGGGGCTTCAACACACGAGCAGTCACTTTATCGGTAAACATGAAAATAACATCAAGATCTGGTCGCACGCGGGTATCTAAACCGGTGATAGACGAACTTGCAATTATTTGTTCTATATCACCGACTCTCTTTTTACTCGCATCCAGACCTAGAAGTCGGGAGATTAATTCCGAGTAATCTGACACATTAGATGGAATGATTGCACGATCGGCGACAGCACCGCCGAGGGTTGACCAGGTCGCTTCCGCTTCTTGAGCCGCGTCCTGATAGTCTTGACCATTGTTATAAAGAAAAATAGCCGTACGCAGACCTCTCTTTCTGGCATGGGCCACAATTGATCTCGCCTCGGCTTTTCGAGAGAGATCAAGTGAAAAAACATTTGATCTGACGTTGGCCTTATCTTTTCCTATTAGCAAAGTGGGTACGGTCAGCGCCGCCCGGTTAGCGAGCGTGTTAACGGCTTCACGACCGAGCGGTCCAACAATAAAGTCGGCACCGTTGACAACGGCTTGGTTATATTTTTCTTCCGCTTGATCTGGATTATCACCAAAATCGTAAACCGTAATTAAGGGTTCGGGCGTTTCTTCTCTATCATCGAGGTGACTTTTAAATCCTTCTCGGAACGCGATTGCGGCGTCTGCATATTTAGAGCTGATTGGCAAAATTAGAGCGATATGCATCTCGTGATTGATTGAGCAAAGCTCTCTTTTGCGTGATTCAGCGACGGCGCGGGCGGGGTGTTGGGGATTAGTGGCGATCCATTCTGTTAGCGCTGCCTGGCGATTATGGTTTTTCCATCCTTTAAATACGAGTCTATTGGCGAGGTCAATCCAGGCAAGTTGCTCAACATCCCACGGATGGTTTTTAGCGATGGAATCTAGATCCTCTTCTGAGAAAAAAGAAAGATAATCGAGGGTGGTCTGAACTAGAAGATCAACATGGTTTTTTGTATTTTCTTGTGCCGATGCACCATGGACCAATTCAAGAGCGTTCCTGACCTGATCGTCCATAAGAAGCGCAATTACTTTAAGATATTCGGCAGCTGACTGCTGAGCACTATCAAAACTCAATTGATTAAAATTTGCCTGTCGCCGCAAGCTTTTTTTTGGATTACCTTCTTCAAGTGCAAGTGCCGCGCTCAGTATTTGGTGCTGACTGGTAATCCAAGTTGTCAGCAAGGGCTGATGAATGGCGTCAAGAATACGGTCAGCAGATCTTGGAATGCCTCCCTCTAGAAATCGTTGTGCAGCGGCGAGCTGCAGTAGGCTGCGGATCGGCTGGGAGGCCTTTAAAGCCCGCGCCAAAAAATTATATGCAGATTCATCGGGTTCTGCGCTTGCATAATCGGTAATGACCGGGGGCAGTGTGACGATGTTGTTTGGTGCTGATTTCAAGCCCGCGGCTTCAGCGGCAACGATTGTTTTGGAGGCGATCGATTCGGACTTTTTTGGGGCGAGTGTTGTTGTGCATCCCCACAGAAGCGTAGCGACACCGAGGACGATAATGGTAATGAGGAACTGGCTTGTGTTCCGCATTTTTTTCCAGCCCATGGGATCATTATAGCGGATAGACTTACGGCTAATCTGTTAAAAAAACGAGAGATTGTGTTGATTGAAAAAGCAATTGACAAGCAGACTGTAAAAACCAGTTCCGGCTTATTGTATGTTGTGGCAACGCCAATTGGGAATCTGGAAGACATCACCTTTCGAGCGGCTCGTATTCTGGGTGAGGCTGATGTTATTGCTGCAGAGGATACTCGTCGCACCCGGGTTTTGCTTCAGCATTTAAATATTTCGCCTCGTCAATTAATTTCACTTCATGAGCATAACGAAGCGCTACAAGTCACAAAGCTGGTTCGTCGAATGACTGACGGCGAGAGCATTGCTCTGGTGAGTGACGCCGGAACGCCTTTGATCAGCGATCCAGGATATCGATTGGTACGAGCTGCGAGCGCGCAGTCGATCGACGTCGTCAGTGTTCCTGGGCCCAGTTCTGTGACCGCTGCGCTCTCGGTATCAGGTCTTGCAACGGATCGTTTTGTTTTTGAGGGATTTCTCCCCCAACGCACTTCTGCCCGGTGCGAACGGCTTAAGCAACTTGTTTATGAGCCGAGGACTCTAATCTTTTTTGAATCTCCAAGGCGGATTAAGAGTGTGATTCAGGATATGGAGGAAATCTTTAGTGGTGATCGTCAAGCGGTGATTTGTCGGGAGATGACCAAGATTTTTGAGTCGGTGATTCGTGGCACCTTAAATGAAGTTTCTACAATTCTGGGTGAGCAAAAAGAAACTATCAAAGGCGAAATTGTTTTGTTGCTCGATGGAGCAGAAAAATCTGACCGCGCTTCTAGTATTGACGAAGATTTATTGCTGACACTGTTGTCAGAATCCCTGCCACCACGTCGTGCAAGTGACATCGCAGCCCGTCTGACCGGTAAACGAAAAAATGATCTTTATCAAAAAATTTTGTCACGAAATTTTAAGTAAGTTTATAAAGTGTCCTGCCTCAGGTCTGTCGTTTCGGCGCGCGGGTTATACTCTGGAGATGGAGTCGGCCAGGCAACCGCGGTCCTGAATTCTGTCTAAAACCCTTTGGGTCTAGGTGGTGCGGGATGGAGGAAAGTCCGGGCTCCGAAGGGCAGGGTGCCAGATAACTTCTGGACAGCGTGAGCTGATGGAAAGTGCCACAGAAAATATACCGCCTCGGTTATTTTTAATTAAGGTAAGGGTGAAAAGGTGCGGTAAGAGCGCACCGCAAACCTGGTAACAGGTTTGGCATGGTAAACCCCACTCGGAGCAAGACCAAATAGGGACCCTAAGGCGTTGCCCGCGCTGGGTTCGGGTAGGTCGCTTGAGGCATGTGGTGACACATGTCCCAGATGAATGGTTGCCCAAGACAAAACCCGGCTTATCGGCCGACTTCATAATCTGAGATAAAATAGTTGCTTATCAGACTTATCCACAAATTACTTTAAGTTTTGATCAATATAGCTTATAAAAAATAATGTTTTTATAAGCTCAGGCGGCTGCCTTCAGAGTCGCGATTCGGCCGTTATTTTTTAAAAAACTCTTCTTTTTCAGTCAATTGAGTCTTGACAGTGCGTTCGCCTGATCTCTATAGTGTCACTTTGTGGGGAGTTGTGGGAAAAAATATAATTTTGAGATCGCTATGTGGGTAAAAAGTTCAATTCCAGCATTTGATGAATCTCCCCGCGAGTATTCCATCAGGGTTTCCAAGATGCCGTGGATGGCGGCTAATCCATCCAATCCTCATCCTCCTTTGGTTATTGCCCGGCCCCTTGCGGGGCCGGGACTTCTTTTAACACGTTAGGAGTGACATTTTTAGAGGTCGAGTCTGGAACGTAGCTGAATTAGATAAAGAGCAATCAAAGTGCCTCAATGGTGGCACTTAAGTGAATCAACCTAAAAAATTAAAGACAAGGTAAGGCACAGATGTTTAAGGGAGCGAATGGGCTCAATCTCGATAGTAAAGGCAGATTTGCAATGCCAACGGTGCATCGTGACTCGCTCGCGAGTCAATGCAATGGCAAGCTTGTAATCACTGTCAATAATACTCGAGAGCGCTGTCTGTGGCTGTATCCCCAGGATGAGTGGGATCGTGTTGAGAAAAAAGTAGTTGCGTTACCCAGTTTTGATCCGGCCGCCCAAGCGCTTAAGCGGTTTCTTATCGGATACGCCACTGATTGTGAACTGGATAGCGCAAGTCGATTGAGAATTCCCGCCCCGCTTCGAGAATTTGCATCTCTAGAAAAGCATGTCGTTCTGATCGGTCAAGGCAATAAATTTGAACTTTGGGATGAAGCGAGATGGAAGGCAAGTTGTGATGATTGGCTTGCGCCTGAAAATAGTGAGACTCGTCTGTCTGTAGAACTTGAATCCCTATCTCTTTGATTGATCTTATGACGCTTGCCCAAGCTCACACTCCAGTTATGTCAGCGGAGGTGGTGTCAGCGTTACGTCCAGACGCCGACGCAATTTTAGTAGACGCTACGTTTGGGCGCGGTGGCCATACCCGCGCGTTAATGAGACACCTTGGGCCTGTAGGGCAACTGTTCGCGATGGATCGGGATCCGATTGCCTGCGCATTCGCGAAGGATTGGGCTTCAGTTGAGCCTCGACTCAACGTGATTCAAGCGCCGTTTTCCAAGTTATCTGAAGAGCTGTTAGATCTTGGAATTGCGGGAAAAGTCAGCGGAATCGTTCTTGATCTGGGCGTGTCGTCACCTCAGCTTGATGAACCTGAGCGTGGCTTCAGCTTTATGCGAGATGGGCCTCTTGATATGAGAATGGATCCAACGTCAGGGATACCTGTTAGTGACTGGTTAATGGATGTTGCTGAAGACGATTTGATCGGCGTACTTCGCACGCTTGGGGAAGAGAAATTTGCGCGTCGGATTGCGCGATCAATTGTTGAAGTGCGAAAAGAGAAAATGCTCGCCTCCACCGGCGCGCTCGCTGATTTGGTCAGTGCATGTGTGCCTACTCGAGAGCCGGGAAAGCATCCAGCCACTCGGACGTTTCAAGCATTTCGAATACACATTAATCGTGAGATGGAGGAACTGGATGCGGTATTGCCACAAGCGCTTGATGCCCTCAAGCCTGGTGGTCGACTCGCGGTTATTAGTTTTCATTCTTTAGAAGACCGAAAGGTTAAACATTTTTTTCGAAAAGAATCCAAAGGTGATCCGTTTCCTATTGATTTGCCTGTGACAAAGCATGAATTACATCCAGGCATTGAAAAGGTTCAGCGACCAACGAGACCGTCGGAGATTGAGGTAAATCAAAACCCCCGGGCGCGTAGTGCCGTACTTCGGTCCGCGCAAAAAAGTGCTGGAGGGTCTGTATGAAGTGGGTTGGATTTTTGAGCGTGATCGTCATCGTTTCCGCCCTTTTTGTGGTGGTGGTTCGGCACCAGAATCGACTTGAATTTCTTGATGTTCGGACAGCAGAAAAACAGCGGGATCAATTGAATGATGAGTGGGGACGCCTTCAGCTTGAGAAAGCAACCTGGGCCCGCCACAACCTCATTGAACAAGCCGCTCGAGATGAACTCGGGATGATAACGCCGGGGCCCGCTGATATTGTTTTGGTACAAGTGGAGACTCGGGAATGAAGCGACCGAGCCAAACAAAGCGTTTGACCCGCTACTCGGTCGTTCGACATCGGATTGTGGTCGCTTCACTCATGCTTGGGATGCTCGTATTAACGGGACAAGCTTTTAAGATACAGATTCTCGATAGCACCCGCTTGCAGGCTGAAGGCGCGGCGCGACAGCTGAGAAATATCGTAGTCAAACCTGCCCGCGGCCGAATTCTTGACCGGAATGGCGACGTTTTGGCCGTCAGCACGCCGCTGGATGCGATCTGGGCGCATCCTGCTACTTTATTTCAGGCCCGCGAGGACTGGCCACGCCTTGCTGAAGCGCTTGATTTTTCGCCAAACCGGTTAGCGAATATTTTGGAACGGGCGAAAGGGCGAGAGTTTGTCTATTTGCGTCGTCATCTTCCACCAGCAGAGGCCAGCCGTATTGAAAGCTTGGCGATCCCGGGGGTTTCTTCCCAGCGTGAGTACGGACGTTATTATCCGGCGGGACCGATAGCGAGTCATGTGTTGGGCTTTACCGACGTAGATGACCGGGGGCAAGAAGGTATTGAAAAAGCGTTTGATTCTCATCTCTCCGGGGTCGATGGTCAAAAACGCGTCCTCCGGGACAATAAAGGACGGATTGTTGAGGATATAGAAAGTATTCGAGCGGTTCATCACGGTCGGGATTTGCAAATTAGCCTTGATCTTCGGATTCAAGGGTCAACACAGAAACATTTGGCCGATGCCGTTGGTGAAGCCCGTGCACTTGGCGCGTCAGCTGTGATGCTGGATGTCGCGACGGGAGAAGTACTGGCGATGGCCAATGTGCCTGACTACAACCCTAATAATCGATCAAGCAGTGGAATGGAGGTTTTGAGAAATAAGTCAGTGACTGATGTTTTTGAGCCGGGTTCCACAATTAAGCCATTTACGCTAGCAATGGCGTTGGCGAGCGGTCATTTTTCTACCGAAACACCGATTCCTACGGGTCCCGGAGTGTATCGCATCGGGAAGCATCAAATTAGCGATATCAAGGATTATGGTGTCCTTTCGTTTTCCGGTGTGCTGATAAAGTCGAGTAATGTGGGGACTGCAAAAATTGCGCTGGAACTTGCGCCCGAGGAGTTGTATCGAACTCTTTCTGCAGTAGGATTTGGCCAGGTCAGTGGGGTTGAACTGCCGGGAGAGGTCGATGGCAGTCTAGTTAAGAGGGAGCGTTGGCGGCCGATAGAACACGCTACCCTGTCCTATGGCTATGGACTTGCTTCAACACAGGTGCAACTTGCCCGAGCCTACAGCGTGCTGGCTTCAGGAGGGATTTTGCGCCCGGTCACGTTACGCCAACGCAGCGCGTCAGTGCCAGGTCAAAGAGTACTTTCAAGGGCAACGGTGCAGCAGATTAACCTGTTGCTGGAGAAGGTAGTTAGTGCCGAAGGAACGGCAAAGAAAGCAGCAGTGCCCGCCTACCGAGTCGCGGGTAAAACCGGCACGGTACATAAAGTAAGTTCATCCGGCGGTTACGAAGAGAATCGATACCAGTCAATTTTTGTGGGGTTTGCACCCGTTTCAAAACCCCGTTTTGTTTTAGCCGTGATGGTCGATGAGCCGCAAGGCAAGTACTTCGGCGGAGAAGTCGCAGCCCCGGTGTTTGCAAGGATTATGTCCGACGCGCTTCGATTTAATGGTATCAAGCCTGATGCTAACACGGCGTCGGGGATCACAATTGTCGCTCATCCCGTCGAATCGGAGGCTGGCGCGTGACTGCTCTTTATGCCAGTGAGTCTCGGACACGACCGCTCAGTAATCTCTTGACGGGACTCGTGAGTCTCGATCCAGATGTTGCCTCAATTGCAGTTTCCAATTTGACGCTTGATAGTCGAAAGGTTGAGTCAGGCAGCTTATTTATCGCAATGCGAGGGAATAAAGCGGATGGCCGGGATTATGTGAGTCACGCAATGAATTCAGGCGCAGCGGCGGTATTGGTCGAAAACGATATTAAAGGTATTGATCATTTCAATGGAATCTGTCTTGCGATTCCTGACCTTAGATCAAAAGTGGGCGTTATTGCAGACCGGTTTTTTGACCATCCGTCTAGCCACTTATTTGTAATCGGCGTGACCGGAACAAACGGTAAAACGAGTTGTGCATTTCTTTTGACGCAGGCGCTAAATGCACTTGGCAAGAAGAGTGGATTTATCGGGACCACAGGATGGGGTTTCGATGGCAATTTACAAAAAAGCGAGCTGACGACGCCTGATTCGATAACGCTCCAATCACAGCTCTCTCAGCTCGTGATCGCAGGCGCCCAGGGTGTCTGCCTAGAGGTTTCTTCTCATGCGCTGGATCAGCGTCGTGTTGAAGGCGTTGAATTTAGTTCCGCGATTTTTACTAACTTGGGGCGGGATCATCTTGATTATCATAAAAGTATTGAGCGATATAAGGATGCAAAGTTCTTGTTGTTTCAAAGGAGCCAATTAAAAAGCGCAATTATTAACATCTCAGATCCTGTTGGAGCAGAATTTGCAGCAAAAAAAATCGATGCCCGGTTATGGACTTTTGGAAATAGTCCAAAAGCAAGCGTTTACCCGCTCAAAATAAACCAAGACCAAAATGGGATTGCGCTTTTACTCAACACGCCTGTCGGAAAGATTCAATTTAGCTGCGCGCTGCATGGCAACTTTAATATTGCAAATCTCCTGGCTGTTGCAACAACTTTAGTGGCGGAGGGTTATTCGGCAGAACAAATTGGTTCAGCCATGAGCGGGCTAACGCCTGTTGAAGGTCGAATGGAGTTCTGTCATGGTTTGGGCGAGCAATCGCCCCGTGTTGTTATCGATTACGCGCATTCACCTGATGCCCTATCAGCAGTTTTGCAATCTATCCGCTCAATGACCGCTGGACAAATTTGGTGTGTGTTTGGCTGCGGCGGTGATCGAGATAAGGGTAAGAGATCGCTGATGGGTCAAGCGGCTTCAATGTTTGCTGATCGAACGGTACTAACGAACGATAACCCTCGAAATGAGGATCCATCCTCAATTCTTGATTCGATTCTGGCGGGCATGAATCGGTCACCCGACGCAGTGATTGAAGATAGAAAAAGCGCAATTAAATTCGCGATTGACAGCGCTGGTGCTGACGATACCGTCTTGATTGCGGGCAAAGGACATGAAAACCGTCAATTGATCTCAGATGAGGAATTACCGTTTAACGATCGAGAGGTTGTAGAAACCATGTTGGGGGTGTCGCGATGCTAACACTCAGCCAAATTGCGCATGCCGTCGATGGCGTCCTGAGTGGTGAAGATGCCAAGTTTTCTTCGGTGAGTATTGATTCCCGAACTTTGCGGCCCGGCGCATTATTTGTAGCAATCGACGGGGCGCGTTTCTGCGGCACTGATTTTGTTCGAGATGCCAAACAAGCAGGTGCTGTCGCTGTGATGGCGAGTTCGGCTACCGACCGGGAAACGCCCAGTATTGTGGTGAAAGACACTCAGCTCGCACTGTGGAAGTTGGCAGAGCTTTGGAGAAGTCGTCTAAGTCTTCCTATGATTGGCGTCACCGGCAGTAATGGCAAGACAACAGTCAAAGAGATGATCGCATCAATATTGGGAAAGATGGGACGGACTCATGCAAGCCCTGGCAACTTTAATAATCACCTCGGCGTGCCATTAACATTACTTGGTATCCGACCGGAGGATGAGTTTGCAGTTGTTGAAATGGGGATGAGCCACCCTGGCGAAATTAGTCAATTAACCCGACTGGTTCGTCCCAGTATTGCGCTCATTACCAATGCGGCACACGCACATCTTGAGGGCCTTGGTAGTCTTTCTGACGTTGTGCGGGCCAAAGCAGAGATTTTTCTCGGACTGCAGTCCGGGGGTACCGCTGTGATAAACGCTGATGATCGATTCGCTGCTTATTGGGCGGCGCGTACCCGATCCTTCCAGACCATTACCTTTGGTCTCGATAGTCAGGCTCGAGTGAATGGAAGTGCATCAACAATAAACGGTCAACAAGTGGTTGAGGTAAATCTTCCTGACGAGTCTTTTGAAGTGCCCCTTAATTTGCTGGGCCGACACAATGCGTTGAACGCGCTTGCTGCATCAAGCGTGGGCTGGGCATGTGGTGGCGATGCAGATCAGATCCGCGCTGGACTTGTAGAGGTTCAGGCCGAGCCGGGTCGATTACAGATTCGAGAAGGGGCACATGGAGCCACTCTTATTGATGATTCTTATAATGCTAACCCCGATTCCTTAAGGGCAGCAATCAGAACCCTTTCGGGTCGACAGGGGCTCAAAGTATTGATCATTGGCAATATGGCTGAACTCGGAAGCCGGACTGCTGAATTGCATTCAGAAGTGGGTCGTGAGGCTCGACATGCCGGCATCGATGTTTTGATAGCGCTTGGTGAGATGGCAGGGCTGGCAGCTGATGTGTTTGGCGAGAATGCAAAAAAATTCGATTCATTAGAGAGCCTGATCAGTGATGCTCATAGGATGTTGCGCCCGGGCGTGACGGTGCTTGTTAAGGGTTCTCGAAGTGCGCAAATGGAGCAAGTTGCTAATGCATTAGCTGGCTCAAGCCGTAACGAGGCCATTGCATGCTGAAAAGTTTATTTGAGCAGCTTGCTTTGGAATACAGCGCGTTTAATGTATTCCGCTACCTTTCTTTTCGTGCAATCTGTGGCGTGCTTACGGCGCTGATATTCAGTTTTCTCCTGGGCCCCGCTTTGATTCGCCGACTTGAGCGTATCGGGGCTGGGCAACCCATCCGGGACGATGGACCAATAACTCACTTAAGCAAGAAAAACACGCCAACCATGGGTGGCGTTCTTATTATTGCAGCAGTTGTGTTCTCCACAATTTTATGGGCCGACTTAAATAATCGTTTTATTTGGATAATTATCTTTGTTTGCTTAGCCTTCGGTGTCATCGGGTGGATTGATGATTATGCCAAGATCACGCGAAATCATTCACGCGGTATCAGCTCGAAGCAAAAGTTTTTTTGGCAAAGTCTTGCAGCACTGAGTGCCGCGATCACACTTTATTTAACCGCCGAATCACCCGCTGAAACTTCGTTACTCGTGCCTGTTTTTAAAGACGTCGCGTTAGAACTCGGATTTGGATTTGTCGTGCTGACCTGGTTTGTAATCACGGGTAGCAGTAACGCGGTCAATTTAACAGATGGTTTAGACGGGTTAGCGATCTTGCCGAGTGTTTTGGTTGCAGGCGGTTTGGGCGTATTTGCGTACCTTACCGGCCACTCTCTTTTTTCGGGTTATCTTGGTATTCCGTTTATTTTGGGTGCTGGGGAAGTGCTGATCTTCTGTGCCGCATTAGTGGGTGCCGGACTTGGATTTTTATGGTTCAACACGTATCCCGCGCAAGTGTTCATGGGGGATATTGGCGCCTTAGCGATTGGTGCTGCATTGGGAACCATCGCTGTCATTGTTCGCCAAGAAATTGTTTTAGCGATTATGGGAGGATTATTTGTCGTTGAGACAATTTCGGTTGTACTCCAAGTTGCGTCTTACAAATTGATTGGACGACGAATTTTCAGGATGGCGCCGCTTCATCATCATTTTGAGCAGAAAGGTTGGAAAGAGCCCCAAGTGACGGTCCGATTTTGGATTATTAGCTTGATCTTGGTCCTTGTTGGTCTTGCAACGCTCAAGGTTCGTTAGGTTGATGACGAGTAATGCCTTAGCGATGAATCTTGGAACGCTTCCTTGGCGACGAGCGGTGGTTCTTGGACTCGGGGCCTCTGGTTTTTCTAGCGCCCAATATCTGATTGAGCGTCAGGTTGATCTTCAGGTTTTGGATACGCGTGATAATCCCCCCTTTCGTGACAATCTTGAAAATGCGTTCCCTGATGTTCCTGTTCACTGCGGCATTTATGATGATGCTCATCTGAATGGCGTGGATGTTATCGTTGTCAGTCCTGGCGTTTCCCTGAGCGAATCTTTTCTCAAAGAGGCGCGCAGCCGAAAAATTGAAATATTGGGTGACATCGAACTTTTTGCAAGAGCATGTCCCGCGCCCGTCATCGCGATTACCGGATCCAATGGAAAGACGACGGTTACGACGATTGTCAGCGAAATGCTCAGAGCCCAAGGTTTGGATGTGCGTGTCGGCGGCAACATCGGTCGTCCTGCACTCGATCTTATTGATGACCACATTCCGGATGTGTTCGTGCTCGAGCTTTCGAGCTTTCAACTCGAGACCACGTCATCTTTACGACCTCGCTCGGCCGCTATTCTGAATCTATCGGCGGATCATATGGATCGATATGATGATTTTGGTTCTTATGCCAACGCAAAAAAAAGAATTCTCACCAATGCCGAAACAGCCGTTATTAATGTTGACGATTCAAATCTTGCTCAACTAAATATCGACGACGGCGTTCAGAAAATAAGTTTCAGTCTGTCCTGCCCAACTTCTGATCAAGAATATGGCATTCGGTCTGACGGTTCGCACGAATGGATTATGCGAGGGTCTCAGAAAATTGTCAGAACTGATCTTCTTTCCATGAATGGGCGCCACAACATTCTGAATGCGCTCGCTGCAATTGGCCTCGTTGAAAGCTCGGGCTATCCCGTTTCTGATCGAATGATTAAGGCGCTGACTGAATTTCGAGGCTTACCTCATCGGTGTGAGCAAGTCTTGAGCAAGGATGACATCACGTGGATCAACGACTCCAAGGGAACGAATCCAGGGGCGGCTATTGCTGCGTTGAGGGGAATGGGAAGACCCGTGGTATTGATTTCGGGAGGGCAGTCCAAAGGCGCGGACTTCACCCAGTTCGCAGACGCAGTGCAGCGGTACACCCGTCAGGTGTTGTTAGTTGGCGAAGATCGATTGTGGATAGCCGAAGCAATCGGGAATCGGGTGCCGGTGACGCTTGCTGACGACCTCAATCATGCAATACGGTTGGCATCAAGATGGGCGCAGTCCGGCGATGCAGTTTTGTTTTCGCCCGCTTGTGCAAGCTTTGATATGTTCAAAAATTTTGAACATCGGGGCGATGTATTCCGTCAGTTGGTGCAGGAGTTAATAACATGATTAGCATTACGCTCCCTTCAAGATCTTTTTTAAGAGTGCCCGCAGCGGATCCTGTTTTGGTTCTCGCCGTGACCACTTTGCTATCGCTAAGCATGGTAATGGTGTTTTCGGCCGCAATTGGAACTCATGGAGGAGTGCAGGGTGGATTCGCTATCCTAGTAAAGCACTCGTTTAGCATTGTGCTTGCGCTTATTTTGGGTTTTGTTGCAGCGTCGGTGCCTCTCCGATTTTGGCGACAGGCAAATCGGCCCCTTTTGGGTTTGAGCACCGTGTTGTTAGTTTTAGTGCTCATCCCCGGTATCGGTCATGAGGTTAATGGCAGTACACGTTGGTTACCGCTTGGCTTAATGCGTTTTCAACCCTCCGAACTGGTCAAAGTAGTGACCGTATTGTTTTTGGCTGATCATTTTGTTCGTAACTCGGGATCAATGGATTCCTTCCGGATCAGCATCCTGGAGCCGGCGTTTGTTATTGGGATGTTAGGTGTGCTGTTGTTGCTCGAACCTGATCTTGGTTGCACCGCGGTGATCATGATGACAAGCGTTGGGTTGATGTATCTGTCGGGAACAAGAATCCGATATATTTTTGGCGCCATTGTCGTCGCGGTCTGCGCTGTCGCCGTATTAATTATTGTCGAACCCTATCGACTCCAGCGCGTCTTGAGTTTTCGTGACCCATGGGCTGACCCCTTTGATACAGGGTTTCAACTCGTTCAGGCACTTATCGCATTAGGAAGCGGTGAATGGTTTGGGGTGGGATTAGGCGCGAGTGTGCAAAAGCTTTTTTATCTGCCTCACGCGAGTAACGACTTTATTGTTGCGGTGATTGGGGAGGAATTGGGACTGATTGGGCTCGCGGTACTTCTTGTGCTTTATGGCCTGATTCTCTGGCGGATCTTTGATATTGCTTCTCGCGCCGCTGATGCGGGAGAGTTGTTTGGTGCCCGGGTGTGTCAAGGTATCGGACTCTTAATAGTGCTTCAGGCCATATTTCATTTTGCAGTCAATTTGGGTTTGGTTCCGACCAAAGGCTTAACGCTGCCGTTAATGAGTTATGGCGGTAGCAGTATGCTGATTAATGGGCTTGCGCTGGGCATTGTTTTGTCGGTTTATCAATGTCTTCCACAGCGTTCGAAGAGAAGGTGACAACTGTGATGATCATGGCAGGCGGAACGGGAGGTCATGTTTATCCCGCGCTTAGTGTGGCTAAAGCGTTGCGTGAAAAAAGAATTCAAGTCGTTTGGTTAGGAACAAAAAAGGGGTTAGAGGCGAGAGTTATTCCATCTGAGGGATTCGATATTGAGTGGATTGATGCCAGCGCAGTCGTCGGTATTCAATGGAGTCGAAAAATTGTGATTCCTTGGATGGTTCTCCGCGCGGTTTGGCAGAGTTTGAAGGTGATTTGGCGGCAAAAACCCAATGTGGTTTTGGGAATGGGTGGATTCGTCGCAGGGCCTGGAGGGGTTGCTGCCTGGTTGTTGCGTCGACCTTTGATCATTCATGAAGCGAATGCCCGTAGCGGACTGACAAACCGAATGCTTACTCTTCTTGCCGCCAAAGTGCTCACCGGTTTTTCCTGTTCGGAAGGGATGCCAAGCTCAGCGAAACACACGGGTAATCCAGTTAGGTCTGAAATCGCTTTAATTCCTGCTCCATCGAAAAGGGGTATTGGTGTCTCAAAAAATTTACGAGTCCTTGTATTGGGCGGAAGCCAAGGCGCACGGACCATCAACGATCTAGTGCCGCACGCGTTCGCAATGGCATCTTGTCGATCGAAATTACAGATACTGCATCAGAGCGGACGAAATCACGATGATCAAGTAAGAGATTCGTACAGCACTTTGAATCTTGATGCGTCAGTCGTTGATTTTATTGATGACATGTCTTCTGCTTATGAATCGGTTGATATTGTTATTTCTAGGGCAGGCGCAATGACGATAAGCGAGATAAGCGCCGCTGGATTGCCCGCAATATTAATTCCATATCCGCATTCCGCCGGTGATCATCAATTTGCGAATGCCCGCTGTCTGGCGGAAGCCGGCGCCGCGGTGGTCTTTCGGGAATCGGAACTGAATCCAAGTCGATTAGCTGATGAAATAGATCGGTGTTTTTTAAAACGCGAAGATCTAATGGAAATGGCTCAGGCTGCCCGAACACTCGCTCGTCCTGCAGCAACAGATGACGTGATGAATCAATGTCTGGAGCTTGCCCGTGCGTGAGTTTGTTCGCCACATCCACTTTGTTGGCATAGGAGGTGCTGGTATGAGTGGTATTGCATCTGTGCTTATGGACCAAGGATATGTGATTAGTGGTTCCGATCAAGTCGACTCGATGGCAACGCGTGCATTAATGGCAAAGGGTGTCCAGGTTTATAAAGATCATGACCATTCAAACGCAAAAGGCGCTGATGTTGTTGTGGTTTCGAACGCGGTGGGAGAAGGAAATCCCGAAGTGCTCTTTGCTCAGTCGAACGGAATACCTGTCGTACCTCGCGCTCAGATGCTTGGGGAATTGATGCGGTTTCGTAATGGGATTGCGATCGGCGGGACGCATGGAAAAACAACGACGACAAGTCTTGTCGCGGCGATCTTTGCTCAGGCAGGACTCGATCCTACTTTTCTAATCGGTGGCCTGGTCAAAAGTGAAACAGGCAATGCAAAGCTTGGAAACGGTCAATGGTTAATCGCAGAAGCTGATGAAAGTGACGCCTCTTTTCTTCATTTGCAGCCACACATCGCAGTTGTGACTAATATCGATCATGATCATATGTCAACTTACCAGGGTGACTTTGAGAGATTAACGGATACCTTCCTGAGGTTTGTGCATAACCTGCCTTTTTACGGGCTTGCGGTGCTTTGTGCTGATGACCCGGCAGTGCAGAGAATGCGAGCGAGAATTTTACGTCCTGTTGTGAGTTATGGCATTGAGACCCCAGCAGATTACAACGCCGTGAATGTGACCCAGTCGGGTAGCCGAATGCAGTTTGATACGACGACTGCAGATGGAGAAGTTTTTTCGGTTGATCTCGCACTCCCCGGATTACACAACGTTCGTAATGCGCTTGCCGCAATTGCAGTCGCCGATAAAGTAGGGATAAAGACGCAAGCGATCGTCAACGGGCTTCGCAAATTCAGCGGAATCGACCGGCGGTTCGAGATTCTTGGTGATATCAGACTGCCTGATGGCAAAGCCCTTCTGGTAGACGATTATGCCCATCACCCCACCGAGATTGCAGCCACGCTGTCTGCCGCGAAGGGGTGCTGGCCTGATCGTCGAAAAGTTATTGTGTTTCAGCCTCATCGGTTCTCTCGTACACGAGATCTTATGGACGATTTCAGCTCATTACTGAGTGATGTGGATTGTTTACTGGTGACAGAGGTCTATGCGGCCGGCGAGAAACCAGCAGCCAGTGCGGATGGAAGAGCGCTATGTCGATCAATCCGTGTCCGAGGGGGTGTCGACCCGGTTTTTGCCCCGAATATCGATCGCTTGAGAGAAACCCTGCTCCCATTGCTCCAAGCGGACGATGTTGTTTTGACCTTGGGCGCAGGCAGTATCGGTAAAGCCGCTCGTGAACTTATTTTGCCGATGCATCTTTGTGAAGAGTCATTTGGATGAGAGAGTTATCAATGAATCCGAGTCATGAATTTGATAGCCTCCGCGGGCACGTGCGCCACGACGAGCCCATGGCTCGCCATATCAGTTGGAAGGTTGGTGGCCCGGCTCGTTACTTCTTCGAGCCTCTAGACGAGGCGGATGTCGCGGATTTCTTACGCCTTCTTCCGGCACATACGCCAATTCTTTGGCTCGGCCTGGGTAGTAACTTGCTGGTTCGGGACGGTGGCTTTAATGGCGCGGTAATCGCTGCCCACCGGGGCCTGAATGCTTTGGCGTTATTAAGTGAAAAGACAATAACAGCGCAGGCAGGGGTCTCCTGTGCCCGGGTTGCGCGGTTTGCCGCTAAAAATCAAATGAGCGGCGCCGAATTTTTTGCAGGTATACCCGGTACGGTTGGTGGCGCGATTGCGATGAATGCGGGCGCCTTTGGTTCGGAGACCTGGCAATTTGTTGAGAGTATTCGACTCATCAACCGAACAGGTGAAATATCCGAATGTGAACCGGCAGCATTTGAAGTGTCTTATCGTGCCGTGAGTATTTCCGAAGATGTATGGGTTGCCTCCGCTTGTTTTTCCTTTGAACCGTTGAGTGCGCCCCAGAGTCGTCACGTGATTCGCTCGCTTCTTGAAACACGTGGACAAAGTCAACCCGTTGGTCAGCCTAGTGCGGGTTCTGTTTTTAAAAATCCTCCGGGAGACTACGCAGCCCGATTGATTGAACGCGCCGGACATAAAGGAAAGCGGATCGGCGGTGTCAGGATCTCGGAGCATCACGCGAACTTCATTGTGAATGATCAATCGGGGACGGCAGAGAATATTGAAGACCTTATTCAGTTTGTTCAGGATGATGTGGAAAAGAGATTCGACGTGAAGCTGGAAACCGAAGTGCGATTCGTTGGAGAAGCGATATGAGCGAATTGGGCACGAAACTCCCTGAGCTGCGAGCCGTTGGTGGGAAAGTGTCCAATGACGACACAATTGAGCGCAGTGAGCCCCGGCGAAGGCTACCTTTGGTCGCAGGATTTGTCCTGTTCCTCATGACTGTGTTGGGTATTGATCATGTTATTCGATCCGGCTATTTCACAATTCAAAAAGTCGTTATCGATTCTCCCTTGTTAGTTATAAGTCAAGGGTCTATTGAGCGGGAAACTTGGCGAAAGATTTCTGGTAACTACCTAAATGTAGACCTTAAAACAATAGAGACTGCGCTTGAGAATCAACCCGGTGTTTATCAGGCAGTGGTTCGCCGGGTGTGGCCAGATACATTGTCAATATCCGTCATAGAAACCCAAGTGATCGCGGAGTATCGACAGTTTGATCAATCAGAAGAAAAGGTTGAACGTCAGTTTATCAATTTGCCGCCTCAGAATGGCTTCAGTTTTCGTCCGTTATTAAGGGGGCCAAAGCGATACCAGGCTATCGTGGTGGATACATTCCACGAGATATTTTCCTTGCTCGCGATCGTGAATCTTGAGCCACGGTCCCTATCTGTCGGCCACTCCGGTCAGTGGGAGCTCGAATTGCGTTGGTCGGATCTGAAATCGGAAAACACGTTTCGAGTCTATCTGGGACGAGATCAGATTGTTGAAAAAATTGAACGATTTGTCCTTAGTTTTGAGACGGTATCAAGTCATAAAGCGGGCCTTATTTCGAAGGTTGATATGCGCTATGACAATGGATTTGCAGTGCAATGGCACGATGATCTGGAAGACAAGAAATTTCAAATCGCTTCTGTAATCAAAGATGACAATTGAGATCGCGTTATGAGTAAGAAAACGACAAGTGAAGTCATTGTAGGTCTGGACATTGGGACTTCGAAAGTGCTCGCTGTTGTCGCAGAGGTCAATGACAGCGATGAACTAGAAGTGCTCGGCGTGGGTCAGCATCCATCGCGAGGGCTGCGAAAGGGTGTCGTTGCTAATATTGATTCAACCGTCCAGTCTATCCAACTGGCTATTGAGGATGCCGAGCTTACGGCCGAATGCCGAATCAGCTCGGTTTATGCAGGGATTGCGGGTGCGCATATCAACAGCATGAATTCTCATGGTGTTGCAGCTATAAAAAATCGCGACGAGGTCGGTGCTGAAGATGTCGAGAGAGTGCTCGAGGCTGCCCAAGCGCAGGCGATTCCAAATGATCAACGGGTTTTACATATCCTGCCTCAGGATTTCATTATTGACGGACAAGAAGGTATTCGTGAGCCGATTGGCATGAGCGGTGTCCGTCTCGAGGCTAAGGTTCATATCATTACTGGCGCTGTGAGCGCGGCGCAAAATATTGTCAAATGCATTACTCGCTGCGGTCTCGAGGTTGAAGACATGGTGCTGGAACAGATTGCATCCAGTTACGCAGTGCTTGACGAAGATGAAAAAGAGTTGGGCGTATGTCTTGTCGATATCGGTGGCGGCACGACAGATATCGCGGTGTTTACGGATGGCGCAATTCGTCATACGGCAGTTTTACCGATTGCGGGAGATCAGGTTACAAACGATATAGCGGTAGCCCTTCGAACGCCAACTCAGGCGGCGGAGGAGCTTAAAAAGAAATATGGTAGCGCCTTGGTGCAACTTGCGCCCGAGGGCGAGATGATCGATACGCCAAGTGTAGGTGAGCGAGCGCCTCGCAAGCTCGCGCGTACGACACTCGCAGATGTCATTGAGCCCCGAGTAGAAGAATTATTTTTGTTGGTGCAGGCTGAACTTCGCCGGAGTGGTTTTGAAGAACTGCTGGGAACGGGCATCGTCCTGACCGGTGGCAGCGCAAAACTAACAGGAATGGTTGACCTGGCCGAGGAGATTTTTCATATGCCAGTCCGGCTTGGCGTGCCTAAATATGTTGGCGCCTTAAGCGACGTTGTTCGAAATTCTTCATTTTCAACAGCGATAGGTTTGCTGATGTTTGGTCATCGCCACCAATCCAATCATTATCCAAAGAGACGGTTTGGGGTCTCACCGCCCTCAGCAATTTTTGGACGGATGAAGCAATGGTTCTCGCGGCATCTGGGTGAGGAGTCACAATGATTTTTTTTCATTTAGCAGAAGAGGTTCTCTTCGGCGCTTTGGGCGCCGGCAGGGGACTTGTCATTTTTTTCATTAATCGATAGTTACAGGAGAGACACTATGCCTTTTGAACTCATGGAAGTTTCTGGTCGTCAGGCCGTTATCAAGGTGCTGGGCATTGGGGGTGGCGGTGGAAACGCTGTCGATCACATGCTCTCAGCTAGCCTAGACGGGGTTGAATTCATCGTTGCAAATACAGATGCGCAAGCCCTTCACCGATCCGGTGTTTCGAAAGTGATGCAATTAGGCGAAGGATTGACGAAAGGGCTCGGGGCGGGCGCAAACCCAGAGGTTGGCCGTCAGGCGGCTACGGAAGATCGTGACAAGATCGCCGCCGCGCTTGATGGAACTGATATGGTTTTCATAACCGCAGGAATGGGTGGTGGGACCGGTACCGGCGCCGCACCTGTGATTGCCCAACTCGCTCGTGAAAAAGGAATTTTAACGGTGGCGGTCGTGACCCGACCTTTTCAGTTTGAGGGTAAGAAGAGAATTGCCGCAGCCGAGCATGGCATAAAAGAACTCGGTGAATTGGTTGACTCATTAATTGTCATTCCAAACGAGCGGATACTCGAAGTGATGGGTGGCAAAGTCACCTTGCTTGACGCTTTTGGCAAAGCTAATGAAATATTATTCAACGCGGTTCAAGGCATCTCTGAATTGATTACTCGCCCCGGGTTGATCAATGTTGACTTTGCTGATGTTCGAACCGTGATGTCTGAGATGGGCATGGCCATGATCGGTTCAGCCACCGCATCAGGATCAGATCGTGCAATCGAGGCGGCGCGAGGCGCGGTCTCGAGCCCATTACTTGAAGAAGTTGATATTCATGGGGCAAAAGGTCTATTAGTGAACGTGTCAGCAGGGCCTGATATGGAATTAGAAGAGTTTGCACAGGTCGGTGAGATTGTTAATGAGTACGCATCTGAGGATGGAACGGTGGTGATTGGGACCGTTCTGGATGAGGCGATGGAGGGTGAGCTCAGAGTCACGATGGTTGCGACGGGCATTCGGAAAGCGCCTCAAATGACTCTGGTCGAAAGTAGTGATAATGATGAGGCGGTACACGACCCTGTTGACTATGAAGACTACGATAAGCCGACGGTCATCAGGCGTCGTCCAAGATCTGCTGGTGATTTTGACTCGCAAGGAAACGCAGCGGTAGATATGGAGTATCTTGATGTACCCGCATTTTTACGGCGACAAGCCGACTGAGCAGGTAAAAGTAGGGGGTCAGGAATTTACAGATAATCGTGGAATTATTAAATATGCAAAAAAAAGGGTAAAAAAATTTCAAAATACACTCAAACCGCATTTTTTGAGTGTAAAATTGATCTAGATTAGCGACACGGTCGCAGAATTTAAAAATATCAGCGATTGGGCTTGGATGATTCGACAACGAACTTTAAAAACTGTGATCGGTGCCACCGGGGTGGGTCTGCACACGGGGGAGAAGGTGCTTCTCACCCTTAAGCCCGCTCCCGCGGACACGGGGATCATTTTCCGCCGAGTTGATCTTGACCCCATAATTGATATTCCGGCGTCGCTCGAGAATGTTTGTGACACTCGACTCTCCACAACTCTTGAGTATCAAGGAACGCGGGTGTCCACCGTCGAACACCTAATGGCTGCGTTTGCAGGTCTTCACATTGATAATGCCGTTGTTGAGCTCGATTCAACCGAAGTCCCGATTATGGATGGAAGCGCTGCGGTTTTCGTTTTCCTCATTCAGTCAGCAGGGATTGAAATGCAGTCTGAAGCCAAGCGGTTCATTAGGATCAAAGATCGTATTGAAGTGCGGGACGGAGATAAATGGGCCCGTTTTGAGCCCTATGACGGGTTTCGATTGAGTTTCAGTATTGATTTTGATCACCCGACCATGAAATCTTCAGCGCAGCATGCGACGGTGGATCTTTCTGAGACCTCGTTTACAAAAGAAGTGAGTCGGGCCAGAACATTTGGTTTTTTGCAGGATGTTGAGGCGCTTCGGGAAGCTGGACTCGCTCGAGGCGGTAGCCTTGATAACGCCATCGTGCTGGACGATGATCGAGTGATCAATGATGATGGTTTACGTTATGGAGATGAGTTCGTAAAGCACAAGATCCTCGACGCAATCGGAGATCTATATCTGCTTGGGTATCCACTGATCGGTACGTTTTCCGCTCATAAATCGGGACATGGTTTGAATAACGGACTCCTACGCAAGCTCGTTGAAAAAACAAATTGCTGGGAGACGGTGACCTATGATGATTCTGAACCTGCTCCTGCACCTCATTTTATGCACCCCGCCTTTGCATAATTAGATGTCGCGTTGCGATATCCTTGATATCCCTGCGCCCCTTCCTTTTTGACGTCAATCTGTCGCAAAATGACGAGCTATATTGAGTGAACCCCGAAAGGTTCAAAAAAGCGCAGACTGTCTGCTTACGATAAGAAGTCGGTCAGGAGAGTTTTAGGCATATGGATCAAGTAGAGCGTTTTGGAATTATTGGATCAGGCATCATTGGTGCGGGATGGGCAGGAAGAGCGCTGTCGGTTGGAATGGATGTTTATGCTTTTGACCCGGAGCCGGGCGCTGAGTCGAGGCTGAAAAAGAAACTTGATCAAATCTGGCCGGTCCTCGAGCGTACTGGCGTATTTCCAGACGCATCAAAAGATCGACTTGTTTTTTGTGAATCGGTTGAGGCGGTCGCTGCGCAGTCGGATTTTATTCAAGAAAGTGCGCCTGAGCGCATTGACCTTAAGGTTGAGTTACACGCTCAGATTGATGCCGCTGCGTCTCCTGATGTTGTGATTGCATCAAGCACTTCTGGTCTTTTGCCGACGGATTTTCAGGCGCAATGTAAGCATCCCGAGCGCGTGATTGTGGGCCATCCTTTTAATCCTGTTTATCTCTTGCCGCTGGTTGAGGTTTTGGGCGGGAAAAAGACGAGTCTAGAAAATATTGATCGAGCGGTGATGTTTTACAAATCTATTGGAATGTATCCATTGAAAGTTCGCTCAGAGGTACCGGGTTTCTTGTCCGACCGGTTGCAGGAGGCGCTTTGGCGTGAAATTCTTCACCTTGTAAATGACGACGTTGCAACACCAGAAGAGCTCGACGCTGCAATTGCCTATGGTCCTGGATTACGATGGGCTATTTGGGGGGCGTGCCAAATTTTCCATCTTGCTGCCCAGCCAGGCGGGATGGGGCAGTTTCTCAAACATTTTGATCCCTCTCTTTTTCCTTGGACAAAGCTGGAAGCGCCCGCCATCACCAACGAGCTGACTCGAAAGATGCACGATGGGTGCGAAAGCATTTCTGGAGATATGGGAAGTGATGAAATGGAACAGATTCGCGATGATGCGTTGATTGGAATTATTGAATCTCTCCAGAAAAGGGACCTTGGCGCCGGTCGAGTTTTCAACGAGCATCAAAAAAGAATCCGCGACGCGCAAGAAAAGTAGATTGGTTACAAATTGAGTATTTGAGCAGGCAAACATATGGAATTCTCGCTAAGCAGTGAACAGGAGATGTTGATTGAGAGCGCTCGGGCTTTTGCTGAAAACGAACTTTATCCTCATGAAGCAGAGGTGGAAAAATCGGATTCGGTTTCCCCCGATCTCGCTCAAAAGATTCGCGAACGCGCGATTGAGATGGGCTTCTATGCGGCAAATATGCCAGAAGACTTGGGCGGCGGCGGGTTGGATTGTGTGTCGCTCTCTTTAGTGGAGCGGGAATTAGGTCGCGCGAATTTTGCGCTCCAATACCTGGTCGGGCGGCCAAGTAATATTCTTCAAGCCTGTGTAGGTGAGCAGAGAGATCACTATCTTTTTCCATGCATCCGCGGAGAAAAAACCGATTGTCTTGCGATGACAGAGCCAGGCGCCGGATCAGATTTGAGGTCAATGCAATGTCGGGCCGATGTTGATGGGGATGATTACGTTATCAATGGTACCAAGCATTTCATCAGTCACGCGGATATTGCGGACTTTGTGATTTTGTTTGCCGCAACGGGTGAGGAGGAGTCAGCCCGGGGGCCGCGGAAGCTGATCAGCGCTTTTCTGGTTGATAAGGGAACACCAGGTTTCTCGGTTAGACCCGGGTACCACAGTGTCTCGCATCGCGGCTATCACAACAGTATTTTGAATTTTGATAACTGCCGTATTCCTAAAACTCAAATGCTCGGCGCACCGCATCAAGGATTTAATGTGGCTAACGATTGGCTGGGACCTACTCGTTTGCAGGTCGCAGCGATGTGCCTAGGCCGGGCTCATCGTGCACTCGAGCACGCCACAGATTGGGCGGCCGAGCGACAACAGTTCGGTCAGTTTATCGGACGTTTTCAAGGGGTTGGATTCAAACTGGCAGAGATGAAGCTGAAGCTCGAGGCCGCGGAGCTTCTGACATTTAAAGCCGCATGGAAGACGGATCAGGGCACGGCAACTGACTCAGATTATGCAATGGCTAAACTTTTTACGACCGAAACACTGGCTTTTATCGCGGATGAAGCCATTCAGATTCATGGCGGTATGGGTTTGATGTCCGATTTACCTCTGGAGCGAATCTGGCGAGATGCGAGGGTTGAGCGGATTTGGGAAGGGACCAGCGAGATTCAGCGGCACATTATTTCTCGCGATATGCTTAAACCTCGCTGGACTTGACCTAAGCACGTTGTCGCTCAAACGCCTCCTTCAACCCTCCAGCATCGCAGTCTTTGGTGGCCGCGAGGCGCACGAGGTTGTCCGTCAATGTCGTCGGATGGGGTTCTCAGGAGAGATTTGGCCTGTTCATCCCACTCGCGAAGTTATTGAGGGCTATCCCTGTTTTCGAAGGATTGATGAGTTGCCGCGGTCGCCAGATGCAAGTTTTATCGGGGTTAATCGAAACCTGACGATAGAAATTGTTGAGCAGTTGAGCGCGCGGGGTGCAGGAGGAGCGGTCTGTTATGCCTCCGGGTTCAGTGAAGTTGATGACGGAAAACAATTGAATGCAGCGTTGTTGAGTGCAGCGGGTTCAATGCCCTTTCTCGGTCCGAACTGTTATGGCGTGATCAATTATTTGGATGGTGCGTTACTTTGGCCTGATCAGCATGGGGGTAAACGAGTTGAGCGTGGAGTGGCTATTCTGAGTCAGAGTAGTAATATCGGCATCAATTTGACGATGCAGGCACGTGGCCTCCCCATCGCTTACCTGATTGCGCTTGGCAATCAGGCGCAGACAGATCTGGGCGATGCTTTGGATACGCTTTTGAGAGATGAACGGGTTAGCGCGATTGGCCTTTACATCGAAGGATTTAAGGATGTGCCGGTTCTTGAGAGAGTCACGCGTGTTGCCCGAGAACGAAAGATTCCGGTTGTTGCGCTTAAGTCTGGGGCCAGCGATCAAGGTGCGAAGATAGCGCAGTCCCATACGGCGGCAATGGCAGGTTCAGATGACGTCGCAGATGCGTTATTAAAGCGTTTAGGTATTGGTCGAGCTCATGACCTCGATACCTTGATTGAGACGCTAAAAATTTTGCACGTTCATGGCCCTTTAGAAGGTGGCCGCTTGTGCTCAATGAGTTGCTCAGGCGGAGAAGCGTCTCTGATGGCTGATACGGCGATTGGCCGAAAGATTAATTTTCCTGAACTAACGGATCACCAGTACCAATCAATCGCAGCGACGGTACATCCTTTGGTTAGTGTGTCTAATCCGCTGGACTATCATACGTTTGCCTGGAATAAGGAAGAAGATCTTTTCAATACTTATAGCGCGATGCTCGAATGCCGCTTTGATCTCGCGATGCTTGTGCTGGATTTTCCGCGTGCTGATCGATGCAGTCTTGAGACCTGGGAGCCGGCAGTGAACGCGATCTGTAGGGCGGCTCAAAAAACCCAGATGCCGACTGCTGTTTTGGCGAGCCTTCCCGAAAGCCTTCCTGAGGCGACTGCCTCTGACCTGATGTCAGCAAATATTGCTCCCTTGTGTGGTATTCGCCAAGCCCTTGATGCCGCAGAGATTGCGGCGGCGATCGGGGAGTTCTGGAAAAATCCGCCTAAAAGTGATTTGCTCCCTGGTCCGGTCACGAGTTCAGACGATGGAACTAAAAGACGTATTGACGAGTGGGAGGCCAAGCAGTTTTTGGCAAAGGCAGAAATCACTGTGCCGCAAGGCAAGAGATGTTCAGATCTCGAAGAATTACTGGCTTTTGCTGAAACGATTGAATTTCCCATGGTACTGAAAGCGTGCAGCGCTGAATTAATCCATAAGAGCGATGTTGCAGCCGTTTATGTGGGTATTTCCGACTCTGACGAATTAGAAAATCGGGCGCTCGAGCTTTTTTCACGCTTTGAACTTCTCCTTGTTGAAGAAATGGTGGCGAGCGCTGTGTGTGAACTGATCGTTGGAATCAATCAGGATCCTGTCATTGGGCCTTGGATGCTGGTGGGAAGTGGCGGCATCTATGCGGAGCTGCTAAAAGATCAACAGGTTGTATTATTGCCCGCCGATCGAAAGTCGCTCGAGGAGGCGGTTGACAATCTAAAGATTAGCCCGATTTTGAATGGCTATCGGTCCTCGAATCCGGCGGATTATGGAGCAGTTGTATCCACGCTAGAAAAGATTTCAAGTTATTGGGAGAACAATAAACATCAACTCGCTTCGCTGGAAATAAATCCGTTGCTCGCGCTACCTGAAGGTAAAGGTGCATGCGCTGTAGATGCAGTGATGCAATTTCAAAACGCTGGCTAACGCATGTCTTTAAGTCAGAGCGTTCATGATGCGTCCGTAATGTCCCCGACTGATGCAATCTCGGAATTCATGAATCCCGGTTGCCAACGACTGCTTGATATTGGGTGCGGTGCGGGCCATCTTAGTGATGACCTAGTGTCTGGGCGACGTACGGTAGTCGCATTAGATCCTTTTGTTGTTCCAGGCGCGCCAGCGCTTCGAATTCAAGGTGATGCGGCGCCGTTGCCTGTGGTTGACGACATCTTCGATTCGGTTCTTTTTCATTGGTCTTTACATCATGTGCCTCAGGATCAAATGAGTCTGGCGCTTAGTGAGGCGGTTCGGGTGTTGACGCAAAACGGAGTTCTTTATGTCGTCGAGCCAGAGCCCATCGGCTCTTGGCATGAGGTTTGCCAGTCATTCCATGATGAAACTGCAGTTCAAAACTCAGCGGCAGTTGAGGTTGATTTTCTCGTTGAGCGGTCTGCCGGGCGTCGTCGACGGGCCTATTATTTCTATGAAGATCACTTCGATCATTTTGATGAATGGGTTACTGAGTTAATGGAGATGCCGCATAACAATTACTGCGAGAAAGCGGTGCGATCAGAGCTCGTCAAGGATCAATTTGAGCGTTGTCGCGAAACCGATAAATATGTACTTCGGCAAAGAGTGCGTATGGATGAAATCAGGTGGGACTAAAATAATGCCGTTGTCCAGGAAAAAGGGGAATTACTGTGGATCAATCTAACGTCGTGACCAAACGGGTGGGCCTTGTTTTAGAGGTTATGCTCGATCGACCGAAAGCTAACGCAATCGATGTAGCAACCAGTCGAATGATGGGCCAGGTTTTCGCAGACTTTCGTGATGATCCTGACCTTCGGGTGGCAATTATCACTGGCGCAGGCGAGAAATTTTTCTGTCCGGGATGGGATCTCAAGGCAGCAGCTGAGGGAGAGGCTGTTGATAGTGACTACGGCGTGGGGGGTTTTGGCGGCTTGCAGGAATTACCGAACCTTAACAAACCGGTGATTGCTGCCGTAAATGGGATATGTTGCGGCGGCGGCCTTGAGTGGGCGCTATCTGCGGATATGATCTTGGCGGCAGAGCATGCAACATTTGCATTACCAGAGATTAATTCAGGCACGATTGCAGATGCCGCTACGTTGAAATTGCCGAAGCGAATTCCCTATCATATTGCAATGGAACTTCTTTTTACGGGCAGATGGATGGATGCCGCCGAGGCCCATCACTGGGGATTTGTAAATGAAGTTGTGCCGGCGAACGAGTTGATGAGTCGAGCCCATGAACTCGCTGCGATGTTAGCCGAAGGTCCACCGCTTGTTTTTGCGGCAATCAAAGAAGTTGCAAGAGCCTCTGAGAATATGCGTTTTCAAGAGGCGCTTAACGACATTACTCAGCGTAAATTTCCAACCGTGGATACCCTTTATTCTAGTGAGGATCAAATTGAGGGTGCGACCGCGTTCGCCGAAAAGCGTAAGCCACAGTGGAAGGGTAGGTAATAATCCTGGACCTCAAGTCAATTGATCTGCTGTCGAGATTAGTTTTATACGTCAGAGTCAAGGCCTATATAAAACGGGTTATAGATTTGGCAGTATGCTTTTGGTCTAATTTTTTGAAGACGAGAAGTTATTTAAGGGGGTTTAATGGAAGACTGGTCGGTTATTTATAGAGTTTCCTTGCTCGGTTTTTTGGGCGCTATGATTTTTGGGGCAGTCGCGAGCAAAACCCATTTTTGTACCATGGGCTCGGTTAGTGACTGGATCAATATGGGATCAAAAGTTCGTTTTCGGGCTTGGGTGTTGGCTATGGGGATCGCAATTCTCGGGGCGCAAGCGATGATGCAAATGGGCCTGATTGATCTCAACGAAACAATCTATCGGGGTCCAAGCTTTGGGTGGGCTGGATTTTTAATAGGCGGCATTCTTTTCGGGATCGGGATGACTCTGGGCGGAGGTTGTGGTCAACGCACGCTCGTTCGCGTTGGCGGAGGCAATCTTAAATCTCTGGTTGTTCTAATTGTGATGGCAATTACGGCTTATGCAACGCTAAGGGGGATATTGGCGCCAGTGCGTATTGATGTGTTTGGGTCATTGGCAGTTGATCTTGCAATGCACGATATCAATGATCAGGGGATAGATACATTAATCACACACTTGACCGGCCTTTCTTTGCAGATGGCTTCAGTAGCTGTAGCTGCGACTCTCGGTGTTGGCGCAATTATCTATGCGATTAAAGATGAAAGTTTCCGGCGAAGTTCCGACAATATTCTGGCGGGACTGACGATCGGGATTCTCGTGTGCGGGGCTTGGTACGTTACGGGTGTAATCGGCAATGATGATTTTGAGCCGGTACCGCTTGAGGCCGTAACATTTATTGCCCCGTCCGCGAACTTTTTGAATTACATCATGACCTGGACCGGATCCGAGATCGGTTTTGGAATCGCTGTTGTCTTCGGAATGATTGCAGGTTCATTCATATACGCAGTTTTGACAGGAAATTTTCGAGTAGAAAGTTTCATCGCTGGGGGTGATATGCGAAATCACCTTGTTGGCGGTGTTTTGATGGGTTTTGGTGGCGTGCTTTCATTTGGCTGTACGATTGGCCAAGGGGTTTCCGGGATATCGACTTTGGCGCTGGGCTCGTTTTTGACGCTGATCTCGATCATGCTTGGATCGGCGCTGACGATGAAAACGCAGTACTACATGCTGGATGATGGATTCTGGGTTTCTTTGCGGCAATCTTTAGTGGACTTGAAACTTTGGCCTCAAAATTCTTAAACCCGTATGTGAGAAAAGAGTGAATGGACAAGCGCCATTAGACTCTTGAGCGGTTATAATGCGCGACGAGTTTTGGGGCGTTAGCTCAGTTGGTAGAGCATCTGACTTTTAATCAGGTGGTCGCAGGTTCGATCCCTGCACGCCCCACCAAATTTCAAACACTTACAGGTGTTTTGAAAATGACTGTGCGCCATTCAATAGCGGTTTCTCGTTTTTTGGGTTAATTTAGAGACCTATGAAGAAAATTCTGAAATACTCCTAAGTTCTTCCTTGTCGGCAAGTTGATTTAATAATTTCATCCATGCGTAAGAATATGATTAGTCGATTAACTAAAAGTGTTTTCAGTTCAGCGCCGCCGAGATTGCAGAAATGGATGCTGAATCGATTTATCTACCGCAAAACAATCGAAAGAAAAAAGATTTCCCCGGGCCAGACCCCATTGTTCGATACCGTATTCTTTGAGGTGCGCACTAGGTGTAATGGCCACTGCAAATTTTGCTTGGCATCAGTGGGCACCGACCCTCGTAACGATATAAGCATGTCTTATGAATTGTTTGATAAGGTTCTTATCGATTTGGCTGACTTAGGTTTCGAAGGGCGGATTGCGTTCCATAATAATAGCGAGCCACTTCTCTTTAAACAGTTGCCGGACTTTGTGGCCCGAGCGAAAGAATGTCTCCCAAGGTGCTACATTCAGATTCTCACCAACGGTCGCGCGCTTACTTTGTCGCGAACGGAGCAATTGCTAAAAGCCGGGGTAGATCAAATATCGGTTAACGTTTATCGAAGGAACGAACGGGAGTCAATCCCACGAGTATTACATGACATTCGATCTAAACTCCTGGAACCCGCGTTTGAGGAGAATCAACTCGAAGTCTTAGGCCTTGGGCGTGAGCAATCTCCCGATAAACCAAAGTTTAGTTTTGTTGTTTCTCAGCGGTTGGAAAATGAACTTCTCGACAGTCGAGCAGGCACGGCGCCAAACAAGCCTCAGCCAGCGCCGTTAGAAAGAGGATTTTGCCAGTATCCATTCACACAATTTATTGTATCGGCAGATGGTCAGGTTGCTGGTTGTTGTAATGATGTTTTATTTGAGCTGCCGATGGGGAATATGAAGAACTCCACGGTTTCGGAAATTTGGTTCGGGAAAGAATTTTCCAAATTAAGAGGGGATCTTCTGGCAGGTGATCGAAGTGGTGTAAGAACCTGTCGCCAGTGTGATTTTATTGGCGTAAAAAAGGCGCCTGGTAGCGTTATATCTAAACTCGTGTTTGCTGGTCTAAGAGACCGCGGTTAAACCCAGATCGTAGCCAGGTATAGCTGGAGGGAGCAGTCCCTCGCAAGATATACCAGCAAAAAAGATAAGTACCTTCAGGCTTCCAAATTCTGCTTCTCAACATCTATTAAGCAAATTCGTCCGTCGGGAAAGTTGGAGAAAAGATAGGCGTAGGAACCTTAATGGCTCCCAAGATGAGTTGGAGACTGCATCAAAAACGTTAGGCCATGCATCTACCGCAACCACCAAGAAGTTCTACCGCAGTAATGTCACCAACGTCACTCCAATAATCCGCCAAATAAATCCAAAGAACTCCTGAGACTCGGGAGAAAGTTGCTGTAAACTTCCAGAAGTTTGGCAAAGCGTATTTGTATTCGCTCTTTAATAATAGAGTTATGGTGAGTTAGGCCATCTGACTTTTAATCAGGTGGTCGCAGGTTCGATCCCTGCACGCCCCACCATTTTCTGAAAAGAAAAGTGGCCTTTTTGTCTTTTCAAAAATTGCGCTCCCTGTTGAGAAGACATTGTCATTCCTATAGCGTTTTAGCTCTCATTTACCCACTTGGATAAATCGTTTTTTGAATGATTCACAAGCAATGTCTGATGCCTCCGATTCATTGAGTTCGCTTCTTTTAGATCATTCAGATCCGATCGAGGCAGTGAGCGCGGGTGTTATCGCACACATGAATGAGGATCATTCTGATGCGAATCTTGACTATGCCCATGGCCTTGGTGCCTGTCCAGAGGCCACATCAGCGATACTCCTTAAGATTAATCGGTTGGGGATTGTTCTGCAGGCAACGACTTCGGATGAAGTCAAAACGATTCCCGTTAAATTTCCAGAGCCGCTGGAATCGCAGGATCAAATACGACCCGCGTTGATCAATCTTCTGACCGAGGCGCGAAAGTCTCTCAAATCGATAAATCGATTCTCCAATCAGGAAACATCAGCATGAATGATATGGTGCGCGAATGTGCAGACGTGAATCATGAGTTGATTGATCGTCCGATAGATCGGATTCTGGACGGCCAACCCACGTCGGACGGGGCGGGCGTTCGCCTGACCCGATATATTGGATCGCAATTGCTGTCCGAGCTTGATCCATTTTTGTTGCTCGATTTTTTTGAGTCGGATAATCCGGATGACTACATCGCGGGCTTTCCGTCCCACCCGCATCGTGGATTTGAAACCGTAACTTACCTCCTTGCGGGGAAGATGCGTCATGGTGATAGTGCCGGTCATAGTGGCGTAATTGAAGCAGGCGGTATTCAGTGGATGACGGCGGGGCGTGGCATTATTCACTCAGAAATGCCGGAGCAGGAAAACGGTCGATTGGCCGGGTTTCAGCTTTGGGTGAATTTGCCTTCGCAAAAGAAACTCTGCGAGCCGGCGTATCATGAGTATCACAAAGAAGAGATTCCCGTTGAAAGCCGGTTATCGGGCGCCGAAGTCCGTGTGATTGCCGGTATGACTTCAGAAGGAACGAAAGGGCCTGTCAGCGATGTTGTCACGAGTCCGTTATATCTTGATATTGATCTTCCTGCGAATACGGGTTTTGAGGAGGCGACGCCACAGGGGCATAGTTGTTTTGTGTTTGTGATCGATGGGGCGCTGGAAGTTTTGGATTGCGATAGTCGTGAGACTGTGGGCGCTCGCCAGCTCGCGGTTTTCGGTGTTGGTAGCCGGGTCCGTATGAATGCGGGAGCGACCGGGGCCAGACTCCTGCTTGTTTGCGCTCAAGCTTTACATGAGCCGGTTGCCCGCTACGGACCTTTTGTGATGAATACCCGGGAAGAGATAGAGCAAGCGGTCGAAGATTTCAATTCTGGTCAATTCTAGAGGCTCTCATTGCCCGTTTTAATTCGGAATTAAAATGATTACCAATCCACGTGCTGTTGATCGAATCGCTATTCGCGATTCACTCGGTTATCCGGCGATCACGTTGTTAGCGAGCATGATTGGTTTCGGGTCTCTTGTTAACGAAAGCGGCCTTCCGCTTGGTATGGCAATTGCTGCCACCCTTGGAATATGGGGATTGCCCGGGCAACTAACCTTAATAGAGATGCATGCTGCAGGTGCTTCTGCTTTTTTTGTGATTCTTGGTGTTGCGCTTGCAAATGCGCGATTCTTGCCGATGGCCGTCTCATTTATGCCTTTAATGCCAAGTCGCCGCGCAGGAATGGCTTCGGATTTTGTATTGGTTCAAATGCTTTCGATTAACTCGTGGGCTGCAGGTTTAAAACGCTTTCCAGAGATTGCGCTTGAACTTAGGCGACGCTATTACGTTGTGTTTGGCACAATTTGTATGAGCGCCGGCTTGATAGGCACGATCATCGGCTATCTTGGTGTTGAAATGATGCCAAGAGAGATTGCGCTTGGTCTTATTTTTATGAATCCGCTTTTTTTCGCCATCCTCTTGGCGGGCGTAAATAATCGTCCCTCGCTCATTGCGCTGCTGATCGGCGCGCCTCTCGGACTATTTTTTCATTTAGTGGTGCCTGATTTCGATCTTCTGTTAACCGGAATTATCGGGGGTAGCCTCGCGTTCTGGATAGGCCAGCGTTGGCCGCAACGGGACAATTCACCATGACAACGGTTTCATATTTTGGGTTAGCGTTACTAACACTTGGCGCGATATTGGGCACCTATTTTTGGAGGGGGATGGGTGTATTGTTTGCCTCCCGAGTAAATAGTGCCGGGGCTGTATTTCAATGGGTGACGTTTGTGTCTTACGCGATGCTGGGCGGCCTTATTGCTCGTATGGTGGTTTTACCGATTGGACCATTGGAAGAAACATCTTTGCTTATTCGAAGCCTGGCGTTTGCGATAGGCGTGACAGTATTTCTACTTCTCGGTCGACGGGTGTTGCCAGCTGTTCTGATCGGCGTGGGATCATTTATTGCGATGATTTTTTTTTCAGGCGCTTTATTATCGTCGTAACTTAAAAGCATCGAGTCGCAACCGGGACGATCAGTCAGATACTTTTGGGTAGGATGTGGGTTAACCGTAGGCCTATCATTATGCTTTTAGATTTTAGAGATCGTTATGCGACTTAAAGTGCTCGCGCTCGGAGGCGACGGCATTGGGCCAGAGGTTGTTGATGCCGGCCTTAAAGTGCTGGAATGCGCTGCAAAATCAATTGATCTCGGTCTTGATATCAGTGAAGACCTTTTGCATGGCGCGGCGTGGGAAAGGTACAACACCTTTATAAGAGATGAGACGCTTGAGAAAGCGCAAGCGTCAAATGCCGTTCTGGTGGGCGCTGTCGGTGGTCCAAAGTGGGATCATATTATGAGGGATGGCGGCCCCGAAGAGCAGGATGGCCTGATGAAGTTGCGACATCACCTTAAAACGTTTGCTTGCTTGCGTCATGCGAGAGCTCACACCGCGTTGCTCGACAGGACCGCGTTCAAGCCGACCGTTCTCAGTGGGGCCGATATCATGGTTATGAGAGAGCTTTGTGGTGGTGCGATGTTCACGCCAACGCGGGGCATCACGGCTGACAGCGACGGCGTTCGCCGCGGGTTTGATCTCAATGAGTACAGAGAATCTGAAATTGCACGCTTCGCTCGCGTTGGATTCGAGGTGGCTCGCCGTCGACGTAATCGCTTATTGTCTGTAGATAAGTCAAACGTCTTTATGGTCGGTAAACTGTGGCGCGAGATTGTCAGTGATCTCGGCCGTGAAGAATTTCCTGATGTCGAGCTTACCCACTTTTTCGCTGATAACGCAGCATATCAACTTTCCCGCCGTCCAGCGGATTTCGATGTCATTCTTGCTGATAATTTATTTGGGGATATTCTTTCCGATCAAGCCGGCGCTATCGCAGGCTCACTCGGTATGCTGCCTTCAGCCTGTCTTGCTGGATTACCTGCAAAACAGATCTCGGAATGTCCAGCAATCTATGAGCCGGTCCATGGGAGTGCGCCAGATATTGCCGGCCAAGGGGTCGCGAATCCTATCGGTACAATTTTATCGGTCGGGATGCTGTTGGAATACAGTGCTGGCCAGCCGGATTGCGCGCGTCGGGTTGATCGAGCGGTGGATGCAGCGCTTACTGCAGGTTTCGCGACGCCAGATCTTGGTGGGGACCACACCACAAGTCAGCTAGTCGATGCAGTGATTCGTTACTTCAGGAAAGCCTGATATCGGACATGATGTCATATGATGTGATCGCCATGATCGGGATAATTTTAAAGTGGTAGTGCACGTGCACTTTTCATATGCAAGCCAAATTAAGAGAGGTTACAGCTCGTTTTCATTAAATTAATTTTTACCGGACCGAATCAAGACCATGAATCACGTGGTTAATTCAAAACTGACTCTAGACGAACCACGCCTTGAAATAGAAGCGGTAGATGCGAAATCAGTATTAGATGAAATTTTCACTGCGGTGGGCTGTGTCCGCAGCGTATCAAATATGGTCGCGGAACACCTTGTGGATACGAGTCTGTGCGGGATGGAAAGTCACGGTGTGATGCGCGCGCTCCAGTACGTTGCACAATTCCAAGACGGATACATGAAGGCTCGATCTGAGCCTCAGATTGTGACGAATGATCGGGGCTCAGTTGAGATTGATGGTAATGCGGGTATCGGGATACCAGCGATGCAGCTTGCGTATGAAAAAGGAATCGAAGTTGCGAGGTTATCGGGGGTGTCTGCGCTGGCTGTTCGCAATGTGGGTCATACAGGTCGGCATGGCGCATTTGCTGATTTAGCGGCACAAGACGGTTTCCTCACTATATGCGTTGGCGGTGGAAATCGAAAAATTTGGCGTCAGGTTGCGCCATATGGCGGGACAAAACCAATGTTACCCACTAACCCTTGGTGCGTCGGGATACCCGGGGGTGCAAGGGGTCCGGTCGTACTGGATTTTGCGACTTCTAAAATTGCAGGTGGATGGATTTATGCTGCAAAGAGCGCGGGTGCTCTGTTGCCCGAGGATTCCGTGATTGATTCGAGCGGTAACCCGACCCGTGATCCAAACGACTACTTTGATGGCGGCGCGATTTTGCCCTTTGGAGGACATAAAGGATATGCGTTGGCGTTGGTAGGCGAGATCATCGGAGAAGCAATGCTGGGCCCCGTAAAAACTGAATGTAACTGGCTGCTAATCACTCTGGATTCGGAGCGGTTTCGCGAGACTTCGGCGGCAGGAGAGATTGCTGAGGAAATTCTCTCCGAACTCCGGAGCTGTCCGCCTGCACCTGGTTTCAGCAAAGTAGAGATTCCCGGTGAGCGTGAGCGAGCGCATCGGGTAAATTCGTGTGGAGTTGTTTCAGTTCCATCCCAGACGTGGAAGCAAGTTCTCGAGTTACACAAGAGTCTTATTTAATTCTATTCTTGGAAAGCCCAGCATAATGAAAGAAGATAAATCGGCGAGCATGGATTTTAATGTCGAGAGTTTGCGATTGCGACGATGGTGTCTTCTGTTTTGAGTCGTGATTTGACAGGCCAAAGAGTGGTGATCGCAAACACCCAGTGCTTTGTTGCGATTTTTTTATGGGCGAGTGGTTTTGTTGCGCTCGAGTTTCTTGTTGATGATTGGGGGGCGCTTTCGCTTAATGCGATTCGACTCGGGGTTTCGGCTCTATTTCTGATGCTCTGGTGGATTGTGAGGGACGGTCTTGTTGCGATTATTCATGCGCCATGGTCGAAAGGGTTAATGGTGGGTGGACTTGGTTGGGGGATTGGCTCGCTATTGCTTTTTTTAGGGCAGCGCATGTCAGATCCCGTTACAACGACAATCGTTGTCGCGATGATGCCCTTAGCCGGCGCAGCGATTGAGATGATCTTTGAAAAAAGAAGGCTTATTTGGGGAGAGTATCTCGGGATTGGACTCGCGCTTTCCGGCGGGTATCTGGCGACAGGCGTCTCACTCGCAAAAAGTGAAGTCGGGGTCGGGGTATTACTCTGTTTTTTAGCGATTTTTCTTTTTGCGTGGGCAACGCGTGCCACCACTCGCCAACTTGGTGATCTGACGGCGACTGGTCAAACGACAGTTACAATGATCGGTGGGGCCGTCGTTTCGCTTGGGCTTTATTTGGGGTTTTTGGCAGTCGGTTCGGCCGAAGTGCATATCGGCCCTGTAACGCTATCCGTCATTTGGCCACTTTTCATATTTCTCTTGCCATCGTCAGGTATTGCGCAATTGTTATGGATTATCGGTGCAGGTAGGCTGGGGATCATGATCGCATCATTTCATATGAATGCAGCGCCTTTTTATGTGATGGTTATTCTTGCAACCTTGTTTGATGCCGCATGGCAACCGGCTCGAATAATAGGCGCAGCTTTGGTTATTTTGGGCGTAATCATTGCCCAATCTCGACATTGGAATCAGAAGGCCATGTAGGTGCGCTTCGGGTAGGTATAATTTAGTTAAATGGGAGAAGCAAAAACATGCGCACGTTAGTAGAAAGATTGGTTTTAATTCTGGGTTTTACAGTGAGTGGGGTAGCGGGCGCCGACGGCAGTCGCGGCGCAGAGTTGTTTGAAGCTCAATGTATTAGCTGTCATGGGAATGCAGCGGTGGACCTTAAAACGCCTGTACTGCATGGCCAGGAACCCGCTTACATCGCCCGATCGTTAGAGGCCTTTCAATTGGGTGGCCGGATCGATCAGATCATGTCTAGCATGAACGAGATCGCATCTGGATTATCGAACGAGGATATTTCTGCGCTTGCCGAATATCTGGCCAGTCAGGACCCTTGCGCCATTGATCTACAAATTGATTACGGTCGAGATGGCTTTCAGGAAGAGTTTGCCGCGGGCCGCGAAAAATACGCGCAGTCTAACTGCGGTCACTGCCATGATAGTTTCCATCACTATGCCCCCCGCATCGTGGGTCAAAAGGCAGCTTATCTTGAGCTTGCTTTATCTCAATTCAAGAGTGGCGTACGACTGGCGCCAATGATGCCCCAGCTGTTGGCATCGTGGACAGAGCAGGATTTTAAAAATGTGGTGACTTATCTTAGCGGTATGCGGTTAATGCGCGCTTGTGGCGACCATTATTGATTGACGTTGAGGATCAGACAGATCCTCATTCGAATTTAGTGGTCTAAAGCACTTTTTCCATAGCTAAATAGCAGTGCACATAGTCCATGGCATGGCCATCAGGATTTTCGGCAACCCGATCTTCATAGCGTTGATAGAACTGATCAACGATTTGATCTTTTTCTTCCTGAGGGCGTTCACCCGAAAGTCCATTTACAAATACCGCTTCACTCCACGATCGAAGCGTCGGAATGTAACTCACGGCGAATTCGCGGTTTGACATGGATCCTTGGGCCTCATCGAAAGCACGTCGGTAAGGGCAGCCGTGAACACCTGTCTTTGCAGAGACCAGTCTGAGCCCGGCTTGATAAACCGCCGAGGATTGATCTTCAAGCGGTGCGCAAAATTCTTCAACGGTGCGGTAGTACTGCGGAAACGCCGTATTTTTAAATTCATCTGATGTGATAGTGCCTTCTTTACGCATATTGCTCCAGAGCTCAGCGAAAGTATTAAACATGTTGATACCGCCAGTATTTCCAAGATAACGGCCTTGCTCATCAATTCCAAAATTAAGGATGACGAGACGTCCTCCGGGCCTAAGTTCTCGGGTTCGGGCGAGCAGCAGGTCTTCCCAGTTATGTTTAGCTTGTTGCGCAAAGGCGGCAAGCGAGTCGCCTGATGCACCAACCATATGAACATGATCATCAATTGTGCAGGGCTTTTCCGAGATGTAATGCATTGCAGTGGCAGAGAATCCGATATCAAGCGTCTCATCGGGTAAGAGTTGCTGATGAAATCCAATTCCGCAAGCATTAACAAACACGTTTTCAATGTCTGTCAAAAAAGTATTGGGACCCGATGAACCAAATCCTAATAAATTCTTAAACAATGAGCTAAAATCATTGCTAGGTAGATCGGTATAAGTCACTTGAATTTGTGTTTGCGCAAACCGATCTCGGAGATGTTCAATGCATTTTCGCCAAGCGGCTTCCGAGGTGCCGCCATCAGCTGCGCCAAAATCGGCAAGTCGAATGGGTTGTCCTTTTGATGGTTCTGGAACGACTTGAGCGGCATCGAGCAGCATTTTGACAGCGTTATCGATAACGTCTTTTGCGCCTCGAGTGCGTTGACTGTAATAGCCACCTCCTTTCATCGCCATGGTTTGAGCGGTCGCAGGCAAATTTTCCAAGGGTTGATTCATAGCTCTTCCATCCGATTAAAAGTTCATTTTTCAACCGTTAGTCTAGTAGATTGCGATTTAATTGTGCCAGAGTGATTTTGCTTTTGAGAGCCAGAGTTCTAATTACCGAGTGAAATACTCAGAAGAGCCAATCGCATTGCTGTTTAGACATTGGAAAAACACGTAAGAATTTTGTTGTTTTAAGCACCTTTGTGGTGCGATACTATAAAAAGCTGGCTTATCTATTGTTTATCGGTAGCCTGCATTTTAAAAATTAACCAAACGAGGAGGAATCATGGAAAGACGTGATTTTCTAAAAAAAGCAGGTGCAGGGACCGCGGTAGCAGCGGGCACACTTGCAGCCCCAGCTATTGTTAAGGCGCGCACTGAAATTACGATGGTGTCGACATGGCCACGTGATTTTCCCGGCCTGGGAACGGGTGCACAGCGTTTTGCTGACAGTCTCAGTGAGCTTTCGGATGGCCGACTGAACGTGACTTATTATGCGAGTGGCGAACGGGTAAAGCCGTTTGACTCTTTTGATGAAGTCGCATCTGGAAACGCGCAGATGTATCACGCAGCAGATTATTATTGGAAAGGTAAGCACCCGGGGTGGGCGTACTTTACCGCCGTCCCTTTTGGGTACGTTTACAGTGAAATGAACGCGTGGATTAATTGGGGTGGGGGCCAGGCATTGTGGGACGAGCTATCTGCCGATTTTGGTCTCAAGTGCCTGACTTGTGGCAACACAGGTGTCCAGATGGGCGGTTGGTTCCGTAAAGAAATTAATTCTGCTGATGATCTTAAAGGTCTCAAAATGCGTATCCCTGGCTTAGGTGGTGATGTGATGGCCAAGCTCGGCGCTTCACCGGTCTCTCTTCCAGGTAGTCAGATTTATGAAAACCTGATGTCTGGCGCGATTGACGCCACAGAGTGGGTGGGACCTTGGAATGATTCTTATATGAAATTCTACGAGGCTGCCAAATACTATTACTTCCCGGGGATGCACGAGCCGGCTTCAATGCTTGCAGTGGGCATGAACAAGAGTTGGTGGGACGGTCTGTCAAAGACTGATCAGGCTTTGATTAAAGCTGCTGCCACTCAGGAAGATTCTCGTATGATGTCAGAGTACAACGCCAAGAACGGCGCTGCACTCGACAAGCTGATCACCGAGCAGGGCGTTCAGGTGCGAGAGTTTAATGATGACGTCTACGACGCATTCGGTGAGGCGGCAGAAGAGGTCTTTGATGAAGTCCGCGCACACAGTGATTTGGCAAACAGAATCCATGAGAGTTTTGCTGCAACACGAAAAGATGTGGGCCGTTGGATGAATCTCTCCGATCAGCCTTATCTGCGTCAACGCAATAGAGTCCTCGGTGTAGAGATCTAATCGTCTGCCACGGACTAGAGACAGAGCGGGGCCTCAGGGCTCCGCTCTTTTCGCTCACTCGATCTGCCAATCGGCGAACATCGGGTGCACGTTTCCTGAGTAGTCACGCATATTAGAAGATGGCGCTATCTAAAACCGAGTTGCCAAAAGCTGCAAATGTCATGCGGTTTTTCGCGTGGCTGGTACCGGCGTTAGGCGTGCTGTTTTTGTTAAACAACTATCTGACTTTTTGGCGAGACTGGCCGGGTACGCTTGCAGTTATTTCAAAATGGCCGAGCGCCGATGTGGATTCGATGTCGAGCGCAATGCAGATCCAAGGCCTACTCCAACTCGCAAGCTGGATGCTCGTGATAATTGCGGTTGCGTTTTATGTTCGCGGTTGTCAAAACATGCCACTTCGAAATGACGCAGATCGACTTGGCGAAATCGCCGCGTTTATTGTTCGAGGCTGCTTTTGGGGACTCGTGTTGATTGGAATTGTTGATATTTTTATCTCTTTTCTCCGAGTTGAAGACTGGCTCAAACTATGGGTCGGCGATGATTTAGCTAAATCTTTAGGTCGACCTATATTTAGAGGTTCGTATGTTCATTACCCGCTACTTTTACTCGGTTTTGTAATCGCATTTTTTAGTCGAAGCCTGGGATTTATCTGGTTGACGCTTATGGTGGTGCTCTCCGAATTTTTTATTGTAATAAGCCGTTTTGTTTTTTCGTACGAGCAGCCGTTTCAGGGAGATCTTGTCCGCTTTTGGTACGCTGGGCTTTTCCTTTTTGCCAGTGCCTACGCACTCGTCACGGAAGGACATGTTCGAGTAGATGTTCTCTATACGAATTTCTCAAAAAAAGGCAAAGCATGGGCGAATACGGTTGGCGTAATTATTTTGGGTCTTCCTTTGTGTTGGTCTATCCTGATTACAGGCATGTGGGGCAAGGGAAGCAGTCTTAACAGTCCGTTACTTAGCTTTGAGATTTATCAGCAGGGTTTTGGGATGTATGTGAAATACTTGATGGTTGGTTTTTTGGTTGTATTTGCAATCTCGATGTTGTTTCAGTTCTGTGGCTACTTGTTATCCAATGTTGCGGATCTAATTGGCGAGCCCTCTGCTGACGATAAAGAAGGGAAGGATGAACGCTTGCCTGCAAACGCGCTCAAAACTCCGTCCGGACCAATCTGAACGACTAGCGTATAAACGATATGGAAGTCTTTTTTCTACTAGTCCTGTTTATTTTGATGATCGTGGCGCTGAGTTCCGGCTTCCCCGTCGCGTTTTCTCTACCGGGATCTGCCATCGCTAGCATGGGTCTTGCGGCGCTTTTTGGTTATCTCTTCGAAGGTAATGTGAGCGCATATTTCCTGGACGGAGGTCCCGTTGAATGGTTGACGGCAGGGGTGACCAACTTTCGGAGTCTTTACTGGGATGTAGAACGCGACACCTTGATTGCGATTCCTTTATTTATTTTTATGGGTATTATGCTCGAGCGATCCAAGATCGCAGAAGATTTGCTGGTGACGATGGCGCGACTTTTTGGACCAATTCCGGGCGGCCTTGGGATCTCGGTGGTATTTGTCGGTACCTTGCTGGCAGCAACAACCGGGATTGTGGGTGCGACCGTAATTGCAATGGGACTCATTTCTTTGCCGGCTATGCTCCGGCACAATTATTCACGACCCCTCGCAGCCGGTACGATATGCGCATCCGGAACGCTGGGACAGATTATTCCTCCATCGATCGTTCTGATTCTCCTGGCTGATCAACTTTCGAGCGCGTCTGATATTGCAAGCACCGCGCGCAAAGCAATGTACAAAACGGCGACGGGCGAATTTTCGATGCCCTCCGAGCTTGATATCGTCTCTACAAGTGCAGGGGAGATGTTCATGGGCGCCTTTATCCCGGGATTGGTGCTTGTGGGTTTATATATGCTGTACATACTGGTTTCTGCATTTTTTCGGCCTCAAACGGCGCCACCGGTTCCGTACGATGGACGATATGACGCGAGATTCTGGGGTAGTGTGGGTTTAGCATTGATTCCGCCGCTGACGTTAATTTTTGCAGTGTTGGGGTCGATTATTCTCGGGATCGCGACGGTTAATCAGGCAGGGTCTATTGGTGCAATTGGCGCTTTGATCATGAGTGGTTATCGAATGGCGGCAGGTCGGCGGGACGCTTATGTGCCAGCGATTCTGGCAGTCGTATCAATTGGGATACTTGCAATCACGTTGCATCTTGTGCCCATCAACATTCGAATTGTTTCATCTCCCGCCGAGGTCGCTGCGGTAATCGTCGCATCGCTTGCCGTATTCGGTCTGACTGTGGCTATTGGGATGAGTTTGTGGCGTGCACATAAGACCTATGACATTCTCAATGGGGTTATGATCGAAACCGCAAAGACGACCTCAATGGTTTTTATTATCCTGATCGGTGCGGCGATGTTGACCTCGGCTTTCAGGGGATTTGGCGGTGAAGTTTTAGTTAAGGAGTACCTCACAGGTTTGCCGGGAGGATTTTGGACCCAATTCATTGTGGTCATGGCGGTTATTTTTGTTCTTGGGTTTTTTCTCGATTTTATTGAAATTGCGGTGGTCGTTGTTCCGATCGTTGCGCCCATCTTGCTGATGGATCCGAGTGCAAATATCACTGCAGTGTGGTTAGGTGTCATGATCGGATTGAATATCCAGACTTCTTTTTTGACGCCACCTTTTGGCTTTGCATTGTTTTATTTGCGCGGCGTGGCGGCCAAAGTCGTCAAGACGGTAGAGATATACAAAGGCGTTATTCCGTTTATTGGATTACAACTAGTGGGCCTTGCTTTTGTGGGCTATCTGCCAAGTTTGGTAAATTATCTTCCTGCAAGAATGTATCTGACCTCGGAGGCCTCACCACCTCCCATGAATCCTAAGCTTCAGGATTGTTTGGAGGATTATGTTTTTAATCAATACCTGACTGAAGAAAATGCATTAGTCGCGGCTGCCGGCCGGCTTGAAGGTATCCGGTCGGATTATTTGCCAGACACAGTAAGCACAAAACTTAATCTAGTCGCGTCAAATATTCGAGCGACATTCCCTCTCGTTGAAGATGTCAAGAATGCTCATGCTGCGAAGGCAGAAGTAGAGGCGGAATATCGACCATTGCATAAACGAGTTAGGTTTGTTCAGAATCGGATCCGGCGATTAGACCGAAACATTGACAAGATCGAGCAAACGCTTGGTCGCATTGAGCGTGGCGAAGCTTCAGAGATTTCAGTGGAAGGTCTCAAGAGTGATGTTGATAAGATGGTTGCACAAAAGATCGCTCTTGAGAAAGAAATACCCGAGATATGGGCAGATCGGAACGCAGCATACCTTGCCCTCCTGAAAGACGATAAAACCAAAGTGAACGCTTATCGTCGCAACGTCGATGACGCTTATATGGCTTTAGTCGACACTCAAAGACTGATTAATTCGACCCAAGCACTTAAAGAATTTGGTATGCCGCTTGAAAACATGTATCAAGATTTGCCGACGCTTAGCCCGGATATTGCCATGCAGCAGCTCAAGAATCTTCGAAGTGCGCTGGGCAGTGTTAATGGTACGAGCAAGATAAAGTCTCGGGTTAATAAAAGTCGCAAGGCGCTCAGAGGTGACAATCCTAATATGGAAAAAGCACTTTCCGAGATGGGAAAAGCGATTGCCCTCTTTAGAGTTGAGGTTGAATGGCGGGAAAAAGCCTTCGCTGATCTTACGATCCCGCTTCAAGAAATCGATGCCTTAGTCAGCAAGACAATCGGTCTCAGGCAGCAGGCTAAGTTGACAAAGGAACAGGCACTGTTTGTGGCGAGTTGTACTGCAGATCATAAGGATGTTTCTTTAAACTTCTGATTAATGTTGCTCTGCAGCGCGAAGTAAACGCCGTTTCCCTAACCAACTTAGAATGAGTCTATGACTATCGATCCTACTGTGGCCGATTTGCTCGCGAAAGCAAGGACAGCTCAAGCTTTATATGAGAAATTTAATCAGGCCGAAGTCGATGATGTTGTTGCTGCAATCGCTTGGGTGGTGCTTGAGCCTGTTCGAAACCAACATCTTTCTGAACGTGCGGTCGAAGACACAGGTCTTGGTGATGTTGACGATAAATTTACAAAAAATCACCGCAAGACGCTGGGACTGCTTCGAGACTTAACAGGCGCGCCATCGGTTGGCGTGATTGCAACAGATTCAGAGCGAGGTCTTATTGAAATTGCAAGACCGATCGGTGTTGTTGGCGCAATAACACCCTCCACAAATCCGGTTGCGACCCCAACAAATAAGGTGATGAATGCCCTTAAGGGCGGAAACGCAATTATTCTTGCACCTTCACCTCGAGGTGAGGCGGTATGTGGCGAGCTGGTGGATTTGTTTCGTGATGCGTTAGAAAAGGTGGGCGCACCCGTAGATTTGATTCAAAAATTACCCCATCCGATAAACAAAGCCACGACTCAGGCGCTGATGGAGTCGGTTGATTTAATAGTCGCCACAGGTTCTCAAAATAATATCCGTGCCGCCTACTCGAGCGGAACCCCCGCTGTAGGAGTGGGTGCGGGCAATGTTGCCGTTATCATTGATGAGACTGCCGATTATCAACAGGCAGCCGAAAGTATCGTGGCGTCCAAATCTTTTGATAACGCGACCAGTTGCTCATCAGAAAACAGCATTGTTGTCGTGGAAAGCGCAGTCGGTCCACTGCTCGAAGCATTATCCTCGTGTGGTGTGCACCTTTTAACGAGCAACGAGAAGGCCACGCTTCAGGCCCTGATGTGGATAAATGGAAAGCTTAACCCTGAAGTAACTGCGCGGAGCGCAAAAGAGATTTCGGAAATGGCAGGGCTTTCAGAGTCTGGCGGACCTGATCTGCGGGTGCTTTTGGTTGAGGAATCCGGAACTGGCGCTGATTATCCATTCTCGGGTGAAAAATTAAGTCCGGTTCTTGCGATGTATTGTGTGCCGGACTTTGAAACTGCGCTTTTGAAAGTAGCCGAGATTTATGCGTATCAAGGTGCGGGACATTCGGTTGGGATTCATACCTCAGACGAAGGGCGTCCGTTAGAGATTGGATTGAATCTCCCGACATGTCGCGTGATTGTTAATCAGGCCCACTGCTTCGCAACGGGCGGTAGTTTGGATAATGCGCTGCCTTTTTCACTTTCGATGGGTTGTGGAAGTTGGGGCGGCAATAGTATTAGTGAGAATATGGGATATCGACATTTTATTAATACTGTTCGCGTAGTCAGTAAAATTACGCCCCAAACAATCTCTCCTGATGACTTCTTAACGGGGTACTGGTCGCGCTATGGGAAATAGGGCGCCCATGGATTTCGCTGAAATACGCGACTGCCGTAATCTGACTATCCAGAGCATTGTTGATCACTATGCGCTAATTCAGCCCGAAAAAGTCTTTGCGGTTTTTCCTGATGAAAATAGCGAGATCACCTGGGCCGAACTTCAGGAAACTTCTCGACAAATGGCGCAATATCTTTTGCATCAAGGGATAAATCCGGGCTCGCGAGTGGGAATGTTGCGCGGAAATGGTCGAGCGGCATTGGAGCTTTTCTTAGGCGTGATGTACAGCGGCTATACCGTTTCCACATTTAATCCGTTGGCAGGCGAAAGCGCTCTGCGCTATGTATTCAGTCACTCTAAGATTCAGATCGTTTTTGTGGATGAGGAAAATAGAGCGCTGGCAGAGGAGATAAAAAAAGATCAAATGCCGGGATTGAAAATAGTCAGTGGTGCGTTAAATCAGGGATTAGAGTTGCCTAGTTTGTTATCCCCAATTGAATTGACCGAGCCGTCTGCGTTGGATGACGCATTGCTTATATATACGTCCGGCACGACGGGCAGACCCAAGGGCGTCATCCACTCAAATTCAAGTTTGCTGGCAGGCGGCGCAAATACTGTGGCGGCGCACCATTTAACAGACAAGGACCGAGCGCTGTGCGTGTTACCGCTATGCCATATTAATGGGCAGGTAGTGACGGTGATGGCACCGCTTTTGAGCGGCTCATCAGTTGTGATGCCGAGTCGGTTTCGGGTCTCAAAATTTTGGGATTGGATAATCAGGTATCGGTGCACTTGGTTTAGTGCGGTGCCAACGATTATCTCCTATTTGTTGGGGGCCAAGGACAAAGAGAGTCGACCCCGTCTAGATCGTCTGAGCTCGATTAGGTTTGGGCGATCGGCATCAGCGGCGCTACCCCCTGCGGTGCATAATGCATTTGTCGAGCGTTTTGGGATTCCATTGGTTGAGACTATGGGTATCACTGAAACAGCTGCCCCAATTTTGACCAATCCGCTAAATCCAGAAGGGCATCGTATCGGCTCACCGGGTAAAGCCTGTGGTAATCATGTTCGCGTCGCTAATAATGGCGAAGTGGTTACTGAGATAAACGCCGAGGGGGAGATTCAGGTTCGAGGTCCAAATTTAATGTCACATTATCTTGACGCGCCCGATAAGACGGCAGAGGCTTTCACTGAAGACGGATGGTATCGCACGGGTGATCTGGGACGGATCGATGAGGACGGATATGTTTTTGTAACTGGACGCATCAAAGAGCTGATTATTAAAGGGGGCGAGAATATTGCGCCACGAGAAATCGACGATGTAATGTATCAGTTCCCTGGTATTTTAGAAGCCGCGGCGATTGGTATTGCAGACGACAATTATGGCGAGGAGATTTCTGCTTGTCTGGTTCCTAGCCCTGGCGTCGTGATTGATTTGAAGGCGTTAAGCGCGCACTGCGAAAAGCATTTAGGGCGTTTTAAAACACCTCGCGCTTTTCATCTCATGGACGAGTTGCCGAAAGGCCCTTCTGGGAAGATTCAGCGCCTAAAACTTGTAGAAACTGTAAGTAAAGATAATTGAGGCCCTTGTTGTTTCGGGGTGAGGATTGAGAGGCGCTGTTCCAAGCGTTGCAAATTATGAAGCACTTTCTTAGCGAGAGATTAATTCAGTGTCCCTCGACGCTATTGTCTCAATTGACTGCAGTTAAACCTGTCGCGACCGCTATCGTAGCGGCTGATCATCCAATTGCGCTCGACAGCGCTCGCCAAGCCTTCGACGCTGGCGTCATTCAACCGGTCCTAATCGGCGGTCTGGCAAAAATCTCGGGGGCGGCTGAGCATATTGGTTGGGATATCAGCTCTTTTGAGTGTATTGAGGCTAATGGTGAGAGCGAAGCCGCAGAAGAAGGCGCTCGCCTAGCCCATGCCGGCTCGGTCAATATGATAATGAAAGGGCATATCCATACAGATGCCTTTATGCGACCCCTTTTAGCGAAGGGAAGTGGTATTCGAGCAGGTCGTCGGCTTTCCCATGTCTTTCATATGAGTCTGCCCGACCGGGACGATTCACTTTTACTGACAGACTGCGCCTTAAATGTGGCGCCTGATATTGAGACCCGCATCGCAATTATCGAAAATGCGATTGAACTGTCTCAAAAGTTAGGCTGCTTTCGACCTAGGGTCGCTTTATTAGCGGCCTCTGAGGTAGTCGTCGATGCGATGCCCATTACAAAAGAATGTCAGCAGCTCACTGAGTATTTTGCTAAACGGGATATTGCGGCTGAGGTGTTTGGACCCCTTGCGTTCGATAATGTTGTTTCTGAGACCTCAGCGCAGTTGAAAGGGATTGATCATAGTGTTGCGGGTAACGCCGACATTATCGTTGTCCCAACGATCGAAACAGGTAATGCGCTTTTTAAAATGATGGTCTACTTTATGAGTGCTTGCGCGGGTGGGATTGTACTAGGCGGGTCTGTGCCAGTACTTCTGACGAGTCGCGCGGATCCCGCCGCCGCAAGGCTTGCGAGCGCTGCGCTAGGCGCTATCTCGTCACGTTGAGTGAATCGTATTTAAGTCGTATTGCGCCCATCAATTTTTTAAACCTTTTTAAGAGAGTAATTCATGAGCATTGAGATTGGACAAAAAATACCGGACGCGACCGTTTATATCATGGGAGATTCTGGACCGGAGTCACATGAGACTAGCCAGCTTTTCACAGATAAAAAAACTGTTTTGTTCGCGTTGCCAGGCGCTTTTACGCCAACTTGCTCTCGTTCACACCTGCCGGGTTATATCGATCATTTTGGAGATTTCGCTCAAAAAGGCGTTGATCAGGTCATCTGCTTGTCGGTCAATGACGCCTGGGTGATGGATGCCTGGGGTAAAGCGCAGGGCGCTGACGGCAAAGTGATGATGGTGGGGGATGGCAACGGGGATTTAAGCCGCAAACTGGGGTTTCTCGTAGATAGGAGCGGCGCCGGTTTTGGGGATCGGTCTATTCGCTATGCCATGATTATTGAAAACGGTGTCGTTACGCATCTCAACGTTGAGGAGCCGCAGGTGTTCAAAATAAGCGATGCCGGAACGATGCTTGCGCTGCTCTGATTCAGCGCTATTATTATGCATAGTGGTCATGCCTAGACAATGATTTCATCAATGGCCTTGGGGTGAGACGTGATTTGTTCATAACCTGTTTCGGTAATGATAAAACTATCGCCGACTTGTGCCCGGAATTTTCCGGGCACGGTAACTGATCCATCAACAGCAAGCACCATGCCCGGTTGCAAGATGGTCGTATCACCGAAGACGAGTTGAGGACGCTCCAAAAAGCTGAATCCGGTCGCGCGACCACATCGAAACGGGTATTCGAACCCGGCGTTCTGGATTACTTCTGCGTATTCACGATGTACGTCCTCAGCGGGAATACCCGGTTTCAATATAGATAGCGCAGCGGCCTGACTGGCAACAGCGGTTTCGTATGCGCTTATCTGGGACGGATCGCTAATTTCTGTTACCCAGAACGTGCGGTCAAAGCCAAGCTTGAAGCGATGGAAATTGGTCATTCCGCAGAAACACAAAAAGACAGGCTCACCGCGTTTAATTCTTTTTGTACTGTTGCGGTGGTGCGTCATGGTAATTTGATTACCTGAAGCCATGATCTGCATAAAGTGAATGCTGGGCGACATCATGCTGTTTGGATAGTGATCTTCTAAGATCCCTGCGGCCGTTTTGGTGCCAGCGGTGGTCGCAGCGAGTGAGATCTCATATTCAGGTACGCCATCGACAATTGTGGCTCGAGCAGCGTTCATCATGGCAATGCCGACCTGACCTGCATGACGAGCCATTTGCAGCTCGACCTCGGATTTGATCATTCGCATGTCGCTGATGATTGGCGTGATGTCGGTTAAGCACTCTTTTGCAACAATGGATTGAATGTATTGATAAACGGGCGGTGGCACTAAATTGGGCTCAATACCGATTACGGAATTTTCTTTTAATAAATCAGGGAGAGATGCGCGCCATTCGTCGCCCAGTCCGTCGTTCCAAAGATCGATTCGATCAACACATGCATTGGCCTCGGCAAGCGAAGCTTCCATCGCAGGTGTAATGAGTACGGTGTCCCCTTGCACATCGACGACGAGTATTGTCGGACGTCCAAAATCCATATGCAGATAGTCGTAGTATCCGGTGTAGTAATACACACTATCGTCATCTGTAATTAACGCGGTATGGATTCCAGACTCACCCAGTTTAGTTTTGAGTTGGGCGATACGGTTTGAAAACATATCTTAAAGACCTCCAATTAGACTTCAGAAGAGAAAAGAGTCTGCGATTGTCATGGCACAAATTCTTGAACAGATATACCTCTCTGAACTTACCAGTGACCAATCTTAATACCAAAGACATTCTCATCACGACCTGGGTGACCGCGTAGTTCGAGATGACCGGTTTGCACTTCGGTGCGGGTTTTTAGATTTCGTTGCCATTTAAAGATTGATTCATGGAGTTCAGCGCGTACAGAGGCAAGGCTAGACTCTTCTCCCAGGTCTCTAAATTCATGCGGATCGTTAAAAAGATCAAATAATTGTGGCCGAAATCGCTCGTGCAAAACATATTTCCACTCAGGGGTTCTGATAACCCATGCGCGGCACTCATAGGGATGGATATTGAGTAACGTGCGCGGACCTCTATCGCCATAATCAATTTCACTAATGACAAACGCCTTGGGGCGGTAATCTTTTCCGTTGCCGCGAAGCAGTGGAAGCAACGATTGACCCTCCATCCGCTCTTCAACGGTTTCTCCGCCTGCATACTCCACTAACGTTGGAACCAAGTCGATTGATTCAACCAGTTGTTGGGTTGATGTGTTGCGCGTGCTGTCAGCATTTGATGACGGGTCGCTGATAATCAGGGGAATTCGAATTGAAGATTCGTGATAAAGATCTTTTTCGCCTAGCCAGTGATCGCCGAGATAATCACCATGATCACTGGTGAACACAATCACCGTATTTTCACGTAGATTTTTAGATTCCAGTTTTTTAATGACACGACCAATATGATCGTCAAGTTGCTTGATAAGTCCCATATAGGTCGGAATGACGGTATCACGGACCTCATCGCGTGAAAAATTTTGACTGTAGTCTTGAGCCATAAAGGCTTCGTAAACTGGATGAGGGTTTTCGCGCTCAGCGGAATTCCGGATGGGGGAGATGACAGCATCTGCTCCATAAGATTGATGATAGGGTGAGGGCGCGAGATAGGGCCAATGTGGTTTGATAAAGCTGAGATGCATGCACCACTGGTCGTTAGTTTCGATTTCGTCTAAAAAGTCGATCGCTCGGTTGGTAATAAAAGCGGTCTCTGAATGTGATTCTGGGATGCGTGCAGGATAGCGCGCGTTGCGCATCTGCCAGCCGCTCACCACATTCCCGTTATCATCGACTGCGCTGTTGGCCCATTGCTCCCAGGGATTCTCACCTGGGAAACCATTTCTCCTGAGATATTCGCTGTATCCAAGATCAACGGGCAAGATCGGGTTGGGATAAAGTCCAGCGAATAGTTCGTATGGCACAAAGCCATTATTTCGTAGACGTTGCTCCTTTAAAGAATCGGATGAGAGATTAAAACGCAACGTCGCCCGATCATTGAATCTGCCCTCCGATTTACCAACCACTACAGCCTTCATTCCAAGGTCCTGTAGATAATCTCCAAGGGTTAGTTCTCCTATCTTTAGAGGGTCAGCATTAGCCATGACGCCATGTGACGAGACATAGCGTCCGGTATAGAAACTGGCACGCGAAGGTCCGCAAAGTGGATCTTGGCAATAAGCCCGATCAAAACGAAGTCCATTCCGGGCAATCGAATCAATGTTCGGGGTCTCGAGATATGGGTGTCCATAGCAGGACAGGTAGTCTGCGCGGAGCTGATCGCACATAATAAAAAGGATGTTCATGAGTGAGTTCGGGGATTGATGTTTGCGTTGACTGTCTCTTGGATAAAACGTGGCGTTAAATGTCGCGATTCACTTAAATAATCACTCTACAGTATCGAATCTCTAGAGATATGTCATTTTCAGTCTTACGCTAAAACCCCCGGGTGATTGTTCACCTCACACGCTGTTATCTTTGGGATAAAGAATTTATGCAATTCAGGGCGGTCTCAGTTTTACTAATGGCCATGTTATCTATTTCGATCATGGATAGTGTGGTCAAGATGATGAGTGGAGGTTACGCGCTCCATCAGATTGTTTTTACCCGCGCCGTCATCAGCCTGATGATTCTGCTCCCTTTTCTGATGCGCTATGGGTTGCTCGCAATGCAAACTCAGCGTCCAATGGGACACTTGATCCGTGGCTTACTCCTGGTTACTGCAAATGTTTGTTTTTATACGGGCCTGGCAAGTCTGCCGCTCGCCGAGGCGTCGGCGATTGTTTTTCTGGCGCCTGTATTTGTAACCTTTCTTTCCTGGTCCTTTCTTGGCGAGAAATTTGGGTCAAGCCGGTGGATTGCGGTATCCGTTGGTCTGGTGGGTATGCTGTTTGTAATGAAACCGTTTTCAGAGACCATTGAAGTCGCTTTTCTATGGCCTTTAACTGCCGCATTTTGTTACGCTGGCTTTACGGTAGCGACGCGTTATCTCGGTCGAACAGAGTCAGCGCCATTGCTTGCAGTCACTGCCCAGACTTCTTTTGTTCTTGTCAGTGGTTTGGTTGGGATCACGGCTGGAGCTGGGCAATTCGCAGGCCATGCGGACTTAGGACTCGAATTTTTACTAAGGGCATGGCGCTGGCCTGAAACTGCTGACGTTTTCTACCTTGTTGGAATTGGCATTCTTTCTTCGATCACAGCTCTGTCGCTTTCTTATGCTTATCGCAATGCCGAGGCTTCATTTCTTGCGCCGTTCGAATATACGATTCTCCCATTCGTTTTGCTTTGGGGCTACCTGCTTTTCGATGAATTTCCGGATGGGTTCGCACTATTTGGTATCTCGTTAATTGCGGCTGGTGGATTAATTATTTGGCTGGATGGAAGTCGGTCAAGAAAAAAGCTGAGCACTTAGTCTGACTAATGGTTTGCCAGAAAGTGGTACGGTGCACTTTGCGGGGCTAGTTGTTTTTGTCCCAGTATAAAATCTGCAGCTCGTTCAGCAATCATCTGAGTGGGTGCGTTTAAATTGCCACTGACGATGTCCGGCATAATAGAGGCATCCACGACGCGTAGTCTTTCTATTCCGTGGACTCTTAGCTCGGAATCTACGACACAGCGCGAATCTGAACCCATTCGGCAGGTACCACTTGGATGATAGTCGGTTGACACATTAGCTCGAACCCAGTTAGCGAGTTCTTGGTCGGACTGAAGCCCGGGATAAGGCTCGATACGTTCCCCTCTAAACGCATCAAACGCAGGCTGATTCAACAAGTCCTCCATCATTCTCATGCCTTCGACCATTTCTTTGAGGTCATCAGGATGCTTCAAGTAATTAAAGTGAGCAGCAGGGCGGTCATCCGGGCTCAAAGAACGCAATTTGATTTCCCCCCGACTTTGGGGTCGTAATTGATCACATTGCAGAACGTAGCCTTGCTGAAGCCGAATTCTCCGACCATCCCATTCACTATAGACAGGCGAGAAGTGATACTGAAGGTTGGGATGGACAGCGGAATTATTTCCATATACGAGCCCTCCCATCTCCCAGATATTAGAAATACCGATACCCGATCGACTAAAAAGCCACTCGATGCCAACGCTTAGTTTCTTTAGTGGATTTGTAAGATTGTGAAGCGTGACCGGTTTTTTCGAAAAAAAAGCCGTTTGGATGCACATGTGATCCATCAGATTTTGACCCACGCCAGGCAGGTTTAAGCTAACGGATTGCCCCATTTCTTTTAGGTGGTCTGCGGGCCCGATGCCTGAGAGCATTAATAGTTGCGGAGTTTTGATCGCCCCACAACTCACAATCACCTCTTTTGCCGCTCGTGCGGTTTTAGTCACTCCATTTTTTTTGTAGACCACGCCACAGGCCCTGCTATTTTCAATAATAATATGTTGGCTGAATGCCCCCGTTTTTAGGGTGAGATTACGCCGACTTAGGTTCGGTTTGAGATGCGCGACCGCTGCGCTACTTCTACGCCCGTTCCGGGTCGTGCTATCCAGGCGCGCAATGCCTTCGGGCTTAAAGCCGTTGAGGTCGTCAGAAACCCCCTGACCTGACTGCGTGCCGGCCTCAAGGAGAGCGTCAAACAGCGGGTTCTGCAAGGAGCCCTGCGTGACACCGAGAGGACCATCCCCGCCGCGCCATGGATTTTCGCCTCGGTCCGACGTTTCGCAACGCTTGAAGTAGGGCAGGCAATTATCCCAGCGCCACTCCGGTAGGTTAAATTGAGTAGCCCAGCGATCGTAGTCCATCGGGTGCCCGCGCATATAGACCATTGAGTTTATTGAGGATGACCCACCAATTACCTTTCCCCTCGGCAAGTCAATTTGGCGTTGGTCGCAATCAGGTTCCTGCTCAGTTAAATAATTCCAGTTGATGCTGGGATCTTTATAGGCATGGTAAACCCCGGCAGGAATGTGAATCATCAACTTATGATCCATGGGTCCCGCCTCAAGAAGAAGAACTCGGTTGTTGGGGTCTTTGCTGAGTCGGTTTGCAAGCACGCAGCCGGCTGATCCCGCGCCAATAATAATGTAATCAAATTCAGACATAATGTTGAGTTTTGAGGATTCTAAAACGTGGGGTTAACCAAAATTTAATAATCGATAATAAGTCGAGTGTGGTAAAACGTGAATCTTATTAGGAGTGTTGATCCTACAACACAAGAGTTTAAATGAGAACAACAACACGATCGGGAGATCATCTGAATGGTTAAAGCGTTTTATAAATCTCGAGAATGGGCGCTTTGGGCTTATGGCGGAGGTGCGCTACTGTTTATATCGCTTTGGCTTCAGGTTCAGATGACAGTCGCTATTAACGAATGGTACGGTGGTTTTTATGATCTATTGCAAAACGCAGCGAGCTTTTCTGAAAATCCCCAGGTAGGAATAGACCAGTTTTTTGCAGAGCTTATTTCAATCCAATATTTTTTGGACGGTTTTGAAGGCTCGCCTTCATTTGTCGTGATTGCGTTCCCTTATGTGTTGCTCGCTATTTTTACCGGGTGGTTCACTCGAATTTACGGGCTTCGCTGGCGGGAGGCTATTACCTTTAATTACATTCCGCGCTGGAGAGACGTCGAGCATGAGATTGAGGGTGCGTCGCAGCGGATTCAGGAAGACTGTAATCGGTTTGCCCGGATTGTCGAATCCCTCGGACTACAGATTGTTCGAGCCGTAATGACCTTGATTGCTTTTGTCCCTGTCTTGTATGAACTCTCTGACAAAGTTGACGTGCCAATCTTGCGTGATATCGAGGGATCTCTCGTATGGGGCTCACTCGTAATCTCGATCGGCGGATTATTTATTTCTTGGCTAGTGGGCTGGAAATTACCGGGGCTGGAGTACAACAATCAAAAAGTCGAAGCAGCTTTTAGAAAAGATCTTGTACTCGGAGAAGATGACAAGGTCAATTATGCGGATCTCGGTAATCTACGTGGATTCTTTAAGGATATCAGGCGTAACTACCAACGCCTGTATTTTCACTACGGATACTTTGACGCATGGTCAACCTCATATGACCAGTTTATGACGATCGTGCCATACCTCGCGATGGGTCCAGGGTTATTTACAGGCGCTCTGACACTTGGCGTGATGGTACAGGTGTCGAACGCGTTCTCAAGAGTGCATGGCGGCTTTTCACTTTTCTTAAATAACTGGACAACCATCACAGAGTTGCGCTCGATCTGGAAGCGCCTTCATGAATTTGAAGTTAATTTGGATAAGTACCGAATCTCGGTGACGGCTTGAATAAGTGTCTGAGTGCTGACTCGGGCAGTTCCGATTCAGAAATCAATTTGATACAGACAGATCGATTCGCTTAAATCAATAAAACCAGAACATTCACGGTGGCGATTACCAACATGAGCAGTACGCTTGCCAAATGAAGCTTCTTGAACGCGCTGCTTCGTCCTTGATCTCGCGCTCGATTAGTGGCCGGGATAAGTAGATAAGCAACAACTCCAGCCAGCACCGCTGTGGCACTCAGTAGGGCCGATTCGGGTTGTTGCATAACGATCGAATTGACGACTATCAATGCAGCGAGAAGGGCCAACGCAATAAAAAACCGGGGGAATAAAGCGCGAAGGAAAGGCCCCGCAGATCCGTCTTTTAGCTGACTGAATACCAATGGCGCAACGACGACACTTTGGAAGATAATGATCCCGGTGGAGATTCCGGCGAAAAAGCTGTTTAGAGAATTCATAGTCGACCTAAATTAGAATTTGCAAAAAAGAATGTTACCTTGCTTTCAATATTCACTGACTACAGTTTGATCACTTCGTTTGTTAGTTCTTGTAAACTACAAATAATTTAAAAACTCAGATTTCGATTAAATAGGATGATTCCTGTAATTCTTTCAGGCGGTTCGGGTACTCGCCTTTGGCCTTTGTCACGCCGGCTGTTTCCCAAGCAGTTTCAGGCCCTGATCGGTGAAAAAACGCTCATTCAAGATACTGTCCTGCGCATCCAGTCGTTAGAGGGTGCTGAAAAGCCGGTATTACTGTGTAACGAAGACCACCGGTTTATGGCTGCCGGACAGCTTGATGAGGTGGGTCAAAGCGCAACGCAAATTATATTAGAGCCGGTCGCTCGCGGCACTGCGCCAGCCATCGCAGCAGCAGCGGAATTAATAAAAGATCACTACGGGAGTGAGGCGATTATGGGGATATTCCCGGCGGATCATCTGATTCAAGATCAGGCTGTATTTTTGAACGCGGTTAATCGGGCTATCAATTTAGCTGAAGCGGGGCATTTGGTGACGTTTGGAGTACCTCCCAATCGTGCCCATACCGGGTATGGATACTTGAAAGTGGATTTGCCTTTAAATGCACAAAGCGCCCCCGTAGATCAGTTTGTTGAAAAACCAGATGCACAAACAGCGGAATCATATTTGTCGACTGGCGGATATTTTTGGAACAGCGGTATGTTTGTCTTCAAGGCGGGATCAATCTTAAAAGCGTTTGATCAATATGCGCCGCAGACGCTAGAGATCTGTACACAGGCTGTTTCTGAGGCGCAGGTAGACGAGGTTTTTGTGCGGCTGCCAAAATCAGTATTTGAGCAGGCACCGAATGACTCTATTGATTACGCTGTGATGGAAAAAGCGAAAGAGACAATGATGGTTCCACTTGATGCTGGCTGGTCTGATATTGGCTCATGGGAGGCGATTTATGAGTCGTTGGAAAAAGATAAGGCGGAGAATGTCACCATTGGTGATGTGATAAACCAAGACACTTCCAATAGTTTAATTTTTTCTCGCTACGGGTCAGTCGCTACACAAGGTCTCGATAATATAGTGATTGTCAACACATCAGATGCTGTCCTTGTTGCGAATCGATCACATGTTGATAATCTTAAAAATCTTGTCGAAGCAGTTCGATTAGAGGATAAAGATAAAACGGAATCTCACCAGCGAGTCTACCGTCCATGGGGTAGTTTTGATTCAATAGATTCCGGCGCTGGATTTCAGGTGAAACGAATTATTGTGGACCCTGGCAAAAAACTCTCCCTTCAGCGCCATCAGCATCGAGCAGAGCATTGGGTTGTGGTGTCGGGAACGGCAGAAGTTACCCTCGCGGATAAAGTGTTTAACCTCGATGCCAATCAATCCACCTATATTGCCCGTGGGGTGACGCATCGACTGGCCAATCTTCAACCCGACCCTCTAGAGATCATCGAGGTGCAAACCGGTGATTACCTTGGAGAGGACGATATCGAACGCCTTGAGGATGACTTTAATCGAGGTCGCTTTGATTAGTCGCCAAGTCGTTTAGATAATCATTAGAAAAGAAGCGGCTACGTTGTTTCAAAGCATCAGACACTCGCAAGAGAAAACGGTTAGCAGGAATCGTCCGTGGTCATTAGTTTGGTGTTCCCGAAATAACTTTTTTTGCTTCGGTGCGTTCTTTCAGTAAGACTTCCGCGTTTTCCGGAAGCCATTCCGTGGCGGGTGTATCATCAATAAAATGACCAAACGGGTCGTTACCCCGGATCAGCATTGCAGAATCAGAGTCCGACTTGGTTTGTTTAAGTCGAGGACTGATGTACTGAATATTTAAGCCGATACGCCTATCGGTTGAGCAATTGGGTCCGGAAGAATGGATCGTCCACCCGTGATGAAGCGAAAATTCACCGGGGTTCAGCGTCGAAAAGACTGCGTCATCTTCGTTAACGTCCTCAATAGTCTGGGATAAGTGGAGAACATTGTCTGGATCTTCTCCAATGACTTGCTCTTTAAGACCTTGTTGATGACTGCCCGGAATCATTCGCATGCACCCGCTTTCTGGAGTTGCGGGTGATAGCGCAAGCCACGCCGAGACTTGCTCTGTGCCATCGAAGCCCCAGTAGGTAAGGTCTTGATGGAAACTGACGAATTTTGGTGAGCCAGGCTCTTTAATAATATAAGTCACGTCGTAAAGTAAGATATCCGGCCCCAATATTTCCTCTACTTGATTGACAAGCGTGGGAGCGGTTGCCAATTCATATGCGGAACGAAGCACCGTATGAACTTTGTTTACATAGTGTAGCGAATGACCTAAAACGCGCTCTGCTTTTTCGAGATGACCGCGGTGTTGGGCAACTTCGTCGGCATTAAGGAGCGAGATGCCGTCGATAAACCCATTTGCCCAATACTCGCGAGCGAGTGATTTTGCTATTGCAGCATCCATTAGATTGCCCTCATTAGATAACCCGATAGTTGTTGAATAATCCGCGATTGACTCAAAAACGATTTGTCCATATGTGACGCGTACTCATATTCAAGCGACAAATTTGACGAGAATACAGTTTAAATCCAAGATGATTTTTCTTTTAGGTATTAAAAAAATAGGGTTATTAAGTTACAATTTTTAATTGTAAAAACTCAAGGAAAGCGGCTCATGAACCGAGCGATACCGAATCATTTCTATACTACTCGGGAGCAGTTCCTCGAAGAGCGCGAGCGAATTTTTGCACCGATGTGGACGTGTATCGGCTTTGCAAGCGATATTCCAAATGCGGGTGATGTTTATCCGGTTGAATTTATGGAGCTACCGCTTGTGATGGTGCGGGATCTCGATCATCGACTCAGGGTTTTTCATAATGTTTGCCGTCATCGAGGCCACATTCTGGTGAGCGAGCCGGGGACGGTAAAACAGAATATCCGATGCCCCTATCACGCCTGGACCTACGATCTTTCAGGGTGCCTTTTGCGCACTCCCCATATTGGCGGGTTTGGAATCAATGAAGTGGAGAACTTTGATCGATCAGAATTTGGATTAAATGAAATTGCCACCGCTGAATGGAACGATTTGGTGTTTGTGAATATGACCGGGACGGCATCATCATTCGATGCATTCATCAGTCCATTAGTAGATCGATGGGAGCCGCTGTGGGGAAAGACGGGTCCGGATCTGCTGAGACTGCCCAAGCAACACAGTCGCATTCATCTTGATTTGAATGCCAATTGGAAACTCGCAGTTGAGAATTATCTCGAGGCTTATCATTTGCCTTCAGTTCATCCTGGGCTTAATCGTGTTTCACCGCTTCAGGATCATGATCTTCACCTGAGTGACACATTCGCAGGACAAATATCTCATTGTTATAACTTGGGCTCAGGGAATGATGGGCACTTTCCGGTTTTTCCTGAGTGGTCGACGGATCAATTCAAAGAGGCGGAGTATCCAGTTTTGTTCCCTAATACAATGCTCGGAATTCAGCCGGATCATCTGTTTGTAATGGTGGTGATACCCGAGTCTTTTGACCGGACTCGAGAAGAGACGCGACTCTATTATGTAGGCGACGAGTCTCTTGAGCCACGTTTTGACAATTTACGTCAAGAACAGCACCAATTCTGGTCTGACGTGTTTGCTGAAGATATTAGTGTTGTAACGAGTATGCAGGCGGGCAGAGCGTCGACAGGTTTTGATGGCGGTGTACTGACACCGTTCATGGAGACGGCAACGGCTCGTTTTCATCAATGGGTTGGAGAGAGGGTGGGAGTCCAAATAGGGTAGGGATTACGCGATTTATTTATGAGATACTCCAACCTGGAGTCTTTTTTAACTGTTTTTAGCCATTTTTAGCTGTTTTTTCAGAGAAACATTCGATCCTTCGTTAGGGAGTTATGTCTATGAGTCTCAGCTCACGTTTTCGCTTAACAGGTTTTCGGCAGTTGAGTCGAGCCTGGACCGAGATTGAGCAGACCGCTCTGAGTCGTATTACGGGCCGAGCGCGACCGAATCTTCCTGTCGATGATCGCGGCCTCATTCGTCAGCAAATAGACGATTGTCTCTCAGAAACCGGCGGCGCCGTCATGGCGAGGGCGCGAGCAGCGGGATTAGGGCGCACCTATCTTGAGCTCAACGCCGAGGGCCGTCAGAACTTCCTGCGACTCTTGGCAGAAGATTATGGCGTTGGTAATCACGCATTAAAAACCGCTATTAACCAATGGCTCATTTATGAGAAGGACTCGCCCGCATTACCCAATCATGACTTGCTGAGAGCCCAGTCTCATTTACGAGACGTGCTTCGATCACCTCGTATGCGGTTGTTGACGCAGTTCAACGTGCTCCCTCAAGGCTTAAAGTTTTTGTGCGAAATGAGAGCTGCGTTGCTGAAGATCAAGCAAGAAAGCGATCAATTGTTAGCGTTCGATGGGGAATTGAAAGATCTGTTGGCAACCTGGTTTGATGTGGGCTTTTTAACACTTGAGAGGATCACTTGGGACGCGCCAGCCACTTTGCTTGAGATGTTGGCTGAGCACGAGGCGGTGCACTCAATACGCTCCTGGCAGGATATTAAGCATCGATTGGCAGCTCCGGATAGAAGATGCTTTGCATTTACTCACGAACAGATGCCTCATCAGCCGCTGATTTTTGTTTGGGTGGCATTGACGGATGGTATTTCTGATCAGATTGATGAACTTCTAAAAATTGATCAAAAAGAGCTTGATCCCAATAAGGCTGATACAGCAATTTTTTATTCAATTTCTTCAACACAGCAGGGTTTGGATGGCGTCGGGTTCGGCAGTTTTTTGATTAAGCGAGTCGTTGATCATTTGAGCCGAGATCACAAACAGCTTAAGCATTTTGCGACGCTGTCTCCCATTCCTGGATTTAATCGTTGGTTGACTGAGCAACGATCGGTGAGTACTGAATCACAACATCCGCGAGTTCAGAACGGTTTAAAGGCATTAGGTGAACTTGGGGCTTTGGATCGAATGTTTATCGATAGAAGTTGGTTGCGAAACGAGATTGTAACGACCCGGGCGCGGCAGGCGCTAACGGTCTTGGCGGCGCATTATTTGGTACGCGAAAAGCGGGACAATAGTGCGCGAGATCGAGTTGCTAATTTTCATCTCAATAATGGCGCCAGTATCGCGCGTATCAATTTTCCAGCAGATCTCAGCCGACGAGGCCAAAAGCAGTCAGCCGGAATGATGGTTAATTATCGATACACCCTCAAAGATATCGAATCAAATCATGAGTCGTACCACGATCAGGGGAAGATCGAGCAGTCTCGGGCCATTACGAGTTTATTAAAAACTAAGATTGCAAATTAGCGATTGATGAAAGTACTTTTTCTTTCGTGGCAGGTCACTAAGGATAGTTCCCGAAGTGCGCCTTTGCCCCGATGATCAAGGTATCGAAACTTCGATCATTCTGCAGGCGGGCAAGACTTGATTTGGGCAACCGATGGCTTTGACCAGTGGGCGACAGGGTTGCGGTAAGGATGCCGCATTTACCCGGCTTTTCTAAGCATTCCACGAATTATCGTTTGCACACCGCCAGTGTAATTTCTCAGACAGAAAATCCATCGGCGACGGCACGATTTTGATTTATATTAGTATTGCGAACAATTCGCATTCTCGTTAATATTAAAACCTAACGAAATTAAAGTGGTCATTCG
>SHBR01000050.1 GCA_004212795.1 Candidatus Thioglobus sp.
TCGGTTGCCGGGACCGACCAGAACATCCGCAGGATGCCCCGAAAACAGGCCAAATGCCATCGCAGCAATACCCTGCACGCCGCCGAGGGCGAGGATCGTATCAGCTCCGGCGAGACCCGCTGCGTACAGAATGGAAGGATGCACGCCTTCACTTCCTCGCGTCGGGGAGCAGGCGACTACATTCTTAACGCCTGCGACTTTAGCGGTTGTGACGCTCATGATCGCGGAGGCAATATGGGCGTATCGACCACCGGGGACGTAGCAGCCGGCAGTATGTACCGGAATGAGTTTTTGTCCTGCAATCAAACCGGGCGAAAGTTCAGTCTCAAATTCTTGCATGCTGGCAAGTTGGGCCTCGGCAAATTTTTTAACTCGGTCATATGCAAAGTGAATATCGTCCTGTGCACGTTGAGAAAGGCGTTCCCCTGCCGCCGCAATTTCTTCCGAAGTGACGATGATGTCACCCGTCCACTTATCGAGATTTTCGGCATATTCACGAGCCGTCTCTTCGCCACCGTTTTCAATTTTGGCGAGCATGTCTTGGACAATTCGACGGGTATCTTCTTCGCCGGTTGTAGGCGACTTGTCAGCTTTTTTTAAATAAATCACTTCAGGAACTCTCAAATCAGTAGGTTAAAGTGGGGGTCATGCTGTCGCGCATGTGACTCAACTGCCGTATATAACGCCGGGCAGCACTTCGATATCCACCTCGCCATTCGTTAAATCCCGAACGGTGTCAGCGAAGTCTTTTAGCATCACGACTTCGTCAGCTTTCGCAGGGATTGCCGACTGAACACGGATCTTTACCGCATGTGCTGAACCTGCCGTTAAGGTAAGACCAAGCAGTGCTCCAGTTAGGGTAAGCAGGGTTTTTCTCATCTCTCTCCCTTGGTTGATGTTCATGATTTATGAACAGATCTTTGCTGACTTATGCCAGCCCATCTTCAGCACCCAGTTACCTAGAAGTGGTCTAGTTATTCAAAAACTGAGTGCCAAAGCTATTCACTTTACGCGCTTCGGTAAAGCTTGGTCATTACAAACTCTCGATGGCCAAGTGCTTCCGCAGCCGTCAGGCGACCATTACAGGTGCGAATGACCATATCGATCAAGGCATCACCTGCCTGATCGAGATTCATTTCACGTCGCAATAAGCCAGATACATCGAGATCAACGTGTTCCCCCATTGTTCGGACGGTTCTCGGATTAGCAGTGACCTTGATGACAGGTTCAATCGGGTTTCCGATAATATTTCCTTGTCCAGTAGGGAAGATGTGGACGGCAAACCCACCAGCGGCTTGGAGCGTGACACATTCGGCGGCTGCCGAGGAGGTATCCATGTAGTACAAGCCGGCTCCTTTATTGGGTGTTTCGGCCGGCGCGAGGACATCAATATATCGAGCGTTCTTGCCAATCTTTTGAAGATTACCCATCGCCTTTTCTTCAATTGTGGTCAGGCCACCTTCGATATTGCCCTTCGTCGGCTGACTTTCAGAAAGATCACTCGTTTTGTTGGGCTCAATAACTTCATTCATGTAGGCTTCCCAGGTCGCAAACCATTTATCACCCACCTCTTTATTGATCGCCCGCTCCCGGCATAGATGCTCAGCGCCGGTAATTTCAGAGGTTTCACCAAAGCAGTTGGTCACCCCGATGGCGTCGGTTTTATCGATAAAGTTTCCCACGGTCGGGTTAGCGCCCATTCCGGAAGTGGTATCTGACTCGCCGCATTTGTGTGAAACCCATAGATCCGAAATCGGACACTCCTCTCGTCTGGCTTCTGAAGCTGCCTGTAAAAAGTCTTTTGCGACCCGACTCGCACTGGCGATCGTTTCAATATCGCCATGCTGTTCGATTGCAAAACCCTGTACTGGTTTGCCTGTTTTGGCGATTCCGTCTACGACGCGTGCTGTCCAGCCGGGCTCAATTCCAATGACGACGACCGCTGCCACATTCGGATTGGCACCTGTTCCAATTAAGGTGCGGAAATGCAGCTCTAAGTCTTCACCAAACTGCAGGCGACCATAATGGTGGGGAAGTGCCAGAGTGCCTTTGATGTTATTCGCGACCGCTTCGCAGGCGGCGTTCGACAAATCATCCAGAGGCAGGATGACGACATGATTGCGGATACCTACGCGGTTATTTTCACGACGGTAGCCAAAAAAAGTTAATTCACTCATGATTTACCATTTACTCGTCTTTAAGTTGTGCACATGCACATGATCACCGGTTGCAATGTCGGCAACGGCATGTCCTATGTTTTCTCCGTATTTGAGTACGGAATCTCCGTTACTGATTGCTCTTAGTGCAAACTTATGCCCAAGAGGAATAGCATGGTTTACGGTGACATCGATGGTTTTATCTGCATCCATGATCCAGCCAGAAAGACGCTGTCCGGCTTCAATGTTTTCCACGACAACAACGCCTACGGCATCTTTTTCGTCGTGAACTAAAAAATCGGGGGGTGAGCTGCTCAACTTAGACTCCTAAATCCAAAAGTGGGGGGGTTTAAATTCTTATATAAGAATTCTCACTGTGTTATAACTGAATGACTCTCGTGGGTCAATAACGTGAATTTTTAACTATAATTTTGTGTCAATGAGTGAATAAATAGAGAGATTTTTGTGAGTAAGCGCCCGTTGTACGAAGAAATTAAGGAAACCCTGATTGCGCGGCTGGCGTCTGATCAGTGGCGTCCAGGAGAGCTGTTGCCGAGTGAGTTAAAGCTCGCGGAGACTTTTGAAGTCAGCCAGGGCACTGTTAGAAGAGCGCTTGATGAACTCGTATCGCAAGGGCTCTTGGCGCGTCATCAGGGGCGAGGCACGGCGGTCACGAAACATACGCCTTTTGGCTTTTTTCATCTATTTCGGGATGATGGCGCCCGGGAGTTGCCGGAGAGTAAAACGCTCAGGATCTCGGTAAATGCGGCGTCACGTTCTGAGCGTGATGCGCTTGAGTTAGGGCCCGCAAAGAAAGTCATCAGAATTACGCGTGTTCGGTATCTGAATCTTGAACCTAAAATATTTGAAACGATCGCGCTTCCAAAAGAACTTTTTTCTCCAATTGCTAAGTTGGATGCGCGAGATTTGCCGAATACTGTTTACAATTTCTACGAGCGTGAATTTGGAATCCCTGTTGTCGGTAAGCGTGAAAGATTGCGTGCATGCTCGGCATCCCAAATGGAGTCTCGGTATCTCGCGGTCGATGTGGGAACCTCGTTGCTCGAAATTGAATGTCTGGCGTATAGCCACCGACGACAGCCCATCGAACTTCGGATCAGTCGGTGTTTGACGGACGAGCATTATTATTGCAATCCAACGGATTAAATGACTTGGGTTTTTAGCAGCAACTATGGAATTTGACTATATTATTGCGGGGGCAGGATCGGCGGGATGCGTGCTTGCAAACCGACTGTCTGCGAGCGGGCGCTACCAGGTTTTGTTGTTGGAAGCCGGACCCAAGGATCGTTATCCATGGCTTCATATTCCGATTGGTTACGCCAAGACCATGTTCCATCCGCGGTACAACTGGCGCTACTACACCGAGCCGGACCCCGGTATGAACGGCCGATCGATTTACTGGCCTCGGGGCAAGGTTTTAGGGGGTTCAAGCGCAATTAATGGGCTGATATATGTACGCGGCCAAGCTGAGGATTACGAAAGCTGGGCGCACATGGGGAATCAGGGCTGGTCGTGGAGAGAAGTCCTTCCCTATTTTATTCGCTCCGAGCGCAATGTCCGCGGAGCCGATTCTTTTCATGGAGGCACAGGACTTCAGGGCGTATCCGATATCGGCATGCCCAACACATTGGCTCAAGCTTTTATTGACGCGTGTGCCGAGGCTGGGATTCCAAAAAACAGGGACTTTAATGGTGAAAGTCAGGAGGGCGCAGGTCCGTATCAACTGATCACCTGGAAAGGTCGGCGCTGTTCGAGCGCAACGGGATATCTAAAGCCTGCGCGGTTCCGGAAAAATCTTTTTATTGAGACTGATGCCCAAGTTTGCAGGGTCAAGTTTTCCGGTACTCGTGCTAACGCCGTGGTTTTTTCTCAAGGCGGCAAGCTGAAAACAGCGGTTGCGAGGCGAGAAGTCATTCTGAGCGCGGGCGCACTTCAATCGCCACAACTTCTCCAGTTATCGGGTATTGGCGATGCCACGACACTGCGGAATCTTGGGATCGATGTGTTGCTGGATCGACCCCAGGTGGGACAAAATTTGCAAGATCATCTTCAGATCCGGGTAATGCATCGCTGTAATGAGCCATTGACCACGAACGACGATTTGCGGAGCTGGTCTCGAAAGATCGGAATGGCCGTTCAGTACGTTGCCAAGCGCGCAGGCCCGATGGCGGTGGGTATTAATCAGGCGGGCGCATTTGTACGAACGCGCGCGGATCTCGAACGGCCAGATATCCAGTTTCATTTCGCTGCGCTGTCATCGGACTTGCCGGGCGCGCCTCTACATGATTTTTCAGGATTTACGTCGTCGGTATGCCAGTTGCGGCCCACGAGTCGGGGCCATCTCAAGATGACTAGCAATGATCCCTTCGCGCGGCCGGAAATTCACCCCGGATACCTGTCAACGGAGGAAGATCAAAAAACAGTGGTCGCGGCTTTACAGGTGACCCGCCGTATTGCGCAGCAACCTGCGCTCGCAAGGTTTATCGTCGAAGAATATAAACCCGGGGTCGATACACAAACGGATGCAGCATTGCTCGAGTTTGCGCGTAACAACGGTGTGACGATTTTTCATCCCGCGGGAACATGCCGTATGGGGATCGATGATCATGCGATTGTTGATCCCAGTCTGAAAGTTAAAGGGGTTGCGGGTCTTCGTGTCGTTGATTGCTCAATTATGCCGACACTGGTGTCTGGAAATACGCACGCACCGGCGGTGATGATTGCGGAAAAGGCGGCTGATATGATTCTCGACGACGTCTAAACCGTGCCGGCAGTTGATTCGTGTCACGAGTCTTTTTGAGCGTACTGTAGTACAGATTTTACAGCCCGCTCCCAAGACACCATCCGCTGGCGCCGATTTTCCGAATCCAAAGTGGGCGTGAAGTGATCAGCGTCAGCGGATTCTGAATTTGATGGTTTGAGCGATCCATACAGACCGGCCTGCAGGCCGGCTAAACGGGCAGCGCCAAGCGCGGTGGTTTCTATTAATGTGGGCCGTTGGACTTCCAATGCCGTCATGTCTGATAGGTACTGCGCCATCCAATTGTTTCGTGCCATGCCGCCATCAATCCGAAGAACGCTTGCGTTTTGTCCGTAATCTTGAGTCATGGCTGATATGAGTTCAGCGCTCTGATAGCACACGGCTTCAAGCGCCGCTCTTGCAATATGCGCTCGATTGGTGTCCCGGGTCATGCCAACCAGAGCGCCACGCGCATGCGGATTCCAATGTGGCGGACCGAGCCCAGTAAACGCCGGGACGAGAAAAACCCCCTCATTGTCGGAGAGGCTCGCCGCTAGCGCTTCCGTTTCACTCGCTGAATCAACAATGCCGAGTTGATCTTTCAACCATTGCACCGTCGCGCCTGCCATGAATATCGAGCCTTCCATGGCGTAGAAAGGTTGCGCTTTCAGACGATAGGCCACTGTCGTGAGAAGTTGGTGGTTAGAGGCAATGGGCTGAGTTCCTGTATGCAACATGGCGAAACATCCCGTGCCATAGGTGCTTTTTAGCATGCCGCTCTCAAGGCAGCCCTGGCCAATTAATGCCGCTTGCTGATCACCGACCAGAGCGCCGATCCGGATTGCATGACCGATAATATTCGGATCAGTGATACCAAAGTCGCTTGCCGTGTCGCGCACCTCGGGCAGCAAGGCGCCGGGAACGTTAAATATTTCTAATAACGCGCTATCCCATTCTTGCGTCTTTATGTTGAACAGGGCTGTGCGTGACGCGTTGGTTGCATCAGTCGCGTGCATCCTGCCGTTGGTTAATCGCCAGAGCAGAAAGCTATCGATCGTACCAAAAGCCAGATGACCTTTTTGGGCCTCAGCACGCGCGCCGGGTACATGATCAAGTATCCATGCAATTTTGCTGGCGGAAAAATAAGGGTCCAACCGTAGCCCGGTTCGGGCAACCACTTTATTTTCGAGTCCCTGTTTTCGAAGCGTATTACAAATATCGGCAGTGCGACGATCCTGCCAGACGATCGCGTTGTAAATTGGCTTGCCGGTGGCGCGATCCCAAATCACGGTAGTCTCCCGCTGGTTAGTAATGCCAATCGCTACTGGCGAGACACTGGCATGCGAAAGTGCATCTTGAACAACGTCATGCACCGAAGACCAGATATTCTCAGGGTCATGTTCCACCCAACCATCAGCCGGAAAATATTGGGAAAAGTCCCGCTGTGAGGCGTACTGTGATCGGCCGTTCTCGTCAAAAAGGATAGCTCGGGAGCTGGTTGTGCCCTGATCTATTGAGAGAATTGATGGTGTTTGCGCCAAAGTCTTATTCCGTCAGTGGCTAGAGGCCTCTATGCTAGCGGATTTGATATCGAATCTGCTGACCGTTTTTGAGCTGGGGTTGCTTGTGATCCTGAAATCATAGTTCTAATCTAAACCCTTTCATACGGTTAACATATCAGTATGAAAACGTCCTCGGGCGTCACCCCGCTGGGTCTCTTATCGAGTCTGAGGGGTTTTTTTTGTCCTCGCCACATAATAAGATTGGCCTCGAATTTTGTATGATCGTTTCCAAATTCAATTTACGGGAGAAGATTTCTGAATATCCATTTCCAGAACGTGACACTGTCAAAACGCTATCCCCTTCGTATAAGTCGTGGCGAATCGGCGGGATCAGTCAATCTTTTCTGTACCGTGACCGAAGACGGCGCATCCGGATTGGGAGAAGCCTCACCCGGCCGGTTAACGGGTGCCGAAAGCGCAGAGGATTGTGAAAATCAGATCAAGGATTTTCTCGGTGAAAATACACAAGCACTCGATAATCCGTTCGACGGGTGGCAAATGGCTCGTGATGCCGGTGTTGCGCCATGCGCCTGGGCCGCCGTCGATACCGCGCTTTGGGATCTTTTGGCGCGTTCGCAAAGCAAGCCGCTGTATCGGTTGCTCGGATTACCAAGACGCGCGGTACCGACCTCGGTCACGATTGGCATCCTCCCGCCCGATGTCGTCCGCGAGCGGGTACCTGAGGTTATTCAGCGAACGGGCGCCCGGTATTTGAAAGTGAAGCTCGGAAGTCCGGAAGGCCTTGATGCGGATTGCGAAATGTTTAGCGCGGTTCAAGAAGCGGCATCCTCTTTTGACGTCAAAGTCAGAGTAGATGCGAATGGCGGGTGGAACCTCAAGGATGCTCAAAAAATGATGACCTGGTTAAAAGAGCACGATTGCGATTATGTTGAGCAGCCTTTACACCACAATAATGACGACGAACTGCCCGCGCTCTTCAAGAATCGTGCGCTTCCTATTTTTATTGATGAATCGTGTAACTTTTCTTCCGATGTTGCCCGATTAGCGCATTGTGTTGATGGTGTTAATCTAAAGTTAATGAAGTGTGGCGGCATCACAGAAGCACTTCGGATCGTGGCCACTGCCCGGGCACATCATTTGAAGACGATGATCGGATGCATGGGCGAATCCTCAGTCGCGATTGGGGCGGGGGCAGCAATCGGCGCTTTGTTTGATCATATTGATCTTGATTCACATCTTAATCTTTTGCCTGATCCCGCGACAGGACTCGAATTATCAGACGGGATCGTTAATGTGATTCCTGGTGCATTCGGGCATGGAGCTGCTCTGTCATGTTGAAACCCGATCAAAAATTAGCGATTCATTTTTTTGAACAGATAGACAAGCTGAATGGCAAGATGGGGCATGGCGTACTTCGCTACTCCCGAAATCCTATTGCGTGCGCGATTGACCTGAACCATGGAGGCCGTTCCACTCGCGATCTTTTGGATTTTGGCCCTGATGCGCCTATTTATTCGAGCGTCGAGTCAGCAATGTCTGCCGGCGGGGAGGTCTTGATTCTCGGAATGGCGCCATCGGGCGGTCGTCTGCCGTCTGAGATGGTCGAGGAAGTTGATCGGGCAGTGTCAGCAGGCATGAGTGTTATTAACGGGCTTCATGAGCAGCTTGGACCTCGATATCCTGATCTGCCAGAGGGGCAGTGGATTTGGGATATCCGCCAGGAGCCGAAGGATCTCGGGATTGCTTGGGCACGGGCAGCTAAATTGAGTAATCGTCGCGCCTTATTGGTGGGGACGGATATGGCGGTCGGAAAAATGACCGCTGGACTTGAGATCTGGCATGCTGCGCTCCGTGATGATGTGCGCGCAGATTTTTTGGCCACTGGGCAGATTGGCATTTTGGTCAGTGGAAAGGGTGTGCCGCTTGATGCGATTCGCGTGGATTATGCCTGCGGCGCTATTGAGAAAATGGTAGTTGAGGCAGCGGATGCGGATCTCGCAATTATCGAAGGCCAAGGGTCGATTGTGCATCCTGGCAGCACCTCAACATTACCTCTTATGCGAGGCTCATGTCCGACCCATCTTATCCTATGTCATCGCGCAGGGATGACTCATCTCGATACCGTAGGCGATCAAGTTAAAGTGCCGCCACTCAATGAAATTATTGCGCTCTACGAGGACATTGCGAATGGCTGCGGTGCCTTTAAGCGCCCTGTAACAGCAGGAATTGCGCTGAATACCGCTCACCTGAGTGAAGCGGATGCGAGCCGCGCAATTGCGCAGACTGCAGATGAGACCGGTCGTTTAACTTTGGATCCGGTACGTGATGGGGCAGGCGCGCTCGTGAAGGCTCTGATGGATTAACGGCTCAGTTGATGGGTCGCGCGGCTTGGAAATCCAGCAGCTAACAATCCCTCAATAAGGGGTTCAATGTACTCTGGTTTTTCGAAAGGATAGGCGCGGCGAGAATCTTCAACGTGATAGAGGGGCGCTTCTTCCATCACAAGTTCTCGCTCTTTTTTGGCTAAGGACCGGAATCCCAGTTGAGCATAACTTGCTGCTAATATTCTTCGATGGAAGCGGTTGAGAACCGGAATCGCTTGAATGATATCTATTACATCTTGATAGTGACCAATGTTATAGCAGCTGATGCTGAGACCCCAGAGATACCAAGTTGGTGAAAAGGGATTGTGCATTAATGCTTCCTGCAATTGATCGAATGCATTAAGGGCCTGACCTCGAAAAACCAGAGCCAAACCACGGCCAGCGAGTGCATCGGCGTGGTTTGGATTTAGCAAAATTGCCCGATCCAGATGATCAATTGCCAGAATATGTTTTCGATGCCAAAGTGCCGTTATGCCGAATACCGCATGAGCCTCGCTATCCATCGGATCAAGTTCAAGTGCGCAGGCCGCGTTTTCGAAGGCAAGCTTGAGTGAAATCTCGGGGTCAGGTGACCAACCCATTAAAAATTCAACAAGTAGAGATAGGGCAAGTCCAGAACGAGCAGCAGCAACCTGCCCATGTTTTTTCAGGATTTTTTCAAGCACCGTTCTTGCTGATTGAGAGTCGTTACTGTTTTGCATTCGGTAAATCAAGCGCCTCGCTCGAAGCAGCTGCTCATAGACCGCGGAATCACTTTCAGAAGCACTATTCTGCCGAACAGTGACTTCAATGTTGTTCACTAAAGTGGTAACGATTTTTCTTGAAATACTCCCGGACAAGTTTTCGAGATTTTTTTCATTCAGGTTAATCGACTCTGACCAGACATATTGGCCGGTTGGCATCTCAAGGAGTTGAATTGAAATCTTGATACCGTGCGGATTATTGTGAAATACGCCTTTGACCACAAACCGAACGCCAATTTTTTCAGCAAGACTGCCAGTATCTGTGTTCGCTATTTGAGTTGATAACGCAGTTTGTGGACCTAAAATAATGACCTGTCGAAATCTTGACAGCGCATCAATTAATTCAATAGCAAGACTTTCCCCTAATCCGTCGAGTTCGGGATGTCCCTTGAGAGTCGTGAATGGCAGAACCAGAATTGAGGGTTTTTCATGTTTTATTAAGCGGTCCGCGACCTCTAGGGCCTCACTTCCGGTTTGGAGTAGATATGCGTTTACCGGACTTTTGATGTGTCGTAGTAGCTTGCTGCCCATCGCCTTGCAGCGCTGTTTATTTTCGTTATTGATCTGGGCGTAAGCGGTTTCCGAGATAAAGATCCCGCCCGGCGGCGCAATTTCTTGAAGTCTGGCTGCTATGTTGACGTCGTTGCCAAAAGCTTGCTCACCTTCAACTAAAGCATCTCCAACGTGGATTCCTATACGAACACGAACACGCTGACCCTCAGGTAACGTTCTCGCGATTGATGAGAGATAGCGTTGGATATTTTGACTCGCAAGGATCGCACCCTGAGCGGTTGGGAATATGGCCAGAAAACTATCACCAGCGGTGTTGATAACTTCTCCATGATAATTAGAAACAAGATCATTAGCCTGCGAAAATGCGTTACGCACGGCATAAAAGGTTGAGTCTTCGTTCTGCGCTGTTAATCTGGAGAACTCAACAATATCGCAGTGTAAAATCGCAATTAATTTTTTGTGTTGGGCGATACGCATCTGTTTTACGTTTTAAATGCCAGTTAAAGAAGGTTAAGAATAGTTTTTTTATCATGCAATCCAATTAATACCAACAATTTTTCCTGAAGGATCTAATTTTAGATGTCTCGTTTTTACTGCCTCTTTCTTCTCACACTATCGGCTTTCAGCCAGCTTTCGATTGCTGATGAAGGATTTTCAGTTAGCGCCGGTGGCATGCTTTTTGGCGATCTTTACTATGTATCCAAATCTCATCTGCCTGATGCAACTGAATCAGCAGGATGGGTTACTCGTCGGGGGGTGCTGACCGCCAACGGCAAGGCGGGGCAGAGCTGGTTTGGGAGAGCTCGGGTTGAAGCGTTCGATACAGGAAGCGCGGGAGATTACGATCTCACGGGTCAGGGAAGAGATCTTTATATCGGTCGCAAATTAGGACAGCACGCTATCACGGGAGGCTTGATTCCCACAATTAGTTACGATGTGATCGAGCATTATTGGAACAAGCGATATCTGGTCCGCCTTGCACCAGATTTGCATGGCATTCCTTCAAGAGATTTGGGAATTTCATTGAAGGGTAAGATCTCAACCAATGCTGGCGTGTCCTATCGATTAATGTATGGCTCAAGCGCAACTTGGGAGGCCGATCACAATCCTTATGATAAGTTTATGGGCGCCGTGGTTTTCCAGCCGACCGAGGGATCACTTGTTGAGCTATATGTTGATCAAGAGCCCCGGCCTGGAAATCACGATCGCTCAACGGCGCAGGCTTTTGCGGGTCAAAAAACAGAGCAATATTTTATGGGCGCGCTCTATACCCATCAGGATCGCCAGAGTGATCCACCACTTGAGGTCGTCGCGCTTCTTGGAACCTTAAAGCTTACGTCAAATGCTTCGCTTGTTTCCCAGTTTCATTATCTGTTTGAACCGAGTCCGAAAGGAAACAGTATTACTTATTTACCCTTCGATCCCACAGCGCGCGCGTCTAATATTGTCGCAGGCATTGAGTTTTCTTTAGGCCATCATTTGCTGATTACGCCAAATGTTGCCTGGACGGTTTATGATCAAAATAGTCAGGGTGTCCGACCAGAAGATGATCTGCAGCTGCGGTTGACGGTGTTTTTTAATTTCGAATAACACATTCAATGGTTAGGTATTTAGGTAGTCTTGTCACGCATTAGTTCCTACCTTGACTCGTCGCGAGAGCGGTTTTTACTGATTTTCATGTCCTGATACTTTCAGACGCGTCCGATGGGGATAAATTTTAACCGGTTCATTGGGCGTTCTAGCCGGCAATCGGGCAGGTGTTGGTTAGATAGATTGTCGATATGAAGTTAAAAAAATCGATCACTTAAAAGAAACATGTTCGATTAAACAATCATTTATCTATACAATATCGCCCACTTTAGAAGATAGCGACGGCAGTTAGCTGAACATATGATGCGCGACCATATCATTTTGATGGACACCACCTTGAGGGACGGCGAGCAGACTCAGGGCGTTTCTTTTGCTCCAGATGAAAAAGTAAGCATTGCACGAGCACTGTTGCAGACCTTAAAAGTGGACCGGATTGAGGTCGCCTCGGCTGGGGTATCTCACGGCGAAAAAGAGGCGGTCACCCGCATTCACGACTGGGCGTCGTCAAACGACTTTCTCGAGCGAGTCGAGGTTCTGGGGTTTACAGATCACACACGCAGTGTGGATTGGCTGGTAAGTACCGGCGGAAAGGTACTGAACTTACTGACGAAAGGTAGCGAAAAACACTGTACCGAACAACTGCGAAAAACGCTTGATCAACATCTCGAAGATATCGATCGAACTGTGAATTATGCTTTGGATCAAGGACTGCTTCTTAATGTCTATCTAGAGGATTGGTCGAACGGCTATCGTGATAGTCGAGACTATGTCTACAAAATGGTTGAGGCTCTCTCGAAAATGAGTGTTCGGCATATCATGTTGCCGGATACCTTAGGCGTGATGAGTCCGTCTGAAGTTTCGGTCGCGCTCAGTGATATGTGCTCACGTTTTGATGAAAGTGATTTTGATTTTCACCCTCACAACGACTATGGGCTGGCGACTGCAAATGCAATGGCAGCTGTCGAGTCGGGAGCGGCCGCAATCCATGCGACCCTGAATTGTTTGGGAGAACGTGCGGGTAACGTCTCATTGGCAGAAGTTTCGGTTGTTCTGCGGGACAAACTTAATGTCAAAGTTTCGGTTGATGAAACCAAAATCCATGACTTAAGCGAGATGGTGGAAAATTTCTCCGGTAAGCGCGTGGCGGCAAATGCACCGATTATTGGGACGGACGTGTTTACACAAACAAGTGGTATTCATGCGGATGGCGATCAGAAGGGTCGCCTCTATCAAACAGATTTAAGTCCAGATCGATTTGATCGTCAGCATAGTTATGCGCTAGGGAAAATGAGTGGAAAGGCTTCTCTCATGAGAAACCTGGAAGAGCTTGGAATTGAACTCTCGGAGGAGAATCAGGCGAAGGTACTCAAGAGAATCATTGAAATCGCTGATACAAAAGCCACAATTACGAGAGAGGATCTTCCATTTATTATCGCAGACACACTGGAGAGTGGTGATTATCAGCATGTGGAACTACTAAACTGTTCCATCACCAGTGGTTATGAGATTGAATCAACAGCAAGCGTGCGCGTTCGCGTGGGCGAGATGATTCATAAAGCCTCAGATTCAGGCAACGGGGGTTTTGATGCGTTTATCAAAGCAATAGGAAGGATTCTTGAGCCAGATGGATTTGAGTTTCCGGAGTTAACTGATTTTGAAATTCGGATTCCCAAGGGCGGGCATACCAGTGCGTTAACCGAATGTTTTATCTCCTGGGACGATAACGGTCGGCGATTTAAAACTCGTGGTGTTCATGCCAACCAAGTGTTCGCGGGCGTTAATGCCGCGATGCGCATGCTGAATGTAAAGATGCGTGATCAGGATGGAGCGGCGAGTGAATCTCAACCGCTTCAGCAGCCTGAATAGTGCTTACCCCGCGACCGGCATCTTTGCGAGAGCTTCTACGACCCGATCACCGAACTCACTTGTGCTGATCTGTTTTTCTGCATCACCCCGACGCGCCAGATCTGGAGTCGTATAGCCATCGCTGAACACCCCCTGCATTGCGGACCATAGGTTTGCTGATTCGCTCTCCATGTTGAAGCTCATTTCAAGCATCATCGCAACAGAACCCAGCATCGAATAGGGATTAGCGATCCCTTTACCGGCAATATCCGGGGCTGAACCATGTGAGGGCTCGTAATATGACTTATCAGGTCCAACACAAGCTGAGGGCATCAAACCTAGGGAGCCCAGAATCCCACCGCACTGGTCACTGAGGATATCCCCGAACATGTTTTCCATGACCATCACGTCGAAGCGGGTTGGATTCAGCACAAGATAGGTCGCCGCCGCATCGACAAGCACGTGTTCAACGCTGACTTCAGGAAAGTCCCGATGCACTTCGTCGAGGACTTCGTTCCATAACACGCTGGATTTAAGCACATTGCTTTTGTGCACGTTCGTTAAAGACTTCTTACGCCGCATGGCCAGTTTGAAGGCAACTTCAAGGACCTGACGGATTTGATCCTCGTCGTATTCAAGCATTTCATGCACATAACGTCGGCCGCGATCGTTTACGCCCGCTGTCTTCTGGCCAAAATAGAGTCCACCCACGAGTTCACGGATAATCACAAGATCAATCCCGTCTCCAATGATTTCGGGCCGAAGCGGCGAAAAATGGGCGAGACTCGGCGGCAACGTTACCGGGCGAAAGTTGGCATAAGTCTGATATCTTCGCCGCATCGGTAATAGGCCGCCACGCTCGGGTTGCTCGTCAATTGGAATTTGTTTTGACTCTTCATGGCTGAGACCGATTGTGCCTTTTAGAATTGCGTCCGCCGCATCGCAAATTGCGATTGTTTCATCGGGAAAAGACTTGCCCGTCTCAAACCAGGCACAAGCGCCAAAAAGCGCGGGCTGCAGGTCAAAGGAGGCTTCGTTCCGCTCCTCAATAAGTTTTAACACTTTCACAGCTTCAGCCATGATTTCTGAACCTATACCGTCTCCGGCCAGTAGAGCAATTTTATGAGTTGTCATATTCGTTGGGAAATAAATTAAGAACCTGAAGATATGGTTTCGCAGGCGTCACCGATACCATTGTCATTGGCATCGATTTGCGAAGGATTAAAAAAACCAAAACAATTGTCCAATGCATCCAAGATGCCATCGTCATCAAGATCGTCGCAGATTAGAACATCATCATCCGGTTCGATAGATGGAGCGACTGTCGGTGTGGTGCCATACGAAATCGAGAAAGCGAAAGCTGTCGCTAGACCAGTCCCCGCTTTCAAAAGACGAGTATACCGA
>SHBR01000051.1 GCA_004212795.1 Candidatus Thioglobus sp.
TACCAATGCGAAAGCAGGTCAGGTTCAATTTCGAACCGATAAGGCAGGCATTATTCATTGTCCGATTGGCAAAGCATCATTCGAGACAGATGCGCTGAAAGAAAATTTATTAGCGTTGGTAGAAGCGCTGGATAAGGCGAAACCTTCTTCAGCAAAAGGCCAGTATTTGAAAAGGCTAACGCTGTCGACGACGATGGGTCCAGGCGTCAAGGTCGATCGCACGTCAGTTGTGGGTTAGGTCGTAATTTTTGAGGGGCCGGGAATCTAAGATGCTGTTTCTGATGATTCCTTTGGTTCGTCGAAGACCGCAGGCGCGATCTTAATATTTGCTGTTGAGATTGCTTAATAACGGAAGTGGCCTGCGCAGGCGGTGCCCCCGATCCAAGATTTTCAGGGTCAGGACACCAAGGTGTAAACAGTAAGGAGTAGTGCGAAATGAGCCTAAGTATTGATCAGAAAAAGGCTGTAGTGGACGAGGTGACGCAGGTATTCTCTGCCGCCCAAGCTGCTGTTCTAGCCGAGTATCGAGGGCTTACCGTTGCACAAATTACTGAGTTAAGAGGTGCGGCCCGAGATGTTGGCGTCGACGTAAGAGTGGTTAAGAATACGCTCGCTAGGCGCTGTGTTGCAGATTCGGACTTCGAGTGTTTATCCGATCATTTTGTCGGACCTGTAATGATTTCCTCATCTGAGGATCCTGTTGCAGTGGCCAAAGTAATTGCAAATTTTGCTAAGCAGCATGATCAACTGAAGATAACAATGGGCGCGATGAATGGCGACCTTTTGGATGCTTCGGCCATTCAGGCATTAGCAAAACTTCCGGGACGTGACGAGTTGCTCGCTACGCTGGTTGGCACTATGGCGGCTCCGATGAATAAATTGGCCCAGACGCTCCACGCAATTCCCTCACAATTTGTGCGCACGCTTGCGGCTGTTCGTGACAGTCGCCCTGAAGATCAGGCCGCGTGATATCTGGTTGAGCGCTCAAGCTACGAAAATCTTAAGTTAAGGAAAATAGAAATGAATCGCGAAGAAATATTAAACGCAGTGGCGGAGATGTCCGTCCTTGAACTGTCAGAACTAATTAAAGACATGGAAGAGAAATTCGGCGTGTCTGCAGCAGCAGCGGTAGCGGTTGCGGCTCCAGCAGGCGGTGCCGGTGGGGATGCAGGCGCAGTTGAAGAGAAAACAGAATTTGATGTTGTCCTAACAAGTTTTGGCGATAAAAAAGTTGGCGTGATCAAGGCGGTTCGAACCATTACCGGGTTGGGACTTAAAGAAGCTAAAGATCTTGTCGAGTCTGCGCCTTCTGCAATCAAGGAAGGCATCAGTAAAGACGAAGTGGAAGATATAAAGAAACAGCTCGAAGAAGCAGGCGGTACTGTCGAAGTCAAATAGTGTTTGACTTTAATTTCTGCTGAGTTCAGTAGAGTCGAGTTGTTGATAAATAGGGCAGTAGAGTCGACCTCAAACGGGTCGACTCTGCCGTTCGTTTTGAGCGTTAGTCGTCTTGCGATGAGCGCTCTCATTTAAATGCGCTGAGAGGTCTGCATGGCTTATACCTTTACCGAAAAAAAACGGATTCGTAAGAGTTTCAGTTCCCAATCATCTTCTGAACCGATCCCGAATCTTCTTGAAATTCAGAAGGCCTCATATCGGAAGCTGCTCCAGGAGGGTGTCATCCCGCTTCAGCGAATTGATCAGGGATTGCAAGCGGCTTTTAAATCGGTATTCCCAATTGAGAGTTATAACGGCACTGCGTCACTGGACTTTGTAAGCTACCGTCTGGAGACTCCTCGTTTTGATGTTCGTGAATGTCAACAACGCGGGATGGTGTACTCAGCCCCTCTTCATGCAACCCTTCGCTTAATCATTTTTGACAAGAGTGAATCAGGTGGCGCAAAAACGCTGAGAGATATAAAAGAGCAAGAAGTCTATATGGGCGAGATGCCTTTGATGACCGATAACGGGACGTTTGTCATCAACGGCACAGAGCGTGTCATTGTTTCTCAGTTACACCGTTCCCCAGGCGTGTTTTTCGATCACGATAAGGGTAAGACCCACGCTTCCGGAAAACTTCTTTTTAATGCGAGAGTGATTCCCTATCGCGGGTCTTGGCTCGATTTTGAATTTGATCAGAAAGATCTGCTTTTCGTCAGAATAGACCGACGACGAAAACTGCCTGCCACCATCATTCTAAAATCGCTCGGTTATTCTGCTGAGGAAATCCTGAGTCTGTTTTTTGATAATGATCGTGTCACCCTGCTCCCAGAGTCAGCCGAGACCGACCTAGTCGCAGAACGTTTACGTGGTCAAGAGTTTGATTTCGATCTTAAGACCAAAACTGGAAAGACAGTTGTGGCGGCGAATAAGCGTATTACGGCGAGACATATTAAAGAGCTTGAGAAATCTGGCATGAAATCGCTTGGGGTCCCGGATAGTTATCTTCATGGAAGAGCGCTGGCGCGAGATCTCGTTGATATGGAGACAGGAGAGGTGTTGGCCTCAGCAAACGATGAAGTCACAGCTGAACTCCTAGAGAAGTTTCGAGAGATTGGCGTAGAGTCTTTCGAGATTATTTACACCAATGATCTGGACAAGGGCCCTTACATCTCAGATACGCTACGACAGGACGATACCCGTTCGGCTTTGGAAGCCCAAGTTGAAATTTATCGAATGATGCGTCCCGGCGAGCCACCGACAAAAGATGCAGCAGATCTTTTGTTTCGAAATCTATTTTTCAATACTGATCGTTATGACTTGTCAGCAGTCGGAAGGATGAAGATGAACCGCCGCTTGTCTCGTCAAACCGATGAAGGTCCAGGCATTCTGAGTCAGCATGACATCGTCGATGTGATGCGAACGCTCGTTGAGCTTAAAAATGGACATGGTGAGACAGACGATATCGACAATTTAGGTAATCGACGAGTGCGGTCGGTTGGCGAACTTGTGGAGAACCAGTTTCGAATCGGACTTGTTCGCGTAGAACGAGCGGTTAAAGAACGTTTGTCGATGGCTGAATCCGAGAATCTCACGCCTCAAGATCTGATTAATGCGAAGCCAGTATCGGCTGTTATTAAAGAATTTTTTGGATCGAGCCAACTATCCCAGTTTATGGATCAGACGAACCCGCTATCAGAGGTTACACACAAGCGTCGCGTATCAGCACTTGGCCCTGGCGGTCTGACCCGGGAACGAGCAGGCTTTGAAGTACGTGATGTTCATCCCACCCACTATGGACGGGTATGCCCTATTGAGACGCCAGAAGGCCCGAATATTGGCCTGATTAATTCGCTGGCGATCTTTGCGCGGACCAATGAATACGGTTTTCTCGAGACGCCCTATAAGAAAGTAGTTAATGGAAAGGTGAAAGATGATTTCGTTTACCTTACGGCGATAGAAGAGGGTGACTATGTGATCGCGCAGGCTAACGCAGCGCTCGATAACAAGGGTGTTTTGACAGATGAGCTCGTTTCATGCCGGCATCACAATGAATTTACGCTCTCAACGCCTGAAAGTGTCGAGTTCATCGATATTGCACCGTCGCAAATTGTGTCTGTTGCAGCGGCACTAATCCCATTTCTTGAGCATGATGACGCCAACCGGGCCTTGATGGGTTCGAACATGCAGCGTCAAGCGGTCCCTACGCTTCAAAGTGAAAAACCGTTAGTGGGCACTGGAATCGAACGTACTGTGGCTTCTGACTCCGGGGTCGTGGTTGTTGCCACTCGGGGTGGAGTTGTGAATGCGGTCGACGCATCCCGTGTCGTGGTTAAGGTTAACGATAAAGAGGTTGAGGCGGGAGATTCGGGTGTTGATATTTATAATTTGGTGAAGTACACCCGTTCAAACCAGAACACAACGATCAATCAGCGTCCCCTGGTTTCAGTTGGCGACAAGATTGCTGCGGGCGATGTTCTTGCAGACGGTCCCTCGACGGACTTGGGTGAATTAGCGCTGGGTCGAAACGTTCTCGTCGCATTTATGCCCTGGAACGGCTATAACTTTGAAGATTCGATTCTGATATCCGAGCGCCTGGTGCAGGACGACGTCTATACCTCAATTCATATTGAGGAGATGACTTGTACTGCCCGTGATACAAAACTGGGCTCCGATGACGTAACGCGCGACATCCCAAATGTCAGCGAGTCGGCGCTGTCGAGGCTGGATGAATCAGGAATCGTGTACATCGGAGCCGAGGTGAATCCTGGTGACATTCTTGTGGGTAAGGTCACTCCAAAAGGTGAACAACAGTTAACGCCCGAAGAGAAATTACTGAGAGCAATCTTTGGCGAAAAAGCCTCTGATGTAAAAGATACCTCGTTGAGAATGCCATCGGGAACATCTGGCACTGTTATTGACGTGCAGATATTTACGCGGGATGGTGTTGATAAAGACCCTCGAGCACTTGCTATCGAGGAACAGGAACTTGATCGCATTAAGAAGGATTTACAGGATCAGTACCAGATTGTTGAGGACGATACCTACGACCGAATCGAGCGATTGCTCAACGGAAAAGTAGCCGAGGGTGGCCCTGGAGATCTTAAAGCAGACGATAAGATAGCAAAATCTTATTTGCACGCGTTACCAAGGGATAAATGGTTCGAGATTCGACTTCGAGATGAAGACGCTAATTCAAGTCTTGAGCAAATTCGCGCCCAGCTGACAGTGCAGTCGAAGCGATTCGATGACTTGTACGAAGAGAAGCGACAGAAACTGCAGGAAGGTGATGATCTGCAGGCTGGCGTCCTCAAGATGGTTAAAGTCTTCGTTGCAGTGAAGCGACGTCTGCAACCCGGCGACAAGATGGCGGGCCGTCATGGAAACAAGGGTGTGATTTCCAGAATTGTGCCAATTGAAGACATGCCCTATATGGAAGACGGCACGACTGTTGATATTGTTCTGAATCCGCTCGGCGTACCATCACGCATGAATGTAGGCCAAGTGCTTGAGTGTCATTTGGGTTGGGCAGCCAGTCACCTAGGAAGGCAGATTGGCGAGATGATAGATGCTGGTGCGGAGACTTCTGATTTACGGAGTCAGTTGAGCAAAATATACGGCACGGGTGACTACCCTGAAGATATTCAGTCTCTAACGGACAGCGAGGTGGATGAACTATCCAAGAATCTTCGCGGCGGTGTGCCAATTGCAACGCCTGTCTTCGATGGCGCGAGCGAATCGGAAATCAAGGAATGGCTCAGGATTGCAGGACTACCGGAAAGCGGCCAGGCTCGACTCATCGATGGCCGAACAGGAGAGCCTTTTGATCGACCGGTAACGGTTGGTTATATGTATATCCTGAAGCTCAATCATCTGGTGGATGACAAGATGCATGCGCGTTCGACGGGGCCTTATAGCCTGATTACCCAGCAACCACTTGGCGGTAAAGCGCAATTTGGCGGGCAACGATTTGGGGAAATGGAAGTTTGGGCGCTGGAGGCTTATGGAGCGTCATATACCCTTCAGGAAATGCTGACTGTGAAATCTGATGATGTCGGGGGGCGAACAAAAATGTACGAAAACATTGTCCGCGGCGATCACCGAATGGAAGCATCCGTTCCCGAGTCATTCAACGTGTTGGAAAAAGAAATAAGAGCACTCGGTCTTAATATTGAGAGAAGGGAAGATCGATAACTTCACAGTTTTGAAGTTTCGGACTCTCACGCTCTAGGCAAGCTAAAAGGAAAAAACATGAAAGATTTTTTCAGTCAGTTTTCACGACGCGACACGGTAGATCAGGAATTTGACAATATTCGAATTCGATTGGCGTCCCCTGATCAAGTTCGATCCTGGTCTTTTGGTGAAGTAAAGAAGCCAGAAACGATTAACTATCGAACGTTCAAGCCCGAGCGAGATGGTTTGTTTTGTGCAAAGCTTTTCGGGCCAATCAGCGATTACGAATGCCTGTGTGGAAAGTACAAGCGTTTAAAGCACCGCGGTGTTGTCTGCGAAAAATGCGGAGTTGAAGTTACGTTGTCGACGGTACGTCGGGAGCGAATGGGGCACATCGAGTTAGCCAGTCCTTGCGCCCATATCTGGTTTTTAAAATCGTTACCTTCTCGGCTTGGTGTGCTGCTCGATATGACGGTTCGTGAAATCGAGCGGGTACTGTATTTCGAGGCCTACGTCGTCACAGATCCTGGCCTTACAGATCTGGAAGCGGGCTCTTTAATGACAGAAGAGATGTACTATGAGGCGATAGAAAAGTACGGCTCAGAATTTGATGCAGGAATGGGGGCAGAGGCTGTTAAAGAGCTTCTCAAAAGCCTTGAGCTCAAGGCGCTTTCAGTTCAGCTTCGGGAAGATCTTGCCGAATCAACGTCTGAGACTAAAACTAAAAAAGTGAGCAAGCGCCTGAAAGTAGTCGAGGCGTTTTTGCATTCCGGTAATAAGCCAGAATGGATGATTATGGAGGCGCTACCCGTATTGCCACCTGATCTTCGTCCATTAGTGCCGCTTGAGGGCGGTCGGTTCGCGACTTCAGACTTAAATGATCTCTATCGAAGAGTCATTAATAGAAACAATCGCCTGCGTCGATTGCTTGATCTAAACGCGCCCGACATTATTGTTCGTAACGAAAAGCGCATGCTGCAAGAGTCCGTTGACGCCCTGCTGGATAACGGCCGTCGAGGTAAGGCGGTTACGGGTCCAAACCGGCGTCAGTTGAAGTCATTGGCCGACATGATAAAGGGCAAGCAGGGCCGTTTTCGGCAGAATCTACTGGGTAAGCGGGTTGACTATTCCGGTCGTTCAGTCATCGTTGTCGGGCCGACGCTCAAGCTTCATCAGTGTGGCCTGCCTAAAAAAATGGCGTTGGAGCTATTTAGACCATTTATCTATAGCAAGCTTGAATTGCGGGGTCTCGCGACAACGATCAAGCAGGCAAAAAAATTGGTCGAGCTAGAAGAGCCGGAAGTGTGGGATATTCTCGAGGAGGTTATCCGCGAACATCCTGTGTTGTTAAACAGAGCGCCAACGCTGCATCGTCTCGGTATTCAGGCTTTTGAGCCGGTGCTGGTTGAAGGTAAAGCGATTCAACTCCATCCGCTCGTTTGTACGGCATACAATGCTGACTTTGATGGCGATCAGATGGCGGTTCACGTGCCACTTTCTGTTGAAGCGCAACTTGAAGCTCGGACGTTAATGATGTCCACAAATAATGTGCTTTCTCCATCAAATGGTGAGCCTATTATTGTGCCATCTCAGGATATCGTTCTTGGGCTCTACTATATGACTCGAGAGCGGGTGAATGCACTTGGCGAAGGTAAGTATTTCTCTGACGTTTCGGAAGTGCGTCGAGCGCTTGATATTGGTGCGATTGCCATTCATTCGAAAATCAAGGTTCGAATTCGCGAGGTCCAAACTTCTGACCAGGGCGAACCTGTCGAGACCTTCAAGTTAACGGATACCACTACCGGGAGAGCGCTCTTGTCAGAGATTCTCCCAGATGGCCTTCCTTTTTCGATTGTTAACAAGACTATGAAAAAGAAAGAGATTTCCGGAGCGATTAATCAGTGTTACCGAGATGTTGGCCTGAAGGATACGGTTATTTTTTGTGACCAATTGATGTACACAGGTTTTTCGATTGCGGCCAAAGCTGGTGTTTCCATCGGGGTGGACGATATGGCGATTCCTGATAGTAAGTCAGGAATTGTGGATTCAGCTGAAGCGGAAGTGAAGGCAATCCAGGATCAACATAGTCAGGGTCTTTTGACTGATGGCGAACGGTATAACAAAGTCGTTGACATTTGGACCCATGCAAGCGATCGAGTTGCTAATGAGATGATGGATGAAATCCAGTCTGATTCTGTTGTCACCAAGGATGGCGACAGCATTGAGCAGGACTCGTTTAATTCCATCTTTATGATGGCAGACTCAGGCGCACGAGGAAGTCATGCGCAGATTCGTCAACTTGCAGGCATGCGTGGTTTGATGGCAAAACCTGACGGCTCGATTATCGAAACGCCCATCAAGGCAAACTTCCGCGAGGGATTAAACGTAAACGAGTACTTCATCTCAACTCACGGCGCAAGAAAAGGTTTGGCGGATACTGCACTTAAGACGGCGAACTCCGGTTACCTTACGCGAAGACTGGTCGACGTCTGTCAGGACCTTGTCGTGATAGAGGAAGACTGTAAAACAGAAAACGGTATTGATCGGGAAGCCATTGTTCAGGGAGGTGAAGTTGTGATTCCTCTTGAGGACAGAATACTTGGGCGCTCAGTGGCGAAGGATGTGTTGAGTCCGCGTGATCAAGAAGTTTTGCTAACAGCCGGTCAAATCATTGATGAAGCTGGTATCAAACTCCTCGAAGAGCACAATGTAAATCTTGTTAAAGTGCGCTCGGCAGTGACGTGCGAGACCCGTTTCGGAATCTGCGCAACTTGCTACGGGCGTGACCTGGCAAGGGGACATGTTGTGAGTCGCGGTGAAGCGGTCGGGGTGATGGCGGCTCAAAGTATTGGTGAGCCCGGCACCCAATTAACCATGCGGACATTCCATATTGGGGGCGCAGCGTCAAGAACCGCAGGATCCAGCAGGGTTGAAGTGAACCATGATGGTACGGTGTCATGGATTGGCGTCCGCTCGGTGAGGCGCGAGGACGGCAGTAATATCGTTGTTTCCCGCTCGGGTGATTTGGTGATTCGCGATCAGCATGGTGTTAACCGGGAGCGTCATAAGGTGCCTTATGGCGCAGTGGTCACGGTAAATGATGGGGATCAAGTTAAAAGTGGTGAATTAATTGCCTCCTGGGACCCCCATACTCGACCGATTATCAACGAGGTTGCCGGGAAAATTCGGTTCCAAAATATCGTTGAGGGCGTCTCAGTGACCGAGCAGGGGGACGAGTTAACGGGGTCCACCACTTATCTTGTGATTGATCCGAAAAGTCGACGTGGCGCCACGGGCGACATTAAGCCGACGATCGAATTGGTTGATGGGAAAAACAAGCCTAAAGCGACGCACCAGATGCCGCCTGGCGCATCCATTGTGGCGACAGATGGCGAAAAAATCGGTATGGGTGTTGTTTTGGCCCGAGTGCCGCTCGAAGGATCAAAGACCAAGGATATTACCGGCGGCTTGCCGCGGGTCGCTGAGTTGTTCGAGGCGCGTAAAGCAAAAGAGCCTGCAATCTTGGCAGAGGCATCTGGCACCATTTCATTTGGTAAAGAGGTGAAAACTAAAGTTCGCCTTGAGATTACTGACGAAGACGGGACCGTCCATGAGATGTCTATTCCGAAGGATCGTCATATCAGTGTGTTCGATGGCGAAACCGTCGAGCAAGGTGATGTGATTTCCGAGGGCCCTCTTGCCGCGAGTGATGTGCTTGAGTACCGAGGTCTAGTCGCGCTAACCGATTTCATTGTTAGTGAGGTGCAGGAGGTCTACCGACTACAAGGTGTAAAAATAAATGACAAGCATATCGAAGTCATTGTTCGACAGATGTTGCGCCGGGTTAAAATCGATAAACCGGGTGATACTCGTTATTTGCCAGGTGATCAGGTCGAGCGGTCGGCAATTCTGGGAGAAAATGACGCATTAAGCTCAGAGAAGAAGGAGCCCGCAACTTTTCTTCCCGTGCTGCTTGGAATTACAAAGGCTTCGCTGAGTACTGATTCATTTATTTCTGCAGCGTCTTTCCAGGAAACGACTCGTGTCCTAACCGAGGCGTCAATGCAGGGCAAGGTGGACAATCTCCGTGGCCTTAAAGAGAACGTCATCGTGGGGCGCTTGATCCCCGCGGGTACTGGCCTTGCCCACCATGAAGAGCGTCGACGACGACGAATGGAGCGTGATCGCCCTAGTGAAGAGACCGTCGATCCTGAAGAAAGTTTCAAAGGGATTGGAGATGCGGTTGAGGATGCTTCCGCAGAGGTTGCTTGAAATCGCACCAAAATATCCGCGAGCCGAGGAAAATTCAAGGGATTGTTGACAAAAAGCGCTAGTCTGCCTAGAATCGCGGCCTCCTGCGGGGGTTGTGATTTACAATCGCCGTCCTACTAATTTAAATAAAAAATGCCAACGACAAATCAACTGGTTAGAAAACCGCGAGTCCGTCAGACACAGAAATCTAATGTGCCTGCCTTGGCCGCTTGTCCGCAAAAGCGTGGCGTATGTACTCGCGTTTATACGACAACGCCAAAAAAGCCAAACTCTGCCCTACGTAAAGTGGCAAGAGTACGTCTGACGAATGGATTTGAGGTCACCAGTTATATCGGTGGTGAAGGGCATAACCTTCAGGAGCACTCAGTGGTTCTGATCAGAGGGGGAAGAGTGAAAGACTTGCCGGGCGTCCGGTATCACACGGTGCGAGGGACGTTGGACACATCGGGTGTAGGGGAGCGGCGACAAGGGCGATCAAAGTACGGCGCGAAACGACCAAAGTCCTAAGCGTCTGATTAATTAACAAAGGGAAAGATCGTTGGGCCAAGATGTTTGGGCGGCGATCTTAAAACCGAAAAAAGGCCGAGTTAGCTGATCGGCCACGGTGATAAAGATGTCCTCGACGTAAAAGGGCATCACAGAAGTTGCGAAGGAGGTTTTCACCTCTAGCAATAATAAAGCTGTCTCACCGTTGTTATAGAAAGGTCGCTAGAAGCGATCGGGGCGGCGCTGTGTGTGGTGTTTTACACGTAGCTGCCAGGAAATAAACGTTGTTGTCGTCTCAAATGGGCCGTCAACTAGAAACAAAGATTTAAAACGGAAACCGGAACTCATGCCAAGACGTCGTGAAGTCCCTAAGCGGACCATTCTCCCTGATCCGAAGTTTGGTGATCAAACGATTGCTAAATTCATTAATGTAATGATGCAGGACGGTAAAAAGTCGATCGCAGAAAAAGTGCTTTACGGTGCTTTGGACACGATAGGGGGTCGGGGTGCAGATGAGCCTCTGCAGGTTTTCTATCAGGCGCTTGAGAACGTGAGGCCGGTGGTTGAGGTGAAGAGTCGTCGAGTCGGTGGCGCAACCTACCAAGTTCCGGTTGAAGTAAGGCCGAGTCGTAGAAATGCTCTCGCCATGCGTTGGTTGGTCGACGCCGCACGGAAGCGGAACGAAAAGTCGATGACTGACCGTCTGGCCGGTGAGTTAATGGACGCTTCGGATAAACGTGGCGGTGCTGCCCGTAAAAAAGACGAAGTGCATCGAATGGCGGAAGCCAATAAAGCGTTTTCTCATTTCAGGTTTTAGAGAAAGTTCTCTATACCTCACTACCCTAACGGAAATCGAACGTGCCACGACAAACACCCTTAGACCGCTACCGCAACATCGGCATCATGGCGCATATCGATGCTGGAAAAACGACAACCACCGAGCGGGTTCTTTTTTACACCGGGATCTCCCATAAGATTGGCGAAGTCCATGACGGCAATGCCGTAATGGATTGGATGGAGCAGGAGCAGGAGCGTGGCATCACGATCACCTCTGCGGCCACGACCTGCTTTTGGAGCGGTATGGACCAGAATTACGAAGAGCATCGGATCAACATAATTGATACACCGGGCCACGTAGATTTTACAATTGAGGTTGAGCGATCACTTAGAGTGTTAGACGGTGCTGTCAGTGTTTTTTGCGCCGTCGGTGGAGTGGAACCGCAGTCCGAAACTGTCTGGCGCCAAGCTGACAAATATAGCGTGCCTCGGATGTGTTTCGTTAATAAGATGGATCGCACGGGCGCTGATTTTTTCCGGGTTGTAGATCAGATTCGCGATCGCCTGGGATCAAATCCTGTGTGCCTCCAAGCTCCAATTGGTGCCGAAGAGAATTTTGAAGGCGTTGTCGACCTGGTCAAGATGAAGGCGATCTACTGGGATGAAGAAACGCGCGGAACTAAGTTTGAAGAGCGAGAAATCCCCGATGATCTGGCTGATCGTTGTCAAGAATTAAGAGAAAAACTGGTCGAAGCTGCCGCTGAAGCAAACGACGAGTTGATGGAGAAGTATTTAGAGGAGGGAGAACTCTCCTCTGACGAACTGAAGACAGCATTACGTCAGTTGACAATTGCTAACAAGCTTGTGTTGGTAACCTGCGGTACAGCATTCAAGAATAAGGGTGTTCAAGCAATGCTGGATGCTGTTATTGACTACATGCCGAATCCTATGGAAGTGCCCGCGATCCGAGGACTCCTAGACGATGATAAAACTGAGGAAGATCGTCCTGCGTCTGACGATTCGCCGTTTGCCGCATTGGGCTTCAAGATAATGACTGATCCCTTTGTGGGTCAATTGGTTTTCTTCCGGGTGTACTCTGGCGTCATTAAGTCTGGCGACAGCGTCTACAACCCTATCAAAGGAAAGAAAGAGCGTATTGGTCGAATTCTGCAAATGCACGCTAATTCCCGAGAAGAATTAAAAGAGGTTCGCGCGGGTGATATTGCGGCCGCAGTTGGCCTTAAAACGATAACGACTGGAGATACGCTTTGCGATCCCAGCAAGATCATTACCTTGGAACGGATGGAGTTCCCCGAGCCCGTAATTTCACAGGCAGTCGAACCCAAAACCAAAAGCGACCAAGAGAAGTTGGGTGTTGCATTGGGCAAGCTTGCCCAAGAAGATCCATCTTTCCGAGTGCGTACTGACGAGGAGTCAGGGCAAACCATTATCTCCGGAATGGGAGAGCTTCACCTCGAAATCATTATTGATCGAATGAAGCGCGAGTTCAGCGTTGACGCGAATGTTGGTAAGCCTCAAGTTGCTTATCGTGAGACGTTGAATGGCTCGGTTGAGCAAGAACATAAATACGCAAAGCAATCAGGTGGTCGCGGTCAGTATGGCCATGTCTATCTGCGTGTTGAGCCTCAGGACCGCGGTGAAGGATTTGAATTCGTGGATGCGATCAAAGGTGGCGTCGTTCCTCGCGAGTACATCCCGGCGGTAGAGAAGGGGGTTATTGAGGCGATGGAATCAGGGATTGTTGCTGGATATCCAGTTATCGATGTCAAGGTTACTCTTTATGACGGCTCTTATCACGATGTTGATTCGTCTGAACATGCGTTCCGCGCCGCCGCAATCCAGGCTTTCCGTGAAGCAAGCGGAAAGGCAAAACCGGTCCTGCTCGAGCCAATAATGCGCGTCGAAGTTGTTACCCCGGAAGAATATATGGGCGGCGTCACCGGAGACCTAAATTCCAGAAGAGGAATGATCTCAGAAATGGAAGATGTTCCGGCTGGGAAAATTGTCCGCGCCGAGGTACCGCTATCGGAAATGTTTGGCTATGCGACTTCCCTGCGATCCGCGTCACAAGGACGCGCTACGTATTCGATGGAATTTAGCCAGTATCTACCCGCCCCTTCGAGCGTCACGGAAGTGATGATGAAGAAAGCCAGTTAACCAAGTACTGTTGAGGAAATCAGAAAGTGTCGAAAGAAAAATTCGAGCGCAGTAAGCCACATGTAAACGTGGGAACCATTGGTCACGTCGACCACGGCAAAACCACCCTGACTGCAGCCCTAACTCGGGTGCTGGCAACTAAATTCGGCGGCGATGTAAAAGCCTTTGATGAGATCGACAACGCGCCTGAAGAGCGCGAGCGCGGCATTACAATTGCGACCGCGCACGTTGAGTACGAGACAGAAAAGCGTCACTATGCTCATGTCGACTGCCCAGGTCACGCCGACTACGTCAAGAATATGATTACAGGTGCAGCGCAGATGGATGGCGCTATCCTGGTCGTCTCAGCGGCTGATGGCCCCATGCCCCAGACTCGAGAGCACATTTTGCTTGCGCGTCAGGTGGGCGTTCCCTACATCGTTGTCTTCTTGAATAAAGCCGACATGGTAGATGACGCTGAGCTGCTAGAGCTGGTCGAGATGGAAGTTCGCGATCTACTCTCAAGCTATGATTTCCCGGGCGACGATACACCGATTGTGACCGGTAGTGCTCTGAAAGCGCTTGAAGGTGATGAGTCCGATATCGGCGCCGCCGCCATTGTTGCATTGGCTGAAGCGTTGGACTCTTATATCCCTGA
>SHBR01000052.1 GCA_004212795.1 Candidatus Thioglobus sp.
CTCGCCTGAGGTGCTTGAAGCAATAGCAAAAAACCAAATCTCGAAACAACACGCGCTTGAGAAATACAACGCTGTCATTGGTGTTTCAGATGTGTCTTTTGAAGTTAATCCTGGCGAAATTTTTTGCGTGATGGGACTGTCTGGAAGCGGTAAGTCGACGCTGGTTCGGCATATCAATCGTCTTTTGGAGCCCACACTGGGAAAAATTCTGATTGATGGTCAGGATGTGATGGCGCTCGAGAAAGAGGCGCTTCGAACCTTTCGTAATAAAAAGATCGGCATGGTGTTCCAGAATTTTGCGCTGATGCCGCATCGGTCTGTGATCGACAATATTGCGCTGCCCCTAGAAATTCGAGGGGTCAATAAGAATCAAAGGTATCGCCGGGCTGAGGAGATCCTCGATATTGTTGAGTTAACAGGCTGGGGCAGCAAATATGCGCATGAGCTTTCGGGCGGCATGCAGCAGCGAGTGGGCCTCGCTCGTGCGCTCGCCGCCGACCCTGAAATTCTTTTAATGGATGAACCCTTTAGCGCGTTGGATCCGTTGATTAGGCGACAGCTCCAGTCGGAGTTCATCAAGTTGTCTCGGCAGTTAAGAAAAACGACTGTTTTTATTACGCACGATCTGGACGAGGCGGTCAAGGTAGGGCATCGGATCGCGATTATGAGAGATGGTCAGGTGATTCAAGTGGGTACGCCTGAAGAAATTATTATGGACCCTAATGATGGTTACGTTGCAGACTTTGTAAAAGGAATCAGTCGATTGGCTATCGTGAAGGCAAAGTCGATCATGATATCCGTCCAGCAATATGAGCAGGCACACGGCCCATTTCCGACAGATGCTGTCAGGGCGAGCGAGGATGCTGCGATTGGAATGCTCATTGAAAAGCTGGTTAAAACTGATGGTCCAATTGTGATTGAAAACGACGTGCACGCGGCAACAGGTGTCGTGACACAAAAAGTGCTGCTTAACTCAATTGCGGAGCATCGCGATGAGTAAATCGGATAGCGCAATGATTAATGACAAACAGATCCGGAAGTTTGTCAAGACAAGTCCAGATTATTACGTCAAAGAATTTGCGCGGATCAATAATAGTACCCGCTATGTTTTTTCTTTTAATTGGGCGGCTTTCTTACTGGGCACACTGTGGTTTGGTATTCGAAATATCTGGAGCTGGGCACTTGCTTTTTTGTTGATTGAAACTTTTGCGGTGGTTCAGATCGTACGTGGATTTTTTGGAAACATCAGTGCAGATGCCTACAAAAAAATAGACCAAATTCAATCCACAATTGATTTTCGACAAAAACAGTTGCAAGCAGCCATCGAGTCCAATTCCGATAAGGTGGATGTTTTTAAAAGAACGATCAAATCGTTGGAGGATTCGATTGCAGGTTACGTTCAGGAGGCTCAGCGGGTTGAAGAGATGGGTTTCTGGATTGCGATTATGGGCATTATGCTCTGGACCACGGTCCGTATTTTGCAGGCAGCGCTGGCAAACAAGATTTTAGAAAAACGCTTTTCTGAGTGGTTGTCTGATCGTTCGATTCAATCTGGAATGCGGTCTGTTGATATAGGCCTGACCGTGCTGTTTTCATCTACGGTCATGCTGCTATCAGCGGTTCACTATAGTTTTCCAAACCTCATTGCACTGTTTGAAGACTTTCCGACTCATCCTGAGATTCGGTTGATGTCTATTGATGGTGTAGAGCGAGCGTTTGACTATGCCGTAATTAAAGGGGATGCGCTTTTTTCTGCGATTACGATCGGGATTCGGAGCGTACTTGATTCGCTTGAAATGTTGTTTGTAAAGACTCCATGGATTGTTGTGATCAGCGCTATTGCTGTGATGACGGGCTTGTCAGCAGGTCCACGAGCGGCTATTTATTCGATCGCATTTTTGGCTTACATGGGGTTATTGGGATTTTGGGTTAAGGCGATGACAACTCTCGCGTTGCTTGGCACTGCCGCCATTCTCAGTATTTCGATTGGTATTCCGCTCGGCATTTATTGTTCGACCCGGCCACGCTTTTATGCGCTGATACGTCCGATCATGGATTTCATGCAAACGATGCCCGCCTTTGTATTCATGATCCCGGTTATTGCCTTTTTTGGAACCGGGAAAGTAGCAGCGGTGATTATTACGATGATTTTTGGCGGTACCCCTGTGGTGCGCTTAACGGTTTTAGGATTAAAGGGCGTTCCTGAAACGATTCGAGAGGCAGCAATTGCCTATGGCGCATCCAAATGGTACCTACTGACCAAGGTTGATTTACCGCTCGCCATGCCTACTATTCTGGCAGGTGTTAATCAGACTGTTATGCTCAGTTTGGCGATGGTAGTGGTTGCCTCTTTAATTGGCGCGAAAGGTTTGGGTCAGGATGTACTGGAAGCACTTCAGTACGCGAACGTGGGACAGGGCATTCTTGCTGGAGTTGCGATCTTGTTCTGCGCTTTGATTTTAGATCGAGTCATTCAAGGAAAAGGGCGTGTTTAGTCGGGATCCACGGTGAGCAAAAATGAGTAAGGATTTGTTAATGCATCGTCGGGTAGGCTCAGGCTCCCCGTTAATGCTTGTCCATGGCTATCTTGGTGGACAGTTTATGTGGCAGTTTCAGGAGCCGTTGCAAGATGATTTCGAGCTAATCATGCCGTCACTTGCGGGGTATGGAGAAAGTGCTCACCTAGAGGCGCCGTCAAGCATCCCCGGTAATGTCGATGATATTTGCCGTCTTCTTGATTATCTCGAGATTGACAAAGTTGATCTACTCGGTCACTCGATGGGCGGTATGATTGTTCAAGAAATGGCCGCAAACTGGCCCGAGCGCATCAACCGCTTGATTTGTTTGGGAACAGGGTCGATGGGCGTTTTACCGAACCGATTTGAACCAATAGAAGAGTCGCGAAGAAAGATCCTAAACCTCGGTCTCGAGCATGCGCGAGAGAACATCGCGCGAACGTGGTTTTTGAATCCCGATTTCGAAGCCGGGTTATCGCTATGTCAATCAGAAGGTGCAAAAGCCACCAAGCAAGCGGCGCTCGCTAGCCTTGAGGCGTGGGAGCATTGGGATGGCCGAGAGCAGTTGAGTCAAATTATGGCGCCCACGCTCGTGATTTGGGCGCGTGAGGACCGATCGTATGATTGGAGCCAGCAGCAGCATTTCCTAGACCGGATTCCAGATGTGCGCATTGAGATTGTTGAAGGGTGTGCGCATAACCTCCATATGGAGAAACCAGTAGTCGTTAATGATCTGATTCGAAGCTTTTTAATTTAGCGTTTCTGATTTACCGGTGGTCAATATACGCGGCGACGGTCTCCCAGACTTCAGATTTAAATATCGACTCTGAATCACGAAGCTGGATAGCCATTACGCTGAGTTCGCAATCAGGCAATGCGTCTCGTAAGTCAGTAAGGAGGCCAGAAGCTAGATCAGCAGCAACCAGTGAGTCCGGAAGCCATCCGACCCCCACGCCTGCCACCGTCATTGGCAGGATAGCGAGCGTTAGAGAGGTTTCGGCTACTCGGTCAATTGTGAGCTGGGCGCGTAGCTGGAAAAATACTTCCCGTTCTATCACTTGACCCAGATAGGAGTCAGATGGGTATGCGATGACTGGAAGCCGCCCTTCAATTATGTGGCTTTTGATTGCGTTATGTTCAGAACCCAGGCAAACCGGAATCAGTCGTTCTTTAGAAAGCTCGTACTCCTGGAAAAAACCTTGGTGGTCAAGTGATTCATCTGCATTTGAATGGTGAATTAAGATCAGATCGACCTGCTTGGTCATCAGGAGCGCGTAGCACTCATCTCGGTTTGCGGATTTGAGTAAGGTGCTTAAGTTATTTTTTGCAGAAATATTTTTTATGAGTGAAGGGGCAACAGACGTCGTGATTGCGTGCTGACTTGCAATGATGATTTGATTTTCACCATCCTGATCCTGTTTTTTTAAATCTGCCTTGAGCTCATGCAAGCGGGCAACAAGCTCTCTTATTGATGCTTGGTGCGTACTGACCCCCGATTTGAGTTGTACCGGCTTTTTTGATCGGTCAAAAAGTTCCGCACCCACATGCGCTTCGATCATTCGAATTCGGCGAGAGAACGCCGGTTGGGATAAGAATCGTCGCTTGGCCGCTTCAATAAATGATCCGGTTTCAATTACTGCCAAGATATCTTCTAACCACTCGAGACGCATAACATTTGCCTAAAATGCGAGGGTCGCATATTGTAGTCTTGATTTTGCATTTGAAATCAAGACGGCACTGCTTAATACTCGATTTCTCGAACTTATACGGAACTTTCCAATGCATTTAGCTCGTTTCCCCCGCGTCCATCTCGCACATTTACCCACTCCGCTGGAGCGGATGGATCGTCTGTCTGAAGCGCTTGATGGGCCTGAAATCTGGATAAAACGTGACGACTGTACGGGTTTGTCCACGGGCGGAAATAAGACGCGGAAATTAGAGTTTCTGATGGCAGAGGCTCAGGTCGAGGGTGCTGATCTTGTAATGACCCAGGGCGCGACGCAGTCCAATCACGCCCGCCAGACAGCAGCATTTGCCGCAAGACTGGGGATGGATTGTCATATCCTGCTTGAAGATCGTACCGGATATAAAGACGAAAATTATAACCACAATGGTAATGTGCTTCTGGATGTTCTTCACGGGGCGACCTATGAAACCCGAAATGCGGGTCTCGATATGAACGCAGAGATGGAGTCAGTCGCCGAGAATTTTCGCAAGCAGGGCAAAAGGGTTTACACGATCCCCGGGGGTGGCTCGAACACAACGGGTGCATTAGGGTATGCCAACTGTGCGCTGGAGTTAGTCGGACAGGCGAACGACCGTGGTCTTGTGATTGATCATATTGTGCATGCCACCGGTAGCACGGGTACGCAAGCAGGCCTTGTGACCGGACTGAAGGCGCTTAACGCCAATATTCCGGTAATGGGTATTTCAGTCAGGGCGGCCAAAGAGGCGCAGGAAGAAAATGTATTCAAACTGGCTAGTGCAACTGCTGACGTATTAGGCTGCCCCGGTGTTGTCAGTGCCCAGGATATCGCCGCAAATTCGGATTATGTTGGTGAGGGCTATGGGCTGCCAACTGAAGCGGGAATAGATGCGATCCGGATGTTTGCAAAATTCGAAGGTTTATTGCTTGACCCGGTTTATTCGTCCAAAGGCGCAGCCGGGTTGATTGATCTTATTCGCAAGGGTCATTATAAAAAAGGCGAGCGGGTCGTCTTTTTGCATACCGGTGGGTCGGTTTCGCTGTTTGGTTATCTGAACGCCTTAAGCGCCTGATCGAAGCGTCTGGTCGAGAACCCAGTTGGCGAGTTTATGCACCAGCGCTTCCTCAGCGCTGAATCGTCCTTGATGACCAAGGTCGCTCAGGTTGCCGAGGTGCTGTGCCTCACAGATTGCATTGTCTTCAGGTGTCGCCATATCTAACCGATCGAAATAGGCTTTTGAGATGCGGTCAAATGCTTCGATCATTCGATTTTGAGTGGGGAAACAGGATCCGACTTCGAGCGTTGTTTCATCAGCACTAACCGGATTAATTGCAAGCCACCACATTGCGTCGGGCGCAAAAACAAATTGGGTACAAGGCAGTATGTTTGTAAAGTAGGTGCTGGTGCGCTCTTCGCCCTCAAGATTCGGATAGATAGGAAAACTGTCATCTGAAGAGGACAGGACAGAAACAGAGTCTTTACCGTCGACGAATACTCGTAAACATAGCCAGTTACCCGTCGTGGGTATTATTTCTGACTGCTGTTTTCCGAGCGAGGCCCGGTGGACCGTTCCGGTGTGGTAGGTTTCCAGGGCATTTTCAATCAGGAATTTCCAATTACACCGAACCGTGAATTTTTTTCGTCTGACGCATTCAAATTCCGCGCCTGAATACCTTCTGAAATACTCAGGCATATCGCCAAGCCACGCTGATAGTGATGGACCATTATCAAGATAACTTGCAAACAAGAATCCCGCCCATGACTCAAGTCGAACGGCTGTGAGATGGCAGCTTTCGACCTTAAAACCTTTTGTTTCGATCATCCCCGGCGCCCGTAATAGGGAGCCGTCGTTTCCATAAACCCAACTATGATAAGGGCAAACAATTCGTTGGGTTGAACCTGTTTCGTTGAGAAGACGTGTGCCTCGATGCCGGCAGGCGTTTCGAAATGCATTAATAACGCCTGAATCAGATCGCATCACGATCAGCGATCCTTGCGGACTGTCGTAGATTAGATAGTCACCAACCGATTTAATCTCATCTGCCCTGCCCACAAAATGCCAACACTGATTAAAAATAGTGCTTTGTTCACGTTCAAAAAAGCGTGAATCGCTATAACACCATCCCGGCAGTGTGCTGGCTTCACTTAGTGGCTTTCGAACATTAGCGTACTTTTGCTCGGCGGAAATATCGGTGGCTTTTATCATGAGTGTCGACGAAGAAATCAACTTCTGTGTTCGCTGAAAACAATTGAGTTATCGATAATGTAAAGGATTTTAACTTAGGCTCGCGACTACCCAGTTTGATTTGAGTTGGGTTTGCGAGTCAATACGGCTGCCCGTCGGTTTATCCAGGTGACACCACAAAGTATCAGGCCACCGCCAATCATTAGACCGACCGTGAGCACATCATCCAAAAATAAAATGCCACCAATCACCGCAAAAATCGGAGAGAGCAAGCTAAAGGGGGTGACAAGGTTTACGGGATATCGTTCCAGCAAAAAATAAAGTCCGGAGTTGGCGATCACAGATCCCACGATTGCGGTGTAACACAAGGCCAGCCATCCGGACCAAGTCGATGCTTGTATGACCTCAAGATGATTACTCTCAAAAATCATAGATGTGCCCAGCAGGGCCGGTGCGCTCACGACTGAGATCCAGGCCACAATACTGAAGGGATGCACTTTTTCGAGCCGGCGAATCTGAATAAAGCCATATGCGGAAAACCCGCACGAGACTGCCATCCAAAAGAGTGCCGGAAGATCGCTGAAAGCTGCTGGATCAAACGTAATAATCACGGCGCCTGCCATTGCAATACAGACGCCCGTGATTTGAGCAGCGCCCATTCGCTCACTGAGCAAAATCACACCCAACAGCAAAGCAAATGGGACTTCGAGTTTGCTAAAGACTGCAATTGATGCCGTGTTTTCCGCGAGGGAGATCGATAGATACAGGGTGAGATACATGCCAACCCCCATGACCAGTCCGATTTTAAAAAGGGGCCCGATGAGCCTTTGAGGAACTCGCAAAAAATAGAAGAGCAGAACAGCAAGCAGTCCAAATCGAATACCCGTAAAAAAAATTGGCGGAAATTCACGGAGTCCGATTGCGGCCGCAATGAACATCGATCCCCAAAGCAGATTGATTAACACAACGATTACCGTGTGCCATAGCGTCATGAGGGGTACCTAATTTGTGGCGACAAATTCAATTGTAAGATCTTTAGACTACAAACTTCTAAAGTTTGATTTGAATCAAAAGAAGCTTGCTGATTTGGTCAGCGATGCTGATTATTTTATTTTTAACCATCAGTTATATTGCGCTACCGTGCAATATTTTTGATTAGTTAACTGGTGCAGTGTAAAGTAAATTTGTATAGATATGACTTAATATTTGATTAGAGTTAAATCGATGATTAAAGCAACAAGACGGTTAGCGTTTGAAGAGATTCCCATCATTGATATTGGGGCTTTAGCAAATAAAGAACGATCTGACTTGTGTATTGAGAGCCTTCGAACAGCCTGCGCAGACGTGGGATTTTTTTATATTAAAAACCATGGGTTTCCGTCTTCGTTAATTACTGATTTGCGGCGCGTATCGGCAGAATTCTTCTCATTGCCAATGAATCGCAAAACGAATTTCAAGATCACCCCTCAGATTCAAGGCTATCTGCCATTGGGCTATCGCAGTTACGAAGGAGAACAAAGGGCGGGTACCAGTCACCAGGAGGGATTCTGGGTAGGGCATGAGCGTCGGATTGATCCCGAAAACCCGCTTGATGGACCGAATCAATGGCCGCCGGAGTGTCCCGAATTTAAGAAAATGATGGGGCGATATTTCGAAGCTGCAGAGGATCTGTCGAAAACGCTCATGAGGGGTTTCTCACTCGCACTCGGACTCGAGGAGAATCACATTGCCCATTATTTTTCCCGGCCGCTGAGCCGGTTAAAAGTAAATCACTATCCCCCTCAAGACAGTCCTCTGAGTGAGAACCACCTGGGTGTCGTGCCCCACTGTGACTCGGGGGCTTTTACGATTCTCTGGCAGGACAGTATTGGCGGATTAGAGATTCAAAATAAAGAAGGGCAATGGGTGGGGGCGACCCCAATCGCCGATACGTTTGTTGTCAATATTGGGAATATTATGGAGATATGGAGTAACGGACGGTTCTCTTCGACGCCTCATCGGGTGATCAATGTGGGCAACGACGATCGGTATTCAATCCCGCTATTTGTCAACCCGAGTGCAGAGGTGGAAATAAAGCCATTGGTTGGAGATCTGGCTGCGTTTGAGTCGTTTCACTATGGCACATACCAACGTGATCTTTGGCGTAATACCTTCCCCGTCGCTGAAATTAGTTAGGTTAATTGACGAGCAATCAGGATACTCTACGATTTATGGATGCTGAAATTCATCAAAAACTTTCACCTGGCGAGGTCACCGGGATTTTGGTGTCAGAAGGTCAAAAAGTGCGAGTGGCAACGCTAAGCGGAGGCCAGGTTGTGGATACTTGGGCATTTGGTGCCCCGGATTTTGAAGAGTATCTGTCTATGGCGCATACGCGAACCGCGCTTTACTCGACTCGTTTTCAGAAAGGTGATGCCTTGGTGAGTAATTATTTTTCACCGTTGTTGGTTTTTTCAGAGGATACAACGGATGGTTATCACGATTCACTGCACGCTGCATGCTCAGCTGCAAGTTATACATTTTTTGGAGACACCGAGCGGTACCCTAATTGCGAAGATAATTTGCAACAGACGTTAAGGGAATATGGCATCCCGTATCGAGTGACGCCACCACCTTGGAATCTTTTCGAGAAGTCGTTTGTAAGTGAAGATGGCCTGATTCGAGATGAGCCGACGAGTGCTAAGGAGGGTGATTACGTCGAGTTGCTCGCGAGTCAGGACCTCCTTTTGGTTTTTTCTGCCTGTCGGTCAACTATTGGTAATATCCAAAACGGTAAGCCCAGCGGGGTGGAGATCTCAGTACTCGGTAAGTAGAAGTTTGAATTTAATTATGTATTGAAAGAAGAATATGTTATCTCCAGAAGAACTCGAACAATTTCATACGCAAGGCTTTTTGTTTCTCAAAGATGCGTTAACCGCAACACAGCTTAAGCGGCTAACGGAGCAGTTTGACTTGTGGAAAGAGCAAAGCCGCAGCCAAACGGCTGCATACGGCGAAACAATTGATGGCCGTCCTCGGTTTGATATTGAGCCTGGACATTGTGCGGAACGGCCCGCGTTGCGTCGTATCGCGTCACCTGTTGAAATATCAGATGTGTATCTTGAGGTCATGCGAGATAACCGCGCACTTGATGCTGTTGTTGATATTTTTGGCCCAAACATAAAGTTTGAAAATGCCAAGATCAACTCCAAACTTCCGGGCGCTGCAACTCAGGTTAAGTTTCATCAGGATTTCTTATTTGAAGCACACACTAATGACGATATGATAACAGTCCTTTTTTTTCTCGATGATGTGACGCCTGAGAACGGCCCACTGCAAGTGATTCCTGGAACGCACAAGGGTCGCTTATACGATCATTGGCATGACGGGATTTTTACGGGCGCGGTGAGCGATGAGGTGATGGAGGCGATGACGCCTCTTGTCGAATCTTGCTTTGGACCTGCCGGGTCGGCTTGCCTGATGCATACTCGATTACTGCATGGATCTGGGCCTAATCTTTCAAAGGGGTCTCGGACCTTATTTATTTGTGAATATCTGGCGGAGGATAGTTATCCACTTCATGACAATCACATTCCAAGTAAATACCAGTATGAAGTTGTACGGGGCGAGCCAACTGGACGGGTCCGATGCAGCGAATATGAGATGGCCTTTCCCGAAATGCCAACAGGCGCTTCTTTTTTCGAGCAGCAAGCAAAAAAGCAATAGACACTAAAAACGTGAAATCAACTTTTGAATGCATTGATGGACACACTGCGGGAATGCCTGTTCGCATGATCGTAAGTGGCGCCCCGCCGCTTGACGGCAGAAATCAAAGCGAACGACGTCAGCATTTTATGGAAGAGTTTGACTGGATGCGCCGGGCGTTGATGTTTGAGCCAAGGGGTCACTCAGCGATGTCGGGCACTTTTATTTATCCGCCATCCAGCGATGAGTTTGATATTGGAATTATTTTTATTGAAACCTCAGGATGTCTGCCGATGTGTGGACACGCGTCAATCGGCACAACGACATTTGCTATTGAGCGAGGCTTGGTTAAACCAAAGACGGAAGGCCTCCTTCGGCTTGAGACGCCCGCGGGCCGAGTTGATGTTGAGTATGAAAAGAAAAACGACAAGGTCACCAGCGTTAAATTGATTAATATCCCATCTTTTTTATTCGCCAAGGATTTAGAGGTTGAGTCTCCAGATCTTGGAGCGCTCAAAGTCGATATTGCCTATGGCGGAAACTTTTACCCTATTATTGAACAGCAGGAAAACTTCACTGATCTTTCGGAATTCGATGCACCCTCACTCACCCGAATGGGAATTGAATTGCGAGAACAGTTAGAGGAAGTACACAATATTGTCCATCCTCTCGATACGAGTATTCAGGGATTGCGACATTGTATGTGGACGGGAGCAGCGCTTGACTCGAATAGTGATGCTCGCGCTTGTGTAATTGCAGGTGAGATGGTCGATCGCTCGCCTTGTGGAACGGGTACATCCGCAAGACTTGCTCAAAGAGCCGCAAGAGATCTAATCACTGAGGGCGAAACGTTCGTGCACGAGAGTTTTATTGGCAGCAAATTTGCAGGGACGATTGAGGGGCGGACCAAGGTGGGCGAGTATCAAGCAATTATCCCCGGTGTCAGAGGCGCTGCCCACATAACAGGGATCAATACTATTTTTGTAGATAGCGACGATCCGTTTCCAGAAGGGTTCGTGCTTTGAGCGATTTGGGATCTGTCGAGAGAGTTCGCGATCGGAATGCCCGGCGTTTTTGGCCTAAAAGCTTTAGTTGTGTTCTAGCTGTTCTGGGGTTGTTGATAGGACAAAGTGTAGTTGCGCAGGGTTCCTGGATAACAATTAACGGCGTTGGTACGCTACCTGTCAGTTTTATTGAATCAGAGAATCCGAAACTGAATTTTATTGTTTTTAGTGGCGGGGGAGGATGGAAGGGAAATTTGACCTCACGAAATTTTGTGATTCGTGAGCGCGCCGCGCTCGCTGAGTGGGGAGCAAATGTATTTATATTTCCAAATCCATCCAAGCAGAAAATTTCGTTTAAGTACCGTCAATCTGAAGAGCATCTGAACGCGATCAATGCGGTCATTCATCACGTGCGTAGCCTCAATAGCGACCCTGTTTTTCTGGTTGGATTCAGTAAGGGAAGCGTTTCGGCTGCCAGTTTTGGGAAACAGTATCCTGCTCGCGTGGATGGGGTTGCGTTGCTATCCGGCATTTATAAAAGCAATAAGAAAAGGCCCAACAAGTTCGCGATGGGAAGAATCACGTCAGGACGCTACTTGGCACCACTGCTGGTTTTGCATCATGCGAACGATCAATGCAAGGTGACATGGCCTTCGAGCGCGCGGTCCTTTTTTGAATCCCTGGACGCGAAAGAAAAGCATCTCATCATGTTGACCGACGGCACTCCGACAGGTGGCTTATGCGGCCCGCTCCACTATCATGGGTTCGAAGGGGTAGAGGCAAGCGCGGTGAGAGGACTAATTGACTGGGCGCTCGCTGTTTCGGCAATGTAGAATTTCGAGTCAGGCCCTTTAGCTTTCGGGCTTCATAGGCTGATCTCGTTTACCTCGGATACGTCTATGACTACTATTGATTCAAGGAGATCACTTTGAGAGATATGAAGAAAGCCATATTACTCGCCATAATGTCATGGTGTCCGCTGGCAATCGCGGATACGCAAATGTATGAAGGCATAACAGCAACCCCAATTCCACTTGAGCAACGCTCTGCGACGATTCTCGGCCAAAACTATCAACTTCCACAAGGAAGTCCTGCAATTTATGCCTATGATATTGTGATAAAGCCTGGTGGAAAAACAAATTGGCATCAGCACTTGGTGCCACTTTATGCTTATATAAAGTCGGGCACGCTCACCGTTGATTACGGCTCAAAAGGAAAGCGTACGTTCGAAAAAGGCGAAAGTTATATAGAAGCCATCGACTGGTGCCATCAAGGCCTCAATCTAGCTGATGATGACCTTTTGGTTTTTGGGCTTTATATTGCGCAAGTGAAACCTGATCACGTTAAGCCAGTTTCCTGTGATGGGCCTCAGTAGATCAAAGAAGATTTATAAATATCTGCTGAATCGAGTTGCAGATGCCGGTCGATCGCTGTTGCTCACTGCGGCGTGATAAGTATTTTTTAAGTAAACACATCAAAAGTATGACGAATGAAAGTTGCTTATATTTTTTCAAGCCAAGGCCACACCGTTTCATACAAGTTAGGAAAAATGATTCTTCCTCAGCTTGAAGAGCAGGCGCATGGTCCGGAGGTGGCCGGTATGTTCTTTTTTGAAGATAACAACTACGTGTTGGTGAAAGGTGACCCGATAGGAGAGCGTTTGGCTATCGTTGCCCGAGAACAAAATATCCTGCTGATGGGGTGTGACCAGTGTTGTTATGAACGCGAAATTGACAATAAGTTGGTCGAGGGTGCGGTAATCGGCTGCTTTCCAAATCTCTACGAAGCGCTCGCATCGAACATGCCGGATCAGGTGATTACGCTTTAGGTTCTAAGCCCTCTTGCGCCGTATT
>SHBR01000053.1 GCA_004212795.1 Candidatus Thioglobus sp.
CAAACCGGTTAAAAGCGAAGCTTCCAATTGGAAGATCTGGCGTTTGCTCAAGGATGAGTCTGGAAAGAATATGGCCTGAAGCGGGAGCGATGCCAAAACCGTGTCCAGAAAAGCCGCTGGCAAGAAACAGTCCCTTCGCGTTAGGCGCCTCATCAAGAACGGGTAGCGCATCGGGGGTTAGGTCAATGGTCCCACCCCAGAAGCTGCGCATCTGAAAATGCTCGAGAGCCGGACAAATATCTAATCCCGCCTCGAGAGTGGACTGAACTTTTGAAATAGCCGGAAAGGCATATGGTTGGCCATTTATTTCGGTTATCTTGCCGCTCCAAGTTTCAACTCCACTTGATAGTCGAAATCGACCATCTCTTTGCTGACGAAGTGTGACCGCACCATCAACTACACCAAGGACAGGTGCCAGAAGTGGTTCTTGTCGAGTGGTTTGAATGACGGTGGCAATTGAAATCGAAAGCGGGATTGTGAGGCCGATAGGCTCAATTAGTTCATTAATACTGACGCCGCATGCTAAAAGACACTTTGGTGTCTCGATTCTTCTCTTGCTTGTTTCTAATCCAATGAGCTGGTTATTTCTGATGAGCAGCTTTTGGACGGACTCTCCAATATGAAATGTGACGCCTTGACGTTCCGCCTCTCGCTTAAAAGCATCGACCGTTGATTTAGGATCTGCGTGTCCATCTGTTGGGCAGAACGAAGCCGCAAGTATTTTTTTTGATACGCATGGCGCTACATCACGGACTTGTTTATTGTTCGATAATAATATGATATTTAGATTTTTTCGTTGTTGCGAATCGACAAGAGATTTAACTTTTTTAACTTCTTCTTCAGATCGCGCTAAACGCAGATTGCCTGCTTGGACATAGCCTGTATCTGCACCAAGCGCCTCATCGAGATTTCGCCATTTTTCGACAGCGTACTGGGCGAGCGGCAATTCAGCCGCGTGTCTTCCGGATTGCCGCACTCCAGCAAGCGTCCAGCCTGATCCCATTGATGCCGGGTAATACTTTTCGATGACTTGAACACGAAGTCCACTCTTCGATAACTCATAGGCAGTCGCGCAACCCGTAATACCGGCACCTACAATGACAACGTCTGGAGACATGAAAATTATCGCGGTCTTGATTAATCAGTTAAGTTACTAGTAAAACAGATTTCCAGTCAGGATGGATCATAGAACTGATGGGCTAGAATGACGCCCAGACAATAGTGAATTTAACCCTTTGTTTTTAAATTGAGATAATAAGATGAGTGATCAAAAAATGGCAACCGCGTCACTACTGATTGATAACGAGCACGTCAGAGTCACGCGGTTTGATTTTGCACCAGAAGCCCAGACAGGGTGGCATCGTCATGAGCATGACTATGTCATCACGGCGATTAGTGACTTGAAAATGCGCCTGGAAGAGCCAGGAGGTGAACAGCGAGAGGTCTCAATTGCTGCCGGGGAGGCATATTTTCGAAACGAGGGGGTTGAGCACAATGTGATCAATATTCAAGATGGTCCAATTTCATTCGTCGAAGTCGAGCTAAAGCGTCGCTGAGATATTAGATGCTTGACCAACGCGGGGTTACAGATAGTCTCGGTGCGGCTAGATAAAAGCAGATAAAGGCTAGGAGAAAGCTGCTTGCTGAGAAGATAAACGAATATTGATAAGAGCCAGAGACATCAAAAAGCAAGCCCCCGAGCCAAGGCCCAAAGGCGCCACCAAAGCCCATCCCAGCGGTAACGATTCCACCGAACAAACCAAAATAACGTCCTGAGAAGATATCTGCAGTGCCTACAAAGACGCAGACGGCAAAAATGCCGGCACCAAAACCAAACAGTGCGGCAAAACTGTAAAGCGAAATTAAAGAAGCGCCAGGACTCAGCGATAGAAGAACAAGGGTGCCTGTTGTTGTCAGACCCGTGGCAATTAGGACGGTCTTCTCTCGTCCGATGTAGTCCGAAATGAATGAACTTGCTTGACCCAGCACCATACAAATCCCAAAGATCCCTGTTGTCGCCGCAGCTGCGGTTGATGAGAAATCAAGATCGATGGCGAACTTAACCTGATGCGCAAGGATCAGGTAACACCCGGTCCCCCAGAACAACATATTAGAGACAAATAAGAGCCAGATACGAGGGTTTCGAATGCCGGTGGCAGGTGTCCATTGAGCAGGTGAATCGCTGTTTTTAAATTTTTCTGGGGCGCTGGACGGTTTGTCGTCACTTGATCCAATTGCTTTAAGGTTTCGATGCTCAGGAGAGAAGGTATAGCCAAAAATTACAATGGGCAGGAGTATGATGATCGTAAGCGCTCCCATGAAAAGATAAGCTGATCGCCAGCCTGCTGATACGATGATGGATTCCATCATGAATACGAATACAAAACTCAGCCCGCCTCCGGTTTGGGCAAGCCCAAGCGCCATGCCACGCCGATCGTGGAACCAGTTCATGATCGTCGGATTTAGGACGGGTGAACCGGCACAGGCAAGTCCAATAGGTGCCAGTACGCCAAATAGTAGATAAAAGTGCCAGAGTTCTGTTGCAAAGGCGCAAGCGCCTGCGGCGACACCCAGAACGCAAATGCCAAAGATGAGAAGCGGTTTAGCAGGCCAGTTCGTAGTCAGAGATCCCGCGATGGGTGCACAGATTCCATAGACCATTAAATGCAGCGAGAACATAAATGCTGTACCGCCTCGGCTCCAGGAGTAGTCTTCCAAAATAAAAGGAAAAAAAACTGAAAAAGAATGTCGTACGCCATAAGCAAGCAGCATTACTATAAAGCTGACCGCGAGAATACAGGATGCCGCCACGATAGCCGGATTTCGCATGGAAGACATATTCGAGACCTGAGTAATGAGGCGGGAAGACAAGTATAGAGTCTCGTCAATGGAGATGACACCTCGTTATGATTAAATAACGGCAAAGTTTTAACGAACGGAAATTTAAGAAATGAAACCTGCTTTTGATTTGTCCGAGTATCAACGTCGCCTGGATCTTGTCCGAAAATCAATGTCGGAGCAGGATCTTGATGCGCTTGTTATTGGCGATCCCGCCAACATGAATTGGCTAACAGGCTTCGATGCCTGGTCTTTCTATGTGCCGCAGGTCATGCTGGTATTGCACGATCATGCTCCCGTATGGCTAGGGCGCCAGATGGACGCGGGCGCCGTTTACCTAACAACATATTTGTCGGAAGAGAGCGTGCGCCCGTACTCCGAAGATCTGGTTCAGCGTGATGATGTCCATCCGATGGAAGCGATTGGGGACGAAATACGCAAATTTGATCTGTCGGGTAAGCGAGTCGGTTTTGAGAGTGATACCTATTTTTTCTCTTTCAAAGCCGTTGAGCGTCTTCAAAGCACACTGTCGGAGGTCCACTGGCAAGATGCAGATCGACTTGTAAACTGGTGTCGACTGATCAAAAGTGACGCAGAAGTTGAAGTTATGCGGGTCGCGGCACAAATTGCGAGTAATGTGCAACAAGTCGCTCGAGAGCATATTGCGCCGGGCGTCAGACAATGTGATCTTGTGGCTAAAATTCTAGAGGCGGGTACAAGCGGCATTAATGGCTCGGGAGGAGACCTTCCGGCACTCTGCCCACTTGTGATGGCGGGCGAGGCTGCGGCAACAGCGCATCCGATGTGGACCGATATCCCGTTTGAGAAAAACCAGACGGTTGCGCTCGAATTAGGTGGCGCCCACAAGCGCTACAACGCAGGCCTCGCCCGTACATTTCAATTAGGCAGCGGTCCTCAGAAAGTTTACGATACTGCGAATGCGGTTACCGAAGGCCTCGAATCGGTATTAGAGACAATTCGCCCAGGTGTCACGGCAGGAGATGTTCATACAGCTTGGCAAAAGGTATTAAACCGCTACGGCTTAGTCAAGGAAAGCCGAATAGGGTATGGCATCGGCGTTGGCTATTCACCCGACTGGGGTGAGCACACGATAAGCCTGCGCGCTAACGATTTAACAGTGCTCGAGAAAAATATGACCCTTCATGTGATGCTCGGCATGTGGATGGATGGCTGGGGTATTGAATTTAGTGAGACGGTAGCGGTCACAGACTCCGGGGTCGATTGCCTTACCGATTTTCCGCGGAGCGTCATTGATGTGCTCTAAAAATCGCTTTCTTTTTAATTAACTGCCTACAGGTTTCGAAATTAAAATAAGATAGGGCAAGCCAAAACGCAAAATAAAAAAATAAGGAGATAGATATGTCGATATACAGAATCACTCGTTTCACCAGTTCAAATACTGAGAAGGCCGTCCAGATGGCGCAGGCCGCTCGCGAGGAAGTAGCGGCAGTGGGTGCGGATTTTATTGAAATGGCATTTGATGATAATGGAAATGGCGTTGTTGTCGCCCGTTATCCGGATGCAGCGACAATGGAAGCTGCCACCTCTGTTGCGCAACGAATTTTTGGCGGAATGGTTGCTGATGGAGCAATTGATGGTGCTTCGATTGAAACTTGGAGTGCCGATGTTAAGGTTACGATGTAGTGAGTAGCGTGAGATAAGGCTCGTAAATAGCTGATGCCGTGTTACCCCAGTTTCTGATTTACGACATTAATGTCTAACGTATTCCCTCGCCATACTCGAGTTAAATTGCCGGTTGCTGCGTCTGGCAATGGATGCTATTTAGTGGATACCACAGGAAAGCAATACCTTGATGGGTCTGGCGGCGCAGCCGTATCGTGTCTTGGGCATGATAACAAAGCGGTCAAGCTGGCAATTCAGGAACAGCTCGACCGCTTTGCGTTTGCCCACACGGGATTTTTTACGTCTGACCCCGCTGAGGAATTAGCCAGCCTTCTTATTTCAAGGGCACCGAAAGGGATCGATCGCGCGTTTTTGGTGTCAGGTGGTTCAGAAGCAGTAGAGGCGGCACTAAAATTGGCTCGTCAATTTTTTGTCGAAAAAGGCGAATCGCATCGAACCCATATCATCGCTCGGCGACAAAGTTATCACGGAAACACGCTGGGTGCCCTCGCAGCGGGCGGCAACGAGTGGCGCCGAAAGCAATTCTCTCCATTGTTGACTGACTTTAGTCATATTGCACCTTGTTATGAATACGCAGAACGTGCTGATTCAGAGTCGAGTTGGGACTACGGTCAACGTACTGCGCAGGCGCTCGAGGATGAGATTCTTCGGCTAGGACCGGACACGGTGATTGCTTTTCTGGCGGAGCCTGTTGTTGGTGCGACGTCGGGCGCGGTCCCCGCAGTCGAAGGATACTTTAAGCGAATCCGGGAAATCTGTAGTAAATATGGCGTTCTTCTCATCTTAGATGAGGTCATGTGCGGAATGGGGCGAACCGGCTACCTATTTGCTTCAGAGTATGATGGGATCGCTCCCGATATCGTCTGTATCGCTAAGGGGCTTGGAGCGGGGTACCAGCCGATCGGTGCCATGTTGTGCCAATCTGAAATTTATCAAGCGATTTCAGAAGGATCCGGATTTTTCCAGCATGGGCATACCTATTCGGGTCATCCAGTTGCCGCAGCCGCGGGTTGTGCCGTGCTAAAAGAGATCGACTCTAAAGATCTAGTCTCGAGAGTTCACGAGCTTGGCCCCCGATTTGAAAGGGCGCTTCGCGAACAGTTCCTAGATCATCAGATGGTAGGAGATATCCGAGGCAGGGGACTGTTTTGGGCGATTGAACTGGTATCAAATAAGGAAACTAAAGAGCCTTTTGATCCCGCACTGCGTTTGGCCGCCAATATAAAAAAAACCGCGTTTGAAAATGGCTTGATTTGTTATCCCATGGCGGGCACCCGCGATGGGATAACGGGGGATCATGTGCTACTTGCGCCTCCCTTTATTATTGATGATATTCAGATTGACGAACTCATTGACAAGCTTGCACTAGCGATTGATGCATGCGCACCGCAGCAGACTGCGGTGTAAAAAAGATAGGGCGCATTGAGTACTGATGCCTGAAGGTCCTGAGGTGCGTCGCGAGGCCGACCAAATTGGCGAGGTCTTGATTAATCAGAGGCTCACCGAAGTATTTTTTGGTCCGACGCCGCTCAAACGGCATCGTAAGTCACTTTTGAATGCAACCGTTCAGAGCGTGACGACAAAAGGCAAGGCCCTGCTGATTTTTTTTGATACCGGTAGCGTGCTTTACTCCCATAACCAGCTCTATGGTCGGTGGTATATCAAAGCTGCTGATGAGCGACCCAAAACAAATAGAACACTTCGCGTTGCATTAACAACGGCGTCGCATAGTGCGTTGCTTTACAGCGCGACCGATATCTTTTTATTGAATGCGCTGGAGCTGGATCAATTTCCTTATCTCGCAAAACTCGGACCTGACGTTTTATCTCCTTCCATAGTCTGGCGAGATATTTCGCGTCAGTTGCTGGATAAACGATTTTCTGGCCGTAGTATTTCGGCCTTGTTTCTGGATCAATCTTTCGTAGCAGGGCTGGGAAACTATTTGCGCTCGGAAATACTTTTCGCGGCTCAAGTGAGTCCAGCTTTACGGCCAAGAGATCTGGAATTGAGAAAAGTGAATGAGCTGGCTCGAACGACGTTGATTCTATCGACCCAAAGCTACAAGACCGGAGGGGTTACGAATAACCCGAGCACGGTGAAAGTACTTAGAAAAAAGGGCTTTTCCAAGTCGCGCTATCGATTTGCTGTATTTGGCCGTGACGGGAAGCCATGTTATCGATGTGGAGGGAATATCAGTCGAATATCCGCCAACGGGCGTCGACTTTATGTTTGCGAGGTGTGCCAGAGTTAACGATTAACTTATTGATGTTCATCAGTCGGTATCGGACAGTACAATAAAGTGAAAAGTATCAGGTCTGAAGGGAATTTTTTATAGATGCACCGTTATCTAATTGTTTTAATGTTATTGCTAATCGCAGGCCCTGCTCAGGGTCTCCCGTCTTGTCCGGAAGTGTTCTCTCTCGCTTATGATGAATGTGAAGGCAGTTATCAATATGACAATGGAGATCGATATCACGGCGAGTGGAAAAAAGGCAAGAAGCATGGCTTCGGGACGTACGTCTGGACTAATGGCCACCGTTATAAGGGACAATGGACGGCAGGAAAGAAAAGTGGAACTGGCCAATACACTTGGTCAAACGGTGACAAGTATGTGGGTGAATTTCATGAAGGTGACTATCATGGTGAAGGGACCCTCACTTACATATCTGGAAAAACCGTGACGGGAGAATGGCGAAAAGGCATTCCCTGGAATGCAACCTCTTATAGTACATCGGGTAAGGCGGCATACGCCTATACGGACGGAAATGCTTTATGTCTGACGCAGTAGCGACAAGTGTGAGAGCGAACTTAAATTGTCATCTGCGAGAAAAGTAAAAGTGGGATTCGGGCGATCTTCTCGAGCTACCGGTCTTTGTATTGCGATTTTGCTTTCGTTTGCAACGCCAAATTGTTTTGCTGATACCAGCGCTGCAATCCTAACTGGAAAAGTCCTTTTCATGCGCCATGCGCTAGCCCCTGGCAATGGTGACCCTGATTATTTTGATCTCAATGACTGCGACACGCAGCGAAATCTCAGCGCGGAAGGGATAGCACAGGCAAAAGAAATTGGCGCTAAGCTCAATAAGCGCGGTTTAGTGTTTTCCAAAGTATTTTCAAGCGAATGGTGTCGTTGTCAGCAAACAGCAGTGAAACTAAATCTTGGCCAGGTGATTCCCTTTAGGGGACTTAACTCTTTCTATGAGGCCCATTTTTCAGAAGATGATCTACTGCCGCTTTTGTATGAAAAACTCTGGAATGTCGAGTCGTCAGGGGATCCTGTGCTCATGGTTACGCATTTTGTGACGATTCAGGCCGTTACGGGTCTATCAGTTAGCTCCGGTGGCGTCGTACTTTATGATCCAGAAACGGGTGAATCGATAAAATTTACGCCTTAAAAATTTATTTTTAAGGCGTATCGAAGAGCTTAGGCAAGAATACGAAGTGCTAAATAGGGCGCAATATTAAACACAATGATCGCGATCTTGTACTGGGCAAGGTACTGAAAATAAAGTTGGCTAATGTTGGCTTGATCCACTCCAAATAGACGTGCATGTAGTTTTGAAATCTTCTCGCGAGCGGTCAGTAGCACTAGCGCGCTAAAAATGAGCACCAAAATATTAATGACCGTCGTCCAGCCTAGAAAAATGGTAAGTAATTCAATTGTCATGGCGTTCTCTTTTTCAGGATAAATTTTTAGTCAAGATCGACAGTTTCGCAGATCCATTCGGGTTCATTATTGCTCGCATCCCAACCGTTGTAATAGGGGTCGGTTTCGACGATAGCGGGGGATAACGACTTAGATCTGGGCACAAAGCCTCAGTGAATCGAGCATCGCGCAATGAATATCCCTGCTACCTGAAACGTCTCCAACCCGGTACAGGTGAAAACTCTCTCCATAGGTAGGCTGCGCGCGACCCTCAGTAAATAGGTCTAGATCGATAACCCCCTTGTTTGCAGAGTCGCTTTTAAGCGCATAAAAAAGATCATCATTAGGTAGCGTGCCGGCTTCTACAATCAGATGATCAACAAACCGGTCCAAAGTAGTGTTGGTATGAATGTTTCGAAGCGTAACGCGAGTCTGCTTATCTTCAGCATGTGCCGCAAGAAGTTCATGATCAACCGACATTTTGACGTTCCGCTCATAAAAACGTTTCATAAAAGGAGACATCTCAAGCCGCATCGCTTCTGCACCAATGTGAGCGTCCTGGGTATTCAAAGTAACCGAGATACCTTTTTCAGAGAGATAATCGGCGACCGTTAAAGCCGTATTTCGTCCGGTTTGATCATGAATAAAAGCATGACCGGTGAGCTGTGCCACTCCGGAAAGAACGTCCCAGGAGCTCACTACGCGCGCGTTACCATGTATCCAATCAGTATTCGGTGTTCCCCCGGTCGCGATAATCACAACATCGGGATTTTCGGCGAGGATATCCGCTTTTTCCGCCAAATGATTAAATCGGATATCAACGGCCAGGATTCGGTTTTCCTTCTCAAGCCAGTGGATGATGGTGTTTAAATCATTCCGCCATTTCACTTTTCCAGCGAGAAGAACTTGTCCGCCCACCCGATCGGCTGCCTCAAAAAGCGTCACCTGGTGGCCGCGCAGGGCGCAGACCCGCGCAGCCTCTAATCCTGCAGGACCTGCTCCAATCACGACGACTCGTTTTGTTTGGTCCAAATTCTTGGTAACGATGTGCGGGAGATGCTCCTCCCGCGCGGTTGCGGGATTCTGGATACAGTATCGAAAGTTCGAGCAGTAGGTGGACCCAACGCAAGATCGAATACGCGCTTCGTCGCCGCGCATTAGTTTTTCAACAATGTAGGGATCGGCAATATGCCCGCGCGTCATGCCAACCATGTCTACAATATTTTCTGAAATCGCATGCCGTGCTGTGGCCAGGTCGTTAATACGGGTCGCGTGGAATATAGGCAGATCAACTTCTTGCCGAAAATAGGCCACTTGCTGAAGAAATGGTGCAAGCGGCGCGGCCATTCCGGGCATGTAATTGGTCAGGCGCGGGAGCGTATCAATCCTGCCGGATACTAGATTTAAGAAATCGATAACACCGTCATTACGAAGTTGTTTTGCGATTTCAATATTATCTTGAAGCGAAAGTCCTCCTTGATCATGGTCGTGCTCGCTCATGGTCATTCGAATGCCGATTAGAAAATCATCTCCAACAGCGCTGCGAATAGCGTCGAACACCATTCGTCCAAATCGCATCCGGTTTTCAAGACAACCGCCATATTGATCTTGTCGTTGGTTGGTGGCCGGCGACCAAAACTGATCAATTAAATGGCCTGAGGCAATGACTTCAAGACCGTCCAGGCCGCCTGCTCTGCATCTTTTTGCGGCACTCGCGAAGTCCTCGACAATCCGGAAAATATCCTCTTCATCCATTTCCCGCGGGAAACCACGGTGAAGCGTCTCTCGAATTGCCGATGGTGCAACGATTGGGACCCATTCGCCCGCATTGGAGTGAGTCCGTCGGCCGAGATGTGTAATTTGGGTCAGGAGTAGCGCATCATGACGATGATAAAACGCAGAGAGTTCCTGGAAAAAAGGGACAATGTGATCATCAATGACCAATTGATCAAAGACAGGCGCAGTATCTGGCGAGACCGTTCCTGACCCGCCTACAAAAGACAAGCCAATGCCACCCAAGGCTTTTTCTTTTTGATAGTTAAGGGTTGTTGGTGTCGCGCGCCCATTTACAGCATGGCTCAGTGCATGACCGCTACTAAAGATTCGGTTTTTGATAACCCGATTCCCTATTACAAAAGGGGATAGAAGAGGATCTTTAGACGGGACATGAGTAGACATCATTACTCCTGAAGTAGGGATCAGCCGATTTCTTTTTGGTGAGCTGCCACGAGGTCAGAAAGACTATTGAAGGTGAAATCAACTCGCGGCATATCACCCGGGTTCATCGTTGCGCCAAATCCTGATTGGTCATGTCGTCGATAGATCCAGCAGTTTGCAATCTCGTGCCGATTGGCAGGCCCGTGATCATGAAACATGCTTTCGGCGACATGAAGGATTTGGGTTTTTTGGATACCACGATGAGCCAGTGTCTCAATTAAGAACTGAAAATTACGGTCTGCCGGCTTGTAGCTTCCAATATCTTCGGCGGTATAAATGCCATCAAACGTCACACCGAGTTGCGCCTGCGATCCTGAAAAATTTTGGTTATCCGTATTGGTCAGGACGGCAAGAAAAAAATGCTTCTTCAAGTACTGTAAAGATTCGGAACTGTCGGGAAATGCGGGCCAGGCTCCGACCGATTGACCGTAAGTGATGCAGTCTTCCCAAGACACGGTGACCTGCCAGTGTTCGGCTAATCGACGATAAACTGTTGCCAGAAGGTTTGAATAAGATTTTGCGGGCGTCCAGTGTTGAGCCGAGGACTCAAAATAGGCGTGCGCCTCAAGAATCTCATCTCTTGAAATGTGGCCGGATACTTGATCGGTGAGTGCTGACAATGCATTTACGATACCACTTTCCCAGTCAATCAGAGTACCGTAAACATCAAAGGTCAGGATTTTAAAATCAGTTAGACGCATCGTGATAATTGGCCAAAGTTTGAAGTTCAACTGCTAGTGATATTGAAAATGAGCGGCTTTTTATTATTTAAGGTTAAGATTATGCGTTATTCGGGGCTTGAGTAACAATTACTCGACGCACGCCAAAAAAGATTACAGTGACTATTGGGATGAACAATATGAAAGGGTTGCATCGGATATTGATATTGAGTGGTCTTGCGATCGCGTGTTTAGGATGCGCATCGACCCGATACAGTGGTCCCGGCGATGTTCAGGACTTTGCAGGGGCACGGACCCAGTGTTACAGCATCCTTAAATCTACAGCAGATAATGAGCCAACAGTGAATTGCGGCGCCTGGACCGCCTGCTTGACCTCCAAAGGGTATGTGCTGGATCGAGATGGACCATTTGATGTCGATGATTTGGGGATGCGAGTCTCATGTACGGATTGATCTGGCAGCCAAGCACACACTGCATACGGAAAAAAAACTTTTAGCATTAATCAACAGGGAAGAAAAATGGCCAAGTTTAGTAACGTTGTAAAGTTTAAAGTCAAAGCTGACCATGTTGCCGGTTTTGAGACGCATTTTTCAGGTCGAGAAAAATGGGATGGGTTGATCAGCCAGTTTTTGATTCAAACCGGAGATCATACTTTCTGCGCAGTCGCATTATGGGAGTCCGAGGCCGCGCTTATTGCCGCGAGACCCCAAATGATCTCTTTCTTGGATACGATCCGTGACCAGCTGGAAGAATTGCCCGGTGACTTGGGCGTAACAGATGCGGTGTCGGGTCAAGTAGTCGCAGAAACTTAACTTGTTTGGAGGCTCATTGGCTGAGTCACCGGGTGTTTATGCTTCGGTAATGTCCCGGAAAGATCGTCCTCTTGCTCAGATCATGAGCACCTGTGAATCAATGATTGCGCGCGGAGTTGATATTGAGACAATCCGTCGACTTTTGACCCAAAATGAGTTTGATGCCTGGGTGAAAGAAGCGAACCTTCGATGGTGTTTAACAAAACCATCGCACTCGGTTCATGGTGCTCGACAAAAGCGGCGAAATCCGAAAGATGGGAAACCGGTAAAAAAGTGAGTCGTTCGCTCCGCACAGTTTCAAGATAAATAGTTATTAGTCCCTGAAGGGGATTGATCCATAAACTTCTTCGAGAACGATTTCGACCAGATCGAAATGCGACTCCCCATTAATATCTTCAAAATAGATATGACTGGGCCATGACGCGCCAACATGATTGTCGCCCGGCAAGTCAACGGTCTGACACACTCGACTGATTGATTTGATAAATGAACGCGCATCTTCTGCTATTGAGGTCCTTGCCGCCAGAATCACATGAGCGCCACACGCAGCGAGTTCTCGAGCAATTCCGGCACCAATGCCTCTACTGGCGCCGACTATGAGAACTGTTTTTGAAGCGAGCATTGGCGTTGAGCGTGTTCAGTCAATTTTAGAAATCGTATCGCTATCTTGATCGTGATTCGGTCTAAATCCGGGTATCGTACTAAAACGAGCCTTAAGCCGTGATTCTAAAGGGTTAAAAAAAGGAATAGCCGTTAAAAGGCAATAGCGGCCACTATCTTGACGACCGTTGTTGATGTCAAATTAAAAAGCTTTAAAAAGTAGCGCAAAAAGCAACCAATCGTCCGATAGCCGTAAGGTGATGTTTTAATCACATAACATTCAGCTGTTTTAGAGTTAAATCGGAGACAAACATGAGCAACGTTTCGGCCCACAAATTGA
>SHBR01000054.1 GCA_004212795.1 Candidatus Thioglobus sp.
GGTATCGAAAACCGCGACCCAGAAAAGAATCCCTGTCAATGTAGTCGACCAGCCAGATCTGTGCACTTTTACCGTGCCGTCAATTGTCGATCGTTCCCCCGTTATCATTTGTATCGGAACCGGCGGCGCCTCTCCTGTGCTTGCTCGAATGCTGAAAGCTCGCCTTGAAACGTTGATTCCTGCCGCCTATGGTCAGCTCGCCAGTCTTGCGCGCGACTATCGCGATCGAGTCAAAACAGCGCTCGGAAAAATCGACTCTCGCCGTGGATTTTGGGAAGAAGTTTTTCAAGGTCGTGTCGCTGAGCTTATCTTTGCTGGAAAAGAACATTCCGCTCAACTTGAGCTTGAAAAAATGATCGACTCCACTAATGATCATCATTTCGAACGCGGCGAAGTTTATCTGGTTGGTGCAGGCCCGGGAGATCCTGATCTTTTGACTTTTCGGGCACTTCGTCTAATGCAGCGAGCCGATGTTGTTCTCTATGATCGATTAGTGGCACCTGCAATTGTGGATCTCGTGAGGCGAGATGCTGAACGCATATACGTTGGAAAAGAAAAATCTAATCACGTTGTATCGCAGGGTGACATTAATAAACTACTTCTTAACCTCGCAAAAGAAGGTAAGCGCGTTCTCAGGCTGAAAGGCGGTGATCCGTTTATCTTTGGTCGAGGCGGTGAGGAGATTGAGGGTCTTGTCGATGAAAACATCCCTTTTCAGGTAATCCCAGGCGTCACTGCAGCGACTGGTTGCGCCTCCTATGCAGGGATTCCGCTCACCCATCGAGACCATGCGCAGTCCTGCTTATTTGTGACCGGTCATCTAAAAGATGGTTCGGTCGACTTGAACTGGGAAGCGCTTTGCCAACCGGGACAGACCGTCGTTATCTATATGGGTCTAACAGGTCTTGCATCGATTTGCTCACAATTGATCGCGCATGGCATGATCGCTTCAACACCAGCGGCGCTCATTCAGCAAGGGACCACCATTAACCAGAAAGTCATTATTGCTACGCTTGAAAGTCTGGTTGATACGGTTAACCGTAACGATGTCACGCCACCCACACTTTTGATTATCGGTAGCGTGGTGCAGCTTCATGATCAACTCGCCTGGTTTAATCCCGAAGCGGCTTCTGAACAAGGTAATGTCCTTGCCGAACCTGGCAGAGGAAGAAACGATGGAATCTAAACCGCCTCTCGAAAGCGATAGTCGGTGGATCACCACCTACGAGTTAAGAGACTTGCCACCTAGCTCGATGAAACGTTTCGATCGAAAAGCGAATCGAATTTTACTGGCAAACATTGATAATCAAATCTTCGCCGTCGATGATACCTGCACCCACGAAGATGCTTCACTATCAACGGGATCCCTAAAGGACGATCTGGTTAAGTGCCCCCTGCATGGGAGTCGCTTTTGTGTCAGAGATGGTCGAGCGCTAGAAGAGCCCGCAGAAACTAGCCTGAAATGCTACCCCACGCGGGTGCGAAAGGGCAACGTCGAGGTCTATATCTAACAAATAGCTCCGCGAGTATTCGCAACTAGTGCGCCACTGAAGAACCCTCATTCACCTCCACGGCGCCGAATTCGCACAGGGCGGTTAACAACTGCACGCGGTCACGAATCACTACAGTCTCGACGAGGCCTTGTTTGTCTTGTGGAGAAAACGGAAGGCTACACGCCAGCGTGTCGACGAGTTCACGAGGCTCTAGATGATCCAGAGCACTCCAATCGACAGACAGTTTCCTCTGCTCGGTATACCTTCTTGCTGACTCAATTAAATCTGAGGCATCCAAATCAGTGTCCCCATCGCCCAAATCATCGCTGAAGCGATCCCAGACAACCTCGGCCCGACGATAACCCTTAGCGCACTTGACCTCTTCTTTAATATCAAAACGGCAAACGCCAGCCAGGATGATCAGATATCGGTCGTCACGCGTTTCGCTGAAGCTCACAATCCGCCCGGCACACCCTGTTGCATACAATTCAGGTCCATTCCCTTCATCGTGAGTTTTATCCGCATCGTTCTTTGGTTGTACCATTCCCACCAGGCGTGAATTCGACAGTGCGTCGTTAATCATGCTTAGATACCGATCTTCAAAAATATTGAGCGGTAACTGGCCGTTGGGCAAAAGGACCGCCCCTGAGAGTGGGAATATCGGGAGCGAACTGGGAAGCTCGGAAAAAGAGAATGTAAAACGATTGCGCATGGGAATTTAATTGTTTGATTGATATGTTTTAGTATCATCTGCAGGTGTCAAGACCCCGTGAACCCACTTCTGCCACTTGTCCGCTTTCGAACCTCTAATGAGCAAAATTGCCATCATCGGATTTGGATCATTAATCTGGGATTTAGACGATCTAGCACCTAACGTCTACGGTGGGTGGAAAATGTACGCGGGTCCTACACTACCCCTTGAGTTTTCGCTGATTTCAAAAAAGCGTCAACTTGCGCTCGCGCTGGTGATCGACCATCAGGATGGACAATTCTGCCCGACTTGCATCATTGACAGCTCGCAAACGGAACTAGCGCCTGCGATCTCTGATCTAGCGGCGCGCGAAAGAACAGATAAATCAAATATCGGCTTTATCCATCGCAACACCCACGACTATTTTTGTTGGGATAAGCGAACTCATGACGTTCTGAGAGACTGGATCGACAAGAGCCTGTATGACGCCGCAATTTGGACAGATGGAAAACGGAACTTTGAAGAATTCACGGGAAATGTGTTTACGGTTAAAAATGCAATCCAGCATCTCGACACGCTAAACCAAGTCGGGGTTAATGAAGCTAAGCGCTATGTCAGCAAAGCCCCGAAACAGGTACAAACTCCACTGCGGCATCAGTTAGAAAAAAGTGGATGGCTAACAGCTTAGAACCATTAAAACTTTCATCCGGTCAGTTGCTGAATTAATGTCTGTTCAAGCTCGAGGGCGATAGACGTTGCTCTTATTTCAATAGCGCGAATAAATTTCTACCTGCTGGGCTTCAGTAAAACTCAACACGTCATAATTCTTCGGGATGATACTTGCCATCCCGGGAGAGAGCTGGGGCATCCCCGGTGCTGTCAGTCCCAAAATATCCGGCCGCTCGTTTAATAATCGCCTAATGTCCATCGCTGGAACATGGCCTTCAATCACATAACCCGATACAACCGCGGTATGACATGAGTAAAGTGCGGGATCTTGCAGTCCTAGTCGATTTTTAATCGGCACTACGTTCTCAATGTTGTGCGATACGACATTAAAACCCTCGTCCTCCAGATAAGTGACCCAGGCCTCGCAGCATCCACAGGTTGGCGACTTCCAAACCACAACCTTGTCTTCAGCTGACACACTCTTTATGCCAATAAAGATAGTAAACAGCACAATGAATACAAATCTAAATTGCCCGAGCACACTGTTTCTGACTCTCATTTCAGTTTTTGTCCTTACGCGGTATTAAATTGAATCTGTTTAAATTATAACTCCCAGCAATGACGTAAAGCTCACTACAAACTAACATAGACTTTCCTACTGAGACTCCTCCTTTGCGGCGATCAAGTAATCAATATATCGGGCGATTCGCCCCCTCCCCTTCAGGTGATCTGCATTTTGGCTCCCTCGTGTCGGCCGTTGCCAGTTACGCTGATGCAAGACAACATTTCGGACAGTGGATACTACGCATTGATGATATTGATCAACCACGGACCAAAGCCGGTGCGGCCGAATCAATCATTCACACCCTAAGCGCGTTTGGCTTCAAATGGAATCATTCAATTCAATGGCAGTCAGAACGCATTTCTCAATATGAACAGGTCATCCAACAATTAAAAGATCGTAATGCTGTCTATTTTTGCGCTTGCTCACGCAAAGAGATCACAAAAATCGCAGCGGCCGGAGCCGATGGCATGATTTATCCGGGCACCTGTCGTGATCAACGTCATAGCGAAAATGCTCGTCATGCCATTCGAATCAGAACAAATTCTGAAAAGATATATTTTACAGATCGTGTATTTGGTCACTTTGAACAAAACCTGGGGAATTTGTCTGGCGATTTTATTATTCGTCGAGCTGATGATATTACCGCCTATCAACTCGCGGTGGTTGTCGATGACTATATTGACCAAGTCACTCATGTCGTTCGAGGTGCCGATCTTCTAATGTCAACTTGCAAACAGATCTACCTAGGTGGATTACTTGGCTATCCGAATTTGAAGTTCGCCCATACGCCTTTAGTTATCGATAAAAGTGGCAAGAAACTCAGCAAATCTGACCGCGCTTTCCCTGTCAATCCCGACACCCCCTTAACCGCTCTAATAGCCGCATGGCGCTTTTTAGGCCAGAAAGATATTGCGCATCGCGTCCAGACTGTCGAGGAGTTTTGGGATGAGGCAACAACGACATGGTCAATTCAAAAAGTCCCTGCAGGCTATCCCTAAGGCCTGTTAAGACACATACTCGGATTTCAAGCCCCATCGACGACCGTAAACCACCCTGCCAAATAAATGATTGCTCATTTGAAAACCCGCACTAAAGGCGTTGCACTTTCTCTATTCGGGATCACGCTGTTGAGCCCAGACAGTCTGCTGCTGCGCTTAATTAATGCCGACGTATGGACACTAGTATTCTGGCGAGGTGGTTTGTCCGCTATTGGACTTATTTGCTTAACTTTACTCATCGATAAAAAAACCGGATTCCGTGAAATAATTTTTATTGGGAAACATGGGGTAGCGGTTGCTGTCGGGTTTGCTGTCAGCGCACTGGCATTTGTTTTTGCGATCATGAATACAGCCGTATCTAACGCCCTCGTTATCATGAGCATCTCTCCGCTGCTCGCAGCAATTCTGAGTTACGTGCTGTTCAGGGAGGCGACCGCCTCACGAACGTGGCTCGCCGCAACCGCGATCACGGTTGGACTGGGTTCTGTTTTTCTCGGCAGTCTTGAGACCAATCGACTCGCGGGTGATCTTTCAGCTTTGATTGCCAGCACGGCGCTCGCATTTTGTTTTGTCATGATTCGCAAACATCGCGAAGTTAATATGTTGCCATCGCTTGCGTGGAGCGGGTTCTTAGTTTGTCTACTGGTGTCCCCACTTGCTGCACCCGCAAGCGTAACCGGCGTTCCGCTATTACTGACGATATTATTATGTCTTTTTATTGTCCCGGTGGGCATGGGCATGATTACCCTGAGTCCCCGATATATCTCTGCCCCTGAAGTCAGCTTGATCATGCGGCTTGAGGTTTTACTCGCGCCCTTCTGGGTCTGGCTAGTGTTAGGCGAAGTCCCGAGCATTCAGACACTGATTGGGGGGGTGATCATCCTTGCAAGCCTGACGCTGCTCTCTATCCTCTCAATGCGCTCTCGTTGACGACCCTAAATAAATATCTCAGAATGATAAAAGAATTATCTGAGCGCTATACAGTTCTGTTAATTGCGTCAAGCAGTCTTCTAATTTCTGTCACTGGGTTTATGTTCCGAAGTATTCAGGATGCAAATGAGTGGCAAATTACTTTACGCTTCTATTGATTAAACTCGAGTGTCGCCAACTTGTTTTGAAAAGTAGTCACCGCAGTCACCCTCTCGAAGTACATCGGCCGTGGCGCAGTGTAGTCCGCCCCCAAAAGGATACGCGTCACGGAACGCCACCGGAAGAACCTCAAAACCCAGCCGGTCGAGTTGTTCTGCCTGTTGGTGCTCGCTCTCCTCGACGATCACTGTTTTGTGATCAAGAATTAAAACATTCATCGAAAGCCAAACGCTTGAGTAACAAAGCGGTGGCGGTCGATCATTCGAGGGTTGGGCTGCATCCACAATTTCCCAATCGTTTGCCGTAAATATTGCTCGTTGCTCGTCTGGCAACCTCCGATTTGGATTGTTCATAATGAGTCCCGGACGTAAGGGAACAAAAGTGGCGTCAATGTGAATAGGATAAGGGTCTCCCGGGAAGTTCACGGCATGAATTCGATGATCTGGAAAATGCCTTTGAAGCCATTGCATGCCGCGTCGATTCGTCGTTAGGCCGTGCTGGCAGAACAGGTCTTTGCCTATTCTTAAAATATCCGCTGCATCAAAAAGGGGTTCATGCTCGGTCGTCACAAAATCTAACGAAGCGGTTCGTTGCAAACGCTCTTCAATCGTAATTTCATCAAAGTAACCTGATTGATAAGAAAGATCTGAAAGGCGCGGTCTCGGCGCTTGCTCCCAAAGAAACCCGGGATCTTCATCAAAATAACGTTGCATCAAACTATGGTAGGCCAGAAACTCCCAGTAGCGACAACGAAAAGACATCGGTGCTGACAGCATTTCTTTCCCAACCGTAAGCAACACATCTCGGGGCGGCATGCACCCAAACATCGAGCCGGTTGAGAAATCTGGGGTGGTCACCGCCTGATTCCATTGAATCGGTTCAGGCCGATCGACCCGGACCCCCCTGCTCTCAAGAAGACTAACCAAATGATCAAGTTGCGCATTTGCGCGTTCGACGGTCGCCAGCGGCCTCGGGCCCCACATGCCGCGCATATCGCTGTCTTCAGGCACTTTTGCTTCCGTCGCGGCCTCGGACGGAGGAATACATGTAAAGTCAGCGCGACCTACAATGACATGCTTAAGGGGGTCAAAATCATTCCATGAATTCACTACCGTGGGCTGCATCTTTTCCTCCTTCAGTTTCGTGACGCTCGAAGCTGGTATTGCTTCCCTATCAAGTCGATTTTTTTTCTGCGATTGACTCCAGCACCTTAGCGCGACGAGACAACCACCAGCCATATTGCTTTGGCCATTTTGCCCAATCGGAATCGGCACCGAGCGCCTGCGCCGCGTGAACCGGCCAGTTTGGATTGAAAAGTGCTTCTCTGCCAATCGCAATCAGATCTGCTCGCCCTTGCGCCACAATTGCCTCCGCCTGCTCGGGCGTTAAGATTAATCCAACTGCCTGGGTTATCAAATCGGCCTGCTCTTTCACAGCGGTTGCGAAGGGTACCTGAAATCCTAGAGGGGGTGGCGAGCCTTTAGCCGCTGTCGCAGCGCCTAGAATTCCGCCAGATGAGCAATCAATCACATCGACTCCGATTTGCTTTAAATCTTTTGCCAGCAAGACCGTATCTTCAATCGACCACCCGTCAGGCGCTCCATCCACCGCGGAGACTCGGACAAAAAGTGGTTTTTCTTCCGGCCATGCCGCTCGCACCGCTTCGACCATCTCCATGAGCATTCGGGATCGGCCTAGACGATTCCCGCCGTACTCATCTTGACGATGATTACTCACTGGAGAGAGAAAACTAGCGGCTAAATATCCATGTGCGGCATGCACTTCCACAATATCAAAACCGGCTGCATGGGATCGGGCTGCCGCCGCAGCAAAATCATCAATTACCTGCACAATGTCGGCGCGACTCATTTGACTGGGAAGCAGCCAGCCTTCCCCAAGCGGTTCAGACGAAGGTGCAATCACACTCCATGGTTCTTCTCCACGCTCACGATCATCATTATTTAAAGGCCCATTGCCATGCCAGGGTCTTTGCATCGAGGCCTTACGGCCCGCGTGAGCGAGTTGTATCGCGGACGTTGATCCCATGCTGCGAATAAAAGCTGTGGTCGCCGCTAATGCCTGTCCATGCGCATCCGACCAGATCCCCAAATCGCCATGGGTGATCCTGCCTCGCCGCTGAACGGCTGCCGCCTCGGTGAAGACAATGCCAGCACCGCCCTGTGCAAATTTTCCCAAATGAACCAAATGCCAGTCGTTTGCCATACCATCCCCTGCGCTGTACTGACACATTGGAGAAATGACCACCCGATTGGTTATGGTTAAGTCTCGAATTTTAATCGGCGAAAAAAGGCTGGGTGATGCAGTCATATACTTTTATTACTTCGATATCATGTCAGCGCGCAATGATATCGATCAAAAGGGTTCGTTTCCATAAAAAAATGAAACGGGGATTTTTTCCCTCCTGATACTCGGCTAAACTCTAGAGCAACCTAAATCTCAAAACATTCTAGCGATGACTCGTTCTCAGCACGCTGCAAGACTACTTCTGGATGCTCGCCGACCTGGGTCGGCGCTAACCGCACTCCCCGATCACATAATTCCTACAAATAAAAACGAGGCCTATTTAATTCAGGCTGAACTTGTCGACATGCTGAGCCTCCAATCCGGACGACCCGCGGGCTATAAAGTTGGCTGCACAAATGCCACTGCTCGTGAAATGCTCGCACTTGACTCACCTTTCAGTGGTCGTTGCTTTGAGAATGAAATAACTCAGTCTCCAGATACAATAAATGCGTCGGATTTGCACATGGTCGGCATTGAGCCTGAAATCGCCCTACGAATCTCAAAAGATTTTGAGCCTTTTCAGCTCTGGCGCGCCGACAATGTGATCCCTTATATTGATGCCGTAATCCCCGCGATTGAAATTGTCGAAAGTCGATTCTCCTCATGGCCGCTGATGGGTTTTCTGAGTGCCATCGCAGATAATGGCGTTCACCGACGGCTCGTCCTGGGAAATCCAATCACTCACTGGACGCCGGAAAAAGTAAAAGGCGCCCAAGTCATTCTTAAAGCGAATGATAAGGTAGTGCGCCAAGGGATCGCTGACAACGTTGACGGTGGACCTTTTGGCGTAATCGCATGGCTTGCAAATCACCTTAATGACCTGGGCACTACTCTTAACGCGGGTGACATTGTCAGCACTGGCGTCATGACCGATATCTACGACAGTGCGACGGGAGAAACACTCGTTGCCGAGTACGATTTCCCTGCGCAAGTTCACCTAAATATTACTTAACTTTTTATTTTTCATGAACGAACTTATTAAACTTTCGGCTCACGCAGTCCGCGATTTACTCCGGAATCGTGAAATTAATCCTGCCGAGCTTCTTGATACACTTGAGGAACGCATCGAACAAGTGAATCCCTTGGTCAATGCCGTACCGACTCGCTGCTTTGACCGGGCGCGGGATCACGCTCAAAAAAATGACTTTTCAAATCTCCCGCTGGCAGGTCTTCCGGTCGCAATCAAGGATCTGATGGCGGTCGAGGGCGTAAAAACGACTTTCGGTTCGATGGCGTTTGAGCACCATGTGCCCGATGCGTCAGATCTCCTGGTTCAACGTATTGAAAATGCCGGTGGCATTATCTTTTCAAAAACGAATACCCCGGAATTTGGCGCGGGTGCTAATACTTTCAATGATGTATTTGGTGCTACCGTTAATCCATGGAACACCCACTTATCAGCTGCCGGATCGTCAGGGGGGTCCGCAGTCGCGCTCGCAACCGGAATGACCTGGCTCGCGACTGGTTCTGATCTCGGCGGCTCACTGCGAAATCCTGCCAGTTTTTGCTCGGTCGTTGGCCTGCGTCCAAGTCAAGGACGTATCCCCTGCGATCCCGGAAATCTGGCGTTCGATCGCATGAGTATGGACGGTCCCATGGCGCGCAACGTCATTGACGCAGCAATGCTGCTTGACGTAATGGCGGGCTATGATGCTATCGATCCCATGTCTCTGGATGACCCTGTTACGTCCTTTGAGTCTGCAGCAAAACGTAAAAAAGTCCCGCCCCGAATCGCTTTTTCGGCAGATCTTGGGATTACGCCAATCGACCCTGAGGTCGCGGCAATTTGCGAGACTGCGGCAAAACGCTTTAGTGAGTTTGGTGCAACGATCACTGATGCGCATCCTGATTTTGACGGACTTCAGGATGTCTTTCAGGTTCTTCGAGCGTTTTCTTTTGCTGCAGATTTGGGTCCTGACCTTGATGCCCATCGTGACATCTACAAGCCCGAGATTATCTGGAATGTTGAAAAAGGATTGGCACTGACCGCCAAAGAAATCACCGACGCGATGGTCGGTCGATCAAAAATTTACGCGCGCGCACAACGCTTCTTTAAAGACCATGATTTAATCATTACACCAACCACGATTGTGCCGCCGTATCCTGTCGAACAGCGCTTCGTCGAGCGTGTTGGGGAGTATCAATTTTCAAATTACATTGAGTGGTGTTCAATTGCCTATGCATTTACGGTCGTGGGCGCTCCCGCAATTTCGATACCCTGTGGATTTACCTCAACAGGACTTCCGGTTGGCTTACAAATTGTGGCGCCGCCTCGACAGGAGGCTAGATTATTATCCGCAGCCTGCGCGCTAGAAGAATTATTAAACCTATCTAACCAGCTTCCCATCGAGCCTAGAATTCCATGATTCATTACAGTGCTTGCCCTCATGATTGTCCCTCAACGTGTGCGTTAGAAGTTGAAAAAATTGATGAATTGACCATCGGAAAAATTCGCGGGTCTCGTGAGAACACGTATACCGCCGGGGTCATTTGCAGCAAAGTGGCTCGCTATCGAGAGCGAATTCATCATCCCGACAGGCTCACACAACCGTTGCGACGGGTCGGACGCAAAGGTTTGGGGAACTTTGAGCCCATTTCCTGGGACCAGGCGCTTGATGAAGTCGCTGATCAACTGTTAAAGGCAGAACAACAGCACGGAAGCGAAACGGTCTGGCCGTACCACTACGCCGGCACAATGGGGCTTGTGATGCGGGACGGCATTAATCGCCTACGTCACACCAAGCGCTATTCAAGATTTCACTCCACTATTTGTGTCACGCTCGCGTGGAACGGTTTCATCGCCGGCACCGGAAAACTGGCTGGTGTTGATCCCCGTGAAATGGGTCAATCTGACCTCATTATTATTTGGGGCACAAACGCAGCCAGCACCCAAATTAACGTAATGACGCACGCGCTAAAAGCTCGTCAAGAGCGGGGCGCGAAAATTGTAGTCATCGACACTTACAAAAACGCCACCGCAAAACAAGCTGATCTGTTTATTTGTGTTAAACCGGGTACTGATGGCGCGGTTGCCTGCGCACTGATGCACATTCTCTTTCGAGATGGCCTGGCCGATCGAGATTACCTGCGGGATTTCGCTGACTGTCCTGAAAAACTTGAAGACCATCTCCTTGTTCGAGATCCCAAGTGGGCTGAAAAAATAAGCGGCGTTTCAGCCGATGCAATCGAAACCCTGGGAAAAATGATCGGTACGACCCCTAAAACGTTTTTTAGGTTAGGTTACGGGTTTACCCGACAGCGCAATGGCGCCACCGCTATGCATGCTGCCCTGTCGGTCGCAACAGTCGCAGGGAGCTGGCAGCACAATGGTGGCGGCGCGTTTCAAAGCAATGGCGCCATCTATCACTGGGATAAAACATTACTCGAAGGTTTGGACGTGATGGACCCAGCCACGCGACTTCTAGATCAATCCAGAATTGGGGCGGTACTAACCGGAAATCCGGACGATCTTAAAAACGGTCCTCCCGTGACCGCGCTCTTCATTCAAAATACAAATCCGATGTCTGTCGCGCCCGATCTTAATCTTGTGCACCAGGGATTTTCGCGAGACGATCTTTTTGTCTGTGTTCATGAGCAGTTCATGACGGAAACCGCAAAGATGGCCGACATTGTGTTGCCGGCTACAATGTTTTTAGAACACGACGATATTTATCAATCAGGCGGTCATCAACATATAACGCTTGGCCCCAAAATCATTAACCCGCCCAAGGGTTGTCGATCAAATCATGAGGTCGTGTGTGCGTTGGCCGAGCGATTAGGTGTCAAGCATCCCGGTTTTGATATGGACGCCAAAACGCTAATTGACGCTACGCTGCAGTCATCGGGATGGGGAACACTCGCAGAACTTGAGGAAAAACGGTGGATTGATTGCCAGCCTGATTTTAGAAGCTCACATTATCTTGATGGCTTCGCCCATGCGGATGGAAAATTTAGGTTCTCACCTGACTGGAGCGCGCTCGCGCCCCAGGAATTTGGCCCAACAGATATCCAAATGCCCGACCTTCCTGATCACTGGGATGTGATTGAAAATGCGAATAAAGAAATGCCTTATCGGTTGGTTACGGCGCCGGCTCGTCACTACCTCAACTCGACTTTCACTGAATCACCCACCTCAAAACGTCGCCACAAATATCCAAGTGCAATGATTCATCCTGTCGATGCTGTAAATCTTGGGATCAAAGATGGTGAAACTGTTCAACTCGGAAACCATCGCGGCGAGATTACAATTGCCACTGAAATTGTCGACACGGCACAGCAGGGCGTTGTCATTGTTGAAAGTATATGGCCTAACGGGGCATTCGTTGGTGGAAAAGGAATTAACGTATTGACCGGCGCTGATCCAGCTGCACCCGTTGGTGGCGCAGCGTTCCATGACACGAGAATCTGGATACGCGCGCAGCCGCAACATTAATCGGCTGCGATATTATTCGGTTTGGGAGGGTGGATCACACGCTTTGACTAAGCTGTTATGACGGCCTGCGTTTAGACAAGCATTTAACCCCTGCACCCGCCTCTTTGATCGGCGAGACTCATTCGGCAGACGCCGACCATCTTGATGGACGATAACCGCCGGCAATGCCGCCTGCCGAAAGCACCAACTGCCAAAGATGATTTTCTCGAGATCGAAATGATCCTGCAGACACCAATAGGTAGTAGTCGAACATTCGCTTAAACCGGTCGCTGTAGCTTGTCCTGAGATCAATCCATGATCGATTAAAGTTTTTGTACCAAGCCATGAGCGTGGGGTCATAATCAGCCCCAAAATTATGCCAATCCTCGATCGTGAAAAATTCACCGGCGTTTTTTGCAAGTGCATCAGCAGGTGGTAGAACGCCATTTGGAAATATATATTTCTCAATCCATCGATCAGTC
>SHBR01000055.1 GCA_004212795.1 Candidatus Thioglobus sp.
CTGAGACGGCCTGAGGGCTGATATTCAATACAATCTGCCCGTCCTCAATAAATGCCTCAGGGACATCTACCCCGTTCATATCCGCATTGACGACCAACTGCGGGGTCAAATTATTATCAAGCGTCCACTCAAAGATTGCCCGGATCAGGTAAGGGCGATGTGAGGTTAATACAGCCTTATCCTCGCTCATTAAATTAACTTCAGCCGGCAGAAATCTCGCGCTCAGCTGGACTGAGGCTTTCGATAAACGAAGCTTTTTCGAACATTCGCTTTCCGTAGGCGAGCGTGTTTGAGCCTTGCTTCGGAAGGCTGATACCCAGCATCGGTAATCGCCATAACAACACAGCAAAGTAAGCATCCACCATCGTAAATTCGTCACCGAGCACAAATTTATTATGGCCAAAGTGGCTCGACATCGCCACCAGGCCATCGTTAATACTCTTACTTAACTTCTTGTCCGGCTTAGATCCTGTTGCAATGCAGGACTGAATACTATCAAGCCAATCGCGCCGTAAACGAGACACCATTACCCGAACCTTGGCGCGAGTAGTCGGATCACTTGGTAACAGCGGTGGGTGCGGAAACCGCTCATCGAGATACTCACTAACGACGATCCCGTCATACAAAACCAAATCTCGATCCGAGAGAGTCGGCGTTTCACCATAAGGATTCAGTTCCGCAATTATCTCCTCGTCTTCTTTGCTAGCAATGTAGACCACATCGCATTCAATATCTTTTTCTTTGAGCACAAATCGACAAGCGTGACTAAAAATACACAAAGAACCGGAGTAGAGCTTCATACAGAGTTACCCATGCTTAAATTAAATGTTGAGGAAAAATAGTGTCGACACGACGCCACCACAGCGATCAATGCACGTCGCGCCAGTACTCCTTTTTAAGCGCGTAGGCGAGTCCGATAAATATCAGCATAAAGACCATTACCCATACGCCTATTTTGTAGCGCACTAATTTTGCCGGCTCTGCGAGATACACCATGAAGTTGGTGAGATCGCGCATTGCACCATCATATTCCTCAGCGTTCATCGAGCCCGGTGACATCTGATCAAAACCAGCTAGGCTTTTGGCGCCATTCGATGACACTTCAAAATTCGCTGATCGCAAACCTTGCCACTCATAAAGAATATGCGGCATCGCAACGTTCGGGAAAAGCGTATTGTTCCATCCCGTGGCTGTGCCCGAGTCCCTGTAAAAACCACGCATATAGGTATAAATCCAATCTGGACCACGAGATCGAGCCGTCAGGCTCAAATCTGGAGGGGTCACACCCAACCACGATTTTGCATCTTCTGCCGACATATTAACTTTCATCAAATCACCGGGTCGGCCTGAAGCAAACATCATATTTTCGCGAAGATCTGTCAAATCAATATCAAGATCTCTCGCCATGCGATCGTATCGCATAAATGATGCCTCGTGACACGATAGGCAGTAATTGACAAAGGTATGCGCGCCCCTTCGGAGCGATGCCTTATCTGCAAGGTTAATGTACGCGGAATCGAGATGCTCACCCCCGCTACCCGCTGCCATGGTCGCAGGCGACGAAAATAAGAACACCAGAGGCAGTAGTTTTTTAATTACACTTTTCATATGCTCTACCCCACGCGATCCGGCTCGGGCTTTGTCCGATCTAGTGTAGTGTAAATCGGCATCAGCAGGAAAAACGCAAAATACAACAACATGCCAATCTGGGCCCAAATAACGTTCTCGAACAAGAACAGATCAATGTGGCCAGGATTTTTCGTGCCGAGGTAGCCCAACATCACAAAAGTAACGGCAAAAATTGTAAGCGCGGTCTTATACATCCATCCTCGGTAACGGATCGAACGCACCTTCGCGCGATCAAGCCAGGGCAAAAAGAAAAACATAACGATCGCAGCGCCCATCGCAATCACACCCCAAACCTTTGCGCCGCCAGGCAACCATTCGAAAGTAACGGCACGCAGAATCGAATAGTAAGGCGTGAGATACCAAAGCGGGACAATATCTGGTGGCGTCTGGAGAATATCCGCTGGCGCAAAATTATCTTTTTCAAGAAACCAACCGCCTAACTCTGGTACAAAAAATACAATGCCCAGAAATATCGTCATAAACACGGCAATGCCAAACGTATCTTTAACGGTGTAGTACGGGTGAAACGGGATCCCATCAACAGGAATGCCATCTTTATCTTTGTTTTTCTTGATATCAATGCCATCAGGGTTATTTGATCCCACTTTGTGCAGCGCAACGATATGCAGGTAAACCAGCAGTGCCAACAGAAGTGGCAACAAAATCACGTGAAACGCAAAAAAGCGGTTCAACGTTGCATCAGAGACCACAAAATCTCCGCGAATCCATTCCGCCAATGGCTCGCCGATGACCGGTATCGCGCCAAACAACGAAATAATGACCTGCGCTCCCCAGTAGGACATATTGCCCCACGGAAGTAAGTAGCCGAAAAATGCCTCCGCCATCAATGCCACATATATCACCATGCCGAGAATCCAAATTAACTCTCGAGGATTTCGGTAAGAACCGTACATCAGCCCTCGAAACATATGCAGATAAACGACGAGAAAAAACATTGAAGCACCTACCCCGTGCAAATAACGCACGAACCATCCCGCCGGCACATCACGCATGATGTATTCCACGGACGCAAACGCCAAGTCAGCATCTGGCTTGTAATGCATCGTTAGAATAATGCCGGTGACGATTTGCAGTACCAACACCACCACCGCGAGACCGCCAAAGTAATACCAGAAGTTAAAGTTTTTAGGCGCATAATATTGCGCGAGATGCTCATTCCAGACTTTGGTCAGAGGAAAACGATCATCAATCCAATTGATCAAGCTCATCCTGTTGCCTCCGTCTCATCCACACCAATCAATATACGGTTCTCCGTGACATAGGAATGCGGCGGCACAACAAGATTGGTTGGCGCCGGCACATTTTTATAGACCCGACCCGAAAGATCAAATTTGGAACCGTGACACGGGCAAAAGAAACCGCCCATCCAGTCATCTCCCAAGCCAGTAGATGCGCCTTTTTCAAATTCTTTTGTTGGTGCACAACCCAAATGTGTGCAGACCCCTAGGACCACGAGCACATCAGGTCGAATCGAACGATGACGATTCTGCGCATAGGCAGGCTGTTGCTCGATCACCTCGGAATCAGGATCTGACAGATCCCCAACAATCTCTTCGAGCTCAGCAAGCGTTTGCTCATCACGACGCAAAATCCAGACGGGCTTTCCTCGCCACTCGACAACTTTCAACTTTCCTGGTGCGAGGTCTTCGATATCCACTTCAACCGGGGCACCCGCCGCCACCGCTCTCGCACTGGGTTTCATACTTGCCACTAAAGGCACAGCCAAAGCGGTCGCGCCCGCCAGGCCTACGCCAGTTGTTACTGTTGTCAGCAGGCGGCGCCTGCCACTATTCACGTCGTCAGTCATGACATCCTCTGCAAAGTTCTGCACAATGTGTGCGACGCCGAACGGCGGTCGCTAAAAAACGGGAAGATTATAGCAAAACAGAGCAAATTCCCGCGCCCAAAACCTAAAATTTAACGCTCAGCATGTCCTCCATCGCCCGAATCCGGGTTGGATAAAAGAACGTGTCTTTCAAAACCTTATCGTAGCCGCGGTTAAGGGCCGCGCTTGCTCGCATGGCGAGCTCGGGATCGTCTTTTAAATCAGCCAGTTTGAAACTGAGCATAATCAGCACTGCATCCGGAGCGAACAGTGTCTCATCACGCAACATCTCGCTCAACTCGGCACCCTTCAATAACGAATTGACCTCGCGGCGCCAGCCATTCGCGTGGTGATAGTTCTGCCAGGACGCCTTCACCAACTGATAGGAAAAATCCAGATCATCTGGATCGTTGCTCCAACCCCAAAACTCAAAAAACGCCCGTGCAACATAGGCATAGTCAGCGAGCGAGGCGGTCCCAAGTGGCCGACGGCCCGACTGCGACCGATGGAGTTTCCCATCACGCCAAAGCGTTGCAGCAATCTCTTTTTTTATTTTCTCTGCAGTTTCGATGTACTGGAGGTCTTTTGAGTGTTTCGCACCATCCAAAAAAGCCATTAAAGCCAATGCGTTCCAGCCTGCAAGCGGTTTATGATCAACGGGCAACGTCCGGTTTGAGCGAGCGCTCCGGAGTTTTGACATTGCCCTGTTTAAAGTCAGGTTAATCTCATCTGGTGATAACCCAAGTTGTGTTGCCACACTTTCGACTGGCGCCCGATTGATCAACAGATGGCCGTGTTCAAAGGCCGGGAAAGCAGGCAATGACCATATCGCTCTAATGACCCGACCTTCATCGGAGGTCAGTAGATGTGAGAGCGCCTGATTGTCATACAAATAATAAGCGCCTTCCCTGCCCTGTCCGTCCACAGCGGATAATGAAGCCGCGAAGAACCCCTCCGCACTTCGCATCTTGGTAATCATGAAATCAAGCGTTCTGAATCCTATCGCTCGGTAATCTTCTCTTTCCAACACGACAGCAGCTAGAAGGTATAAGCGAGCGAGCTGCGCATTGTCGTAAAGCATTTTCTCGAAGTGAGGCTGACTCCATCCCGGGTCTACGGTATAACGGAAAAAACCACCCTCGACATGATCATGGAGGCCACGCATTGCAATCGCATCGAGAGTCGTTTGAAGCAACTCTCTCACCGCTGCGCTCGGGCTCTGCTGATATCGCCTTAACAAATAAGTCAGCTGGGGTGCATAGGGGAAACGTGACTGATTGCCAAATCCCCCCTCCATCAGATCGGCAATGGAAAGCGCTGTCTGCTCGAAGGCCCTGCCCAGGGTCGCCACCTGAAGGGATTCAAATTCAGCGACCTGATCTTCGAATCCTGACGGCCCCGTCTGACGCGCCACGGTGGCAATGCGGACAGGGTCCTGCTGCCAAAGGGTAAGAATCTTTTCTATGACCTCGGCAAATGAATCGGGCGGGACGTACAGCACCGCATACAGTGGATAACCCTCAGGCGTCAGAAAAGCGTTAAGCGGCCAACCCCCTCTACCTTGTGTTTTCTGCACAAAATCCATCAATCCAATATCAAGCGCCGGCTGAAGTTCCCGATCCACCTTAACGGGAATGAAATCCCGATTTAATACCTTAGCGATTTCAGGATCGTTGTAGCTCTCCTCCTGCATTACATGACACCAATGACATGAGAAATAACCCACCGAAACATATACCAGCTTGTTTTCTGCGCGCGCCAACTCAAAGACTGAATCACTCCATTCCTGCCAAGCAACAGGATCGTCGCCATGCTGCGCGAGATAAGGCGCCGGATGCTCTTGAAGCTGATTGGTTAGCGCTAGCGCTTGCGGAGCTGTTGCGAAGAGCAATACCGCGGACAAAAAACAGGGAATACGAATCTTCACGCCCCTAATCCGGAATGCCGAAGCAAGGCATCGATCGAGGGGGGGCGCCCGCGAAACGTGGTGAAATTATCCAGAGGCTCGTTGACGCCGCCCGTTTCAAGCACCGCGTGCGAGAAATCCTGGCCGCTTTGCGAATCGAATATACCGTCTTCTTCAAATCGACCAAAGGCATCCGCTGATAACACCTCGGCCCACTTATAACTGTAGTACCCTGCTGCATAGCCGCCAGCAAAAATATGCGAGAAGCTGTTCTGAAAACGATTAAATGCCGGGGCCTCTAGGACCGCTACCCGATTACGCACCTCATCCAGAATATTCTGAATATCCTCAGACCCCCTAATTCGCTGTTTGTCATGCAGCATCATATCAAACACCGAAAATTCAATCTGTCGCAACATTTGCATTGCGCTTTGAAAATTTCGCGCCCCTCGCATTCGATCCAGGAGATCTGGAGGTAGGGGCGCCCCGGTCTTAAAATGACCCGAGATTTTATTTAGGGCTTCAGTTTCCCAACACCAATTCTCCAAAAATTGGCTCGGCAGCTCAACTGCATCCCAAGGCACTCCGTTGATTCCTGCCACAGAAGACTCATCAACCTGTGTAAGAAGATGGTGCAGACCATGTCCAAACTCATGGAAAAGCGTGACCACATCATCATGGGTCAACAAGGACGGATTTCCACCTACTGGTGGTGTGAAGTTACAGGTCAGCATGGCCACCGGTTTTTGGATCGCATCATCGGATAAGCGGCGTCGGCCAATGCAGTCTGACATCCAGGCGCCTCCTCGCTTATGGGGTCGGGCATATAAATCAAGGTAGAAACATCCCCGAATACTCCCGTCAGAATTCAGCAATTCAAAAAATTGAACATCTTCGTGCCATAAACTCTTACCGTTTGATTTTTGAATTTTTATGCCAAACAGTTTTTCGGTGATAAAAAATAACCCGTCAAGCACCTTCGGTAGCGGAAAGTAAGGCCGGATTTCCTCATCATTAAAATCAAAACACGATTGCTTTAATTTCTCCGAATAAAAGGCAATATCCCACGCCTTCAGATCTTCTTGCCCATGCTTCGACAACGCAAATTCGTGAAGCACACGAAGTTCTTCAAGCGCTGGTTTTCTTGAGCAATCAGCTAGGTTCTGAAGAAAGTCGCTAACTGCCTCGGCTGAAGATGCCATTCGACCTTCCAAAGCATAGTCCGCATAAGTTTCAAATTCCAAAAGAGTTGCCATTTCATCACGCAAAGCGACGATTTTTACCAACAAAGAGCTATTATCAAACGCTCCGGCGTTCGGGCCCAGTTCACTCGCTCGAGTAACATAAGCTTCGTACATTCGCTCGCGAAGCATGCGGCTTTCGCAAAACATCATAAAAGGAATATAGGAGGGTGCCTGAAGTGTGAAACGCCATCCCTCGGTCGAGGCATTCTTGGCATTCTCGTATGCAAGATCTACCGCACTTTGAGGAAGCCCCCTCAAATCAGCTTCATCTGTAATGTCCAAGACCCATTGATCGGTCGCATCCAGAAGATTCTGATCAAATTTATTTGAAAGACTCGATAATTCGCTGTTGATCTCACGAAATCGATCTTGGGCATCACCATGAAGTTCTGCGCCAGAAAGACGAAAATCACGTATTGCATTCTTAATCACTTTTTTTCGAGCGTCTGACAGAAACTCAAACTCAACAGACTGCGCTAGTTTTTTATAACTGTTAAAAAGCGTTAGGTTTTGCCCTAATTCCGAGCTGAAGTCACTTAACTTGGGCAAACAAACCTCTACCGCCGCGCGAAATGCCTCGCTATCTGTTACCGCATTTAGATGGGAAACCGGTGCCCAGACCCTCTCCAAATGTTCCTCGATGTCCTGAATCTCGGCCGCAACCGAATGCCATGTCGGATGGTCACACGCCGACTCAATTTCGGTAATTTTTTGTCGGCATCTGGCCAGGGTTTGGTCCAGTGCCGGTTCTATTTGGGCCGCATCAATCTCCGCAAATCGCGGCAGTCCTGAAAGATCCAAAAGCGGGTTGGATAAAGTTGAATGTCCGATCATGAGTTGTCCTTTTTAATAGCCGAAATTTTACTCAATGGAACCTCTAATCGGAGTGAATCGACTGAGAAAAATTAACAGAGCGTGATTGAATTTGTCCTCACAACTTTTACACACAGGAATGCTTTACTACAGTTTGTTGGTTTTCCTCCAACGTAAGTTGATAACTTCTCTTCTTGCCCCGGTCCTAACGCCGGGGCTTTTTTTTGCGGGACTTCTGACTAGATTCTCAATTCTGAGGCTAAAATCCGGTTATGGGCAAACATTATGACTTCCTTGTCATCGGCGGCGGAAGCGGCGGGATCGCCGGTGCCCGACGTGCCGCTGAATATGGTGCTCGGGTCGCCCTCATTGAAAACCAGCGTATGGGTGGCACCTGCGTCAACGTCGGATGTGTGCCAAAAAAGATGATGTGGAACGCCGCACACTTTGCTGATGAGCTCACAATTGCCGGAGATTACGGCTTTCCATTGACGCCGCCCGTATTCGACTGGGCGTGCTTTAAAACGGCTAGAGATACTTTTATTGAACGCCTTAATGGGATCTATCTTCGTAACCTCGAGTCATCAAATGTTGACACCTATCGTGGATGGGCAGTTTTTGAGTCTGTGAACAACGTACGCGTTGGCGATCAGGTGCTGACAGCTGATCATGTGCTGATTGCTACTGGTGGACGGCCAGCCACGCTAAACTTACCGGGTGCCGATCTTGCAATCACCAGTGATGGCTTTTTTGAGCTCAAGTCCCAACCTAAAAACCCGCTAATAATTGGCGCTGGCTACATTGCAACCGAGTTGGCAGGCGTTTTACAGTCGTTGGGCTCAAACGTCACGATGCTTCTTCGAAAAGACATTTTACTGCGCGGTTTTGACCATACCCTTCGTGAAGCCGTGACCCATGAGATGCAATCAGACGGCGTCAAAATCCTGACCCGGGTGCAGCTGCAAGGACTCAAGCAAGAAGCGACTGGAGAGTTATCTTTTTATGATAAAAGCGGCACCCGTCACGGCGGTTTCGATTGCGTCATTCTTGCTACCGGACGAACGCCTGCTACAGATGCGATCGGCCTTGAATCCACAGGCCTTACCACTGATCCATCAGGATTTATTCTTACTGACGAATGGCAGCAGACCGCTATTTCCCATATTTATGCGGTCGGCGATGTCACCGGACGAGCTGCCCTGACGCCAGTTGCCATTGCCGCAGCCCGACGCCTGTCCGATCGACTTTTTGGCGATCAACCGAATGCCAAACTCGACTATGAATCGATCCCAACGGTTGTGTTTTCGCATCCCCCCATCGGCACGGTCGGACTTAGCGAAGAAGAGGCTAGAACTAAATTCGGAGACAAAAATATTAAGGTCTATCAAAGTCGATTTACTGATATGTATTATTCCGTCACCAAAAAACGAGTGCCTACGACGGTAAAACTTATTGTCGCGGGTCAAGATGAAAAAGTGATTGGTTGTCACGTTGTTGGTCGCGCAGCAGATGAAATGATTCAGGGCTTCGCGGTCGCTGTCAAAATGGGCGCGACCAAAGCTGACTTTGATAATACGGTCGCGATTCACCCGACCGCCGCAGAAGAACTCGTTACCCTGCGCTAGCAACTTTGACTCATACATTTGAACGACAAATTGCGCGCATTATCAGCGCTTTGACATTCACGATATTGCTTTCAGGAGATCTTTAACATGGCATGGTGGGGGAAAGTAATCGGCGGTACCCTGGGCTTCATGATGGGCGGCCCACTTGGCGCGCTATTGGGCAGCACGATTGGCCATCAGTTTGATAGCGGATTGAAGAGGGGTGGATTTGGCTCCGTTAGCGCCAAACTTGAGCAGACCCAAGCCGCATTTTTTACAGCAACCTTTTCTGTAATGGGGCATATCGCCAAAGCCGACGGAAGAGTATCTGCCCATGAAATTCAGGCCGCTCAAAGCCTGATGGACCAAATGCGTCTCAGTGACGATCAGAAAAAAGTTGCAATTGAACTCTTTGAGAAAGGAAAGGCGTCTGACTTTCCCCTTGATTCCGTCTTGGCGCAGTTCAAAACAGAATGTCATAGACAAACTACCCTCATGCGAATGTTTTTGGAAATCCAAATCCAGGCCGCAATGGCTGACGGCCGAATCGATCCCGCCGAGAATCAAGTACTGCGACACGTCGGAACCTCGCTTGGATTTGAATTGGGCGAAATTGAGCAACTGATTCATTTTGTAAGCGGAGCGTCGACTGCAGGCGGGCGGGCTCAAAAAGCGCAACCCCTTTCTGAGGCGTATAAAATTCTAGGCGTTCCAGAAAGCGCGAGTGACGATGAAATCAAAAAGGCTTATCGACGCCTCACAAATCAACATCATCCCGACAAACTGGTTGCCAAAGGTATGCCTGAAGAAATGATCAAACTTGCGAATGAGAAAACGCAGGAGATTCGAAAAGCATGGGAGCGCATTAGAGATCATCGCGCCTCTCAACAATAAGTCGTTGTCACAGCCCATCAGGAAAACCGGTCTGGACGCTCTTGATATTCGACTTGTCATTTTTATCAAGCCTTAATTTTAACTATTGAAGAAAAAATAATGACAAAAAATGTTTTCATTACTGGCGCGAATCGGGGCATCGGTCTTGAACTGACTCGTCAATACCTCGTAGCAGGACACAAAGTCTTTGCATCAGCACGTGATCCCTCGACTGAAGGTCTCTCCCAACTGATCAAACGCTTCCCCAATAACCTGAAAACAGTCGTGCTTGATGTTACAGATGAGAGCAACATTCAGACTGTCGCTGGTTCACTCGAAGGCACGTCAATTGATCTACTGATTAATAACGCGGGCTTATTTCATTCAAAACATGAAGACTTCGGCTCACTAAATACAGACACCTGGATTGAAGAATTTCGAGTGAATTCGATTTCGCCTTTTTTGGTCACTCGCGCTCTCAAGTCGAACCTTGCAAAGGCCAACTCTGGCGTTGTCGGAATGATTTCGAGCAAGATGGGCAGCATGGGCGACAACCAGTCCGGAGGGAGCTACAGTTATCGCTCAAGCAAGGCAGCGCTTAACGCTGTGAGTGTCAGCCTCGCTAATGACTTGTCAGATCTAGATATCTCGGTCGTTGCCCTTCATCCCGGCTGGGTGCAAACCGACATGGGCGGACCCAATGGCCTAATTGATGTCGAAACAAGTGCCTTGGGTTTGAAAGCGATTCTGGACAACGCAGGAAAGGCGGAAAGCGGAAAATTTTACGATTACTCGGGAAAACAACTGCCGTGGTAATTTCTAAACGTCGGTATACTTGTCTTTTTAGCGCGGGGATTGGTTTAGCGACAGCCTTCGCTGTTTCGATTTCGTATGGCGTCACACCGACAGTCACTCCAGCTATCGAACCGGATGATGATGTTCTGATCTGCGACGATCTTGATGACGATGGCATCTTGGATGCATTAGACAATTGTTTTGGTTTTTTTAATCCTTCGCAAATCGATGCCAACGATAATGGCGTCGGTGACGCCTGCGAAAACATATCTTCAGGTTCTTAATTTATTTCCCAACGAATATGACGACTCATAAAATTGCTCTACTGGCCGGAGACGGTATAGGTTCAGAAATCATGGCTGAAGCTGTGAAAGTGTTAAAACTTATTGAGGAACGGAACGAAGCCTCCTTTGACCTGCAGCCTGCGCTTTTTGGCGCTTGCGCCTGGTTTGAGACAGGTAAGTCTTTTCCCGATGAAACAATCGCAATTTGCGATTCGGCCGACGCAATTCTAAAAGGCACAATCGGTCTCAGTCATGAAGAGTCAAAGCAAATTCCAATTGACGAGCAACCCGAACGTGGCGGTCTATTACCGATGCGGCGAAGATATCAGACTTATGCAAACTTTCGCCCGGTAACGTTGCCGCCGAGTCTCGCCCATTTTTCGCCGCTTCGGCCCGAAATCATTGGAGACGGTATTGATCTTGTGATTATCCGTGAACTCGTTGGTGGACTCTATTTTGGCCAGAAGACAGCTGGCGTAAACGATCGCGGCCGACGTTACGTGCATGAAATGCTTGAATACGACGAAGATCAAATCCGTCAAGTTCTTGAGGTTGCCTTTAAGCTGGCCATGCGGCGTAAGAAGTCTTTAACGAACGTACACAAAAGCAATGTTCTTAAATCCAGCGTGTTATGGAACGAAGTCCTCGACGAAGTGCATAAGGACTTTCCTGAAGTCAGCGTTGAACACGTGCTTGTCGATGCGGCGGCGACCTATCTTGTTCTGAATCCAACCCGTTTTGACGTGATGGTCATGGAAAACATGTTCGGGGATATCCTCAGTGACCAGTGCGGTGGGATTCTTGGCTCCCTAGGTTTGATGCCCTCAGCTTGTGTTGGACCTGATAAGTCATATTACGAGCCCTCACATGGTTCAGCCCCGGATATTGCCGGTAAAGGCATCGCTAATCCCTATTCGATGCTGGGTTCTGTTGCGATGATGCTTGAAATGAGCTTCAACATGGAGAGCGAATCAGCAAACCTATGGTCTGCAATGCAGGGGGTGTTCAGCGATGGCTATACGACTCCAGATCTGGCGCGTCGGGGTGATGCAGAAAAACAGATCAGCACAAGTGAGTTCG
>SHBR01000056.1 GCA_004212795.1 Candidatus Thioglobus sp.
GCTAATATCATTCGAGCGCTGGAGTGGAAAATCGAAAAATGCTTCATTTTTTAGTGTTACCCGTATGTGATTTCTACTGGAAAATTCGAAATTTTTTCTTTCCAGGACTTAGGCCCCTGGACATGGGCTGATGCGCCTGAGCTGTCGACAGCGACTGTGACCGGCATATCTTTAACTTCGAACTCATAGATCGCTTCCATGCCGAGATCTTCAAACGCCACTACCCGTGCCGATTTAATGGCTTGAGAAACAAGATAGGCGGCACCCCCCACAGCAATTAGATACACACTACCATGTCTCTTGATAGCCGATATTGCATCGGGTCCCCGCTCGGCCTTTCCAATCATTCCTGCAAGCCCCGTCTTTGCCAGCATCGTATCGGTAAACTTATCCATTCTTGAAGAGGTTGTCGGACCTGCAGGACCTACCACTTCGTTACCCACCGGATCCACGGGGCCCACATAGTAGATAAAGCGACCTGCGAAATCGACACCCTCCGGGAGAGGCTTGTTCGCGGTGATCAATTCTAGAATTCGCTTATGAGCCGCATCTCGACCAGTGAGAATTTTGCCACTAATGAGTAAATTTTCTCCTATTTTCCAAGAGCGGTACTCTTCAGGAGTCAGGCGCTCAAGATCAATCCGTTTACCTGATACGGTATTGGTTATTTTTGGCCAAACAGTAGGGTCCACTAGAGGCAGTTTGGCAGGGCCATCACCATCGAGTTGAAAGTGAATATGGCGAGTGGCCGCACAGTTTGGGATCATTGCTACGGGTAACGATGCGGCATGAGTTGCGTACGTTTCTATTTTGACATCAAGCACGGTCGTTAATCCGCCGAGCCCTTGAGCGCCAATACCCAGTCGATTGACTGCTTTGAATATTTCAAGTCGAAGTTCTTCCACCTGATTTTTTGGATTATTTTTGATTAATTCATCCATATCGATAGAAGACATCAGAGACTCTTTCGCCATGAGCATGGCTTTTTCCGGCGTACCGCCAATTCCGAGACCTAGCACACCCGGCGGACACCATCCTGCGCCCATAGTCGGCAGCGTGTCTGTAATCCAATCAACGAGACTATCACTTGGATTTAACATCGTCATGCGCGCTTTATTCTCGGACCCGCCACCTTTGGCGGCGATCGTTATTTCAATACATTCGCCTGGCACGATCTCGGTGTGGACGACGGCGGGCGTGTTATCGCCGGTATTTTTTCTTGCCCCAATCGGTGGAGAAACCATAGAGGCCCGAAGAGGATTATCGGCATTTGTGTAGGCACGACGCACGCCATCATTAATTGCATCCTGAATAGAATCATCACCATCGATCACAGCTGATTGTCCGATTTTAAGAAAGACCACGACGACACCTGTGTCCTGACAGATTGGGCGATGGCCCTCAGCGGCGAGTCGGGAGTTGATTAGAATTTGGGCCATTGCATTTTTGGCGGCCGGTGATTCCTCACGCTCATAGGCGCGGGTCATTGCTTTAACAAAATCGGGAGAGTGATAGTATGAAATATATTGCAACGCACTAGCGATACTCTCGGTAATGTCTCTTGTTTTGATTCGAGCCATCTATTTGTTTAACACTTTATCTAATTACTTAACGGTGGAAGTTTAGCAAATGGCGATGTCCAACCCGATAGGGAAGGTATCAGCGGCTAAAAAACACTGATTTAATAGCGTAGTACACTTCAGCCTTGCGCTGAAAAAAACTTATTTTTAAACTGTCGCGGCTTTAAACCCTCTTTGATCAATTATTACGGATATGCCATACAGATTTAGGCAGTCAGGGCGAATCATATTGACGTGCATGATCGGCATGGGTTTTTTGTATTCTTTTGTGTCTCATGCATTTGTTGAAGTCGGAAAGCACAAGATGCAGTGTAATTCTGCTTTTCCCTGCCCCCCTGACCTACAGGATCGAGTGAATTTCTGGATCGACATCTACGGACGCTGGGATAGTCAGGATTCCGTTCTTCACGATGCGCTCGTGCCGCATAGGGTCTACGCTGTATTCGAAGGTCGCGCGTGTGGACGCAAAGGAAACACATCTTTCGTCAAAGAACAGAAGAAGAGAATTTCTGGCGAGCTACACACGCTCGCCAAGCAGTTAGATCGCAATTCAACTATCAACAGTGGCTATCGGAGACACTTATTAAAATTGTTTCCCGATCGATCCAGCGCGGAAATTCGCCGGGCAGCGAGCGATATTCGATGTCAGACTGGAAATCGCGATGGCTTTCAAGCCGCCCTCCGGCGGTTTGGCACCTATGGCCCCATTGTCCGAAATGTCCTTAAGAGTTCAGGGTTGCCTCGAGATATTCAATATCTGCCGTTTGTCGAGTCGTCCTACAACCCAAAGGCATATTCTCGCGTGGGTGCGGCAGGTATGTGGCAAATCATGCCGGCAACGGCTCGCGACCTGGGTCTGGAATTAAATGCCACAGTCGACGAGCGTCTGGACCCAGAGGCCGCAAGCTGGGCGGCCGCGCGCTACCTTAAAAAAGCACGCGCAACCTTAACCAAAGCGGCTCGGAAAAAAGACCCGCAAGTAAAAGACAGTGAACTCAGCCCGTTTGTGATTACCTCGTATAACTATGGCATGAATGGAATGCGCCGCGCGATAACGAAGATTGGACCTGATTATATGCAGGTTCTGAATAAGTATCGCTCGGGTAGTTTTCAGGTCGCCGTGAAAAATTTTTATGCCGGTTTTCTTGCAGCGAGACATGTTGCAAAAAACCAGAAAAAGTTTTTCGGGTCCGTAATGCCAGGCCGACCCCTCCGATACGATACACTTGTCCTCGATCGACCAGTGTCGATTTCCCGGATAAAAAACGTATTCAACTTGTCCGAGGCTCAGCTTAAAGAGTTTAATCCAGCGCTGACTCGTTTCGTTTGGCATGGATGGCGAACCATTCCTGACGGTTATCGGTTGCGTCTGCCGCCTCGAATCAGCGGATGGAAAAATGCAGTTGCTCGGTTAAAAATGATGCCCCCGGAAGCGCTGCCTAGCGGTTCCGTCGAATATACCGTTCGGGCTGGCGATACCGCCTGCGGGGTTGCCGCGGCATTTAATGCCGATTGCGACGTTCTAATTGCAATGAATGGCCTTAATCGGCAGGCCGTCATTCAAGTCGGACAAAAGCTTCAGGTACCCTCGCTAGCGCAAAGACGTCAAAATGTAGCGCGCGGCGGAAAATATATCGTCACCTCTGGCGATACTGCTTGCAGTATCGCCAGACGCTACGGGGTTGGTTGTGATGACCTTCTTGCGGCGAATGGCCTGGGCCGGGGTTCGGTTCTGGGCGTGGGAATGACGCTGATCATCCCAGGCTCTCTTGGACAGTCTCCTAGCGCTGGATATACCGTTGGGAAGGGTGATAGTGTCTGCAGTATCGCGAGTCGTCATAGCGTTGATTGCGATAAGCTGCTTGCGGCGAACGGACTAACCAAAGGTGAATATATTTTTCCTGGCCAATCACTCACGATTCCCGGCGTGAGTCAAACTTCGACAGAAAATGCGTTGCTACAATCGTCAAATCAGTCATCTCGAGTGACTGTTGACTACACCGTGATGACTGGAGATAGCGCTTGCCGTATTGCCGCAAGATTTTCCGTTTCCTGTCGTCGCCTGATCACAGATAACCAGCTTGGAGCCGATGCTCTCATTACCCCGGGACAACTTCTTCAGATTGAGGGTGTTGATCCCAAAATCGCAAAGGCAGCAAGTCAGCTCATAAAAGCAAACAAAGAGGAGACCAAAGTCTCCAATCAAGACATTCTGAAAGTTTCGACTCAGGCATGGCCAGATATTAATCCTTTAGATACACCGGTTGACTTGTCTATTCAGATTTCAGGTCAAGATGGCCGCACCGTGTATAGAATTAACGTGGAGCCAGAAGAAACCCTAGGCCATTATTCCGATTGGCTTCGGCTTGGGGGCGTACAGAAAATTCTAGACTTAAATGGCTATGATCGCTCGAATGAATTATCTATTGCCGATGCTTTGTTGCTGCCTGTTGAAAATCAAGATCAAAAGCTGGGGTTCGAGAGTCGTCGTGCGGAATATCATCGAGTCCTTGTGGAGGAATTTAAAGAGAACTTCGAGACGACCGGGACTGAGGTCTATCAGATTGAGGCCGGTGACAGTCTTTGGGCGCTTGCCCGTGAGTATGAACTGCCCATTTGGGTGATTACCCGGTATAACCCTGCTTTACGATCAGGACCACCCAGGGTGGGAGACTCTATCCGTATTCCCCAGATTCAATCACGGCGGATATAGCACTGTAAAAGACCTTTAGTCACTCTTCGGGTCAAATTGTAAAGCAACTGAATTAATGCAATATCGCTGTCCGGTGGGGGCTGGTCCATCTTCGAAGACATGACCGAGGTGAGCGTCGCACGTTGCACAACGAACTTCAACTCTAACCATGCCATGGCTAGCATCCCGATGTTCGTCTATATTTTTGCCGTCAATGGGCGTCCAGAAGCTCGGCCATCCAGATCCGGAATCAAATTTATGCGTCGACTCAAAAAGAGACTCTCCACAACAGATGCAGTGATATGTGCCGTCGGCTTTAAGCGCGTTGTATTCGCCGGAGAACGGTCGTTCAGTGCCGTGTTCACGGCATACTGAATATTGGTCAGCCGTTAATTGCTGACGCCATTGGTCATTTGTTTTTTGTATTTTTTCTTTCATTTGCTAGATTTTAGGCTACGTTAGCGTGATGTGCATAATATCAAGGAGGCCATCCGGCCTGATATTCCGATTTTCGGCCTAGTGAGATAGCAAACCATCCGATTTTTCTCAAAAGATCGCGGATATAGCAGAACTAATAAGGCAATGGCCCAAACAACCTGTTTTGTCTGTATAAAATTTTAAGCCTGGAGTTAAGTCTGTAATAGTCCGGTGTCGAGGCTTAGGTTTTATACTATCAAGGAAATCTTGGTTTCAATATCTACCCAGCTGAATCTGAAGGAGTTCTTAAATGAAACTGGTTACGGCAATAATTAAACCATTCAAGCTAGACGATGTAAGAGATGCGCTTGCCGAAGTTGGAATTAACGGTATGACCGTAACGGAAGTTAAGGGATTTGGCCGGCAAAAAGGACACACCGAGCTCTATCGCGGCGCTGAGTATGTCGTAGACTTCGTGCCGAAAGTAAAGCTCGAAGTTGCGGTTGACTCGGCGATTGCAGATCAAGTCATTGACGCGATCGTAAGCGCAGCGCGAACTGAAAAGATCGGGGACGGCAAGATATTTGTGTACGATGTTGATCGTATTATCCGGATACGGACCGGCGAGGAAGATCAGGACGCGCTCTAGCGACTCGATGACCTCATTTGCAAGTCGTCGAATCGGTGCTGGGCAAGATTTACCTTTATCTCGGCCCCTGTTAGTGCCTGACGATTAATTTTTGAGATACACGTCTTTTTTAACAAACTATCCCACGCTCTTAGTTTCAGCGTTTGATGGTATGAGGTGAACATCTCGCTGTGGAAACGGGATACTGATTCCGGCAGCATCTAGCCAAAGTTTTGTATTCTTATTCAGATCAAATTTCAAGGCCCAGAAATTTTCTCTCGCGCTCCAGCATCTGAGGCTGAGGTCAACTGATGAAGCGCCAAGTCCCGTCACCAGTACCTGGGGCTCAGGCGTGACAAGCACTCTATCGTCTAAGCGAAGATGATTTAATAGCAAGTCAATGGCGGCCTCGACGTCGTCTTCATAGGCGATGCCAACTGGTATATCCATTCGTCGAGTCGGCAATCTTGAGTAGTTTAGGATTGATGTGTTCCAGAGTGCGCTATTGGGCACGGAGAGGTAAACGCCGTCATAAGTTGTCATGTCTGTTGTAAAAAGGCCGATCTCATCGACCGTCCCTGAGGTACCGCCAGCGTCAATGTAGTCTCCAACCTTAAGTGGCCTTAGGATTAAAAGCATAATGCCCGCTGCAATATTTTGCAGTGTTCCTTGTAATGCCAAGCCAATGGCAAGACCCGCTGCACCCAGTACCGCAATAATTGATGTGGTTTGAATGCCAAGCTTGGCAAGAACTGCGATAAGCGTGATGGCGAGGACGGCATACCGTGCGATTGACGCAAAAAACGGTTTGAGCGTGTCGTCAACGACAGGGACTTTATTTAGACTTCGAAGCACGATGCTACGGATCCGTCCCGCGACCCACCAACCAAAAACAAGGGTTGCGATGCCCGCGAGGAGGTCTAATCCATACTGCGACACAACCCCGATTAGTGATTCAAGATGGTTTAAAAAATTTTCATTCATGGTTGTAGTCTAGCGCGAAGTCAAATTCAGTCTTTATTGATAAAATTTTTACTCTTCCAAGCGATATTGTGCCACGCGCGACGAGGCGGGTACACTCATAAAAATTTGCAGCCACCTTATCCCCATGAATAAAACATTGGAAGAGCCGACCAAGCCCGTCGCGCTCAAATTACCCAGCGCCGGCTCTTTGATCTGGAGAACAAACGATATCGACTGGCAGGTTTGTGATGAACCCGGATTTTGGGTGAAGCCACTCATTGAAGACGGGTCAAAAATAATTCGCACCTGGCTGATGAAAATAGATGCTGGTGCATTCTCTGATCTCCATGCACATGATGAGTATGAGCAAATCTATGTATTGAGCGGCTCTTTTTATGATCAGGATAGTGAGTATGTTGCCGGGGATTTCATTGTTCGGGCGCCGGGAGCAATGCACACAGCAGGGAGCAAAACGGGAGCGACGGTTTTACTTTTTTATTCTCCTGAATAGGGCGGTCCGGGCGGGATACTTATGCCGACAATGGTGATGTTCAAATCATATTTTTTCGGCGATTGCCATCGCCTCGCTGATGGCAATTTCTACCGTGCGCGGTGCCCGACAATCACCGACCGAAAAAACTTCGATATTGGAGTAGTCGAATGCTGTAACTAATTCGTCATTCGCTTTAGACCCGGACCAGTCGACAATAAGATCAATAGCTTCCCGAATTTCGGAACGCGAATCGAAAACGTTGCATAACGTGACTTGATTATGATTAATCGACTTGATGATGTTCGAGTTGGTGAACGAGCAGTTTAGTTTTCCTAAGCGCTCAAACCAGGCGGAACGGTTGGTCGCATCAATATCACTCGCAACGGCAATATCGGAGCTCACGATCTCGACGGTTTTTTTCTGATGCAAAAGCGCTTCCGCTGCAGCAACACCTGCCTGACCTCGACCGTCGTTGAGAACCAACACATTGGATTCCTGAACGAACGCGCCGCCCAGCACGTCATGAGGTGTTATGATTTTTATCTTTGAATCACCATCGAAAGTCCGGTGCTGTTCAAAAGCACCTGTCGCGATCACCACAGCATCAACCTCAAGCTTCAGGATGTCAGTCCTGGTCATGAGACTGTCAAAGTGCACCAACACGTTGAGTCGGGCGAGTTCGTCAAGGCGCCAGTCGATGACGCGCCTAAGTTCGTTCATGGATGGCGCGTTTGCCCATAAAGCAAGTTGTCCACCGGCACGGGATGAGGCTTCATATACCGTAACGTGATGTCCACGCTCGGCACTGATGCGAGCACATTCAAGGCCGGCAGGTCCTGCGCCAATGACGACGACTGATTTGACTTCGGGAGTAGGTTTGAATTTTCGCCCCGGCGTTGGGAGTAGTGCATTCTGGATACAGCGGATGGGTTTTCCGGCATATCGATTGGCGATGCAAATGTTGGCGCCGGCACAAATACGAATGCTACTTTGGACTTTGCCGCGCAGCTTTTGAAGAATCTCGGGATCACAGATATGTGCACGAGTCATTCCAACCATATCGGCCTGACCTCGAGCCAGAACATCTTCGGCATGGGACGGATCTACAATTCGACCGACCGCGAAGACGGGTAGATTCACCACTTTTCGAATCGCTGCCGCAAGCGGTACAAATACGCCATGCGGAACCGGTGTTGGCGCCCAGTGCTTGTTCCGCCCCTGATGGGAAAAGTTAGTGTGCGCAATGATATTGAGGTAATCGATGAGGTTTGTATCTGCGAGTTGTTTGCAGATCACTTGCATGTCGCTTAGCGCAAGACCGCCCGGCTCGAATTCATCACCCGGCAGACGGATACCCAGAACGCATTTTGTCCCCAATACGCCTCTGACTGACTCAAGAAGTTCAAGGAGAAAGCGCATTCTGTTGTTAAGAGATCCGCCATATTGATCTTGCCGATGATTGGTGAGTGGGGATAAGAAAGCTTGTGGAAGAAAGCCGAAGGCACTGAGTACTTCGACGCCATCCATGCCGCCGGCAACCACCCTTTTTGCGGCCAGGGCATGCGCATCAATCACTTCAATGATTTCCCGTTGACTCATTTCATGTGAGATATTCCCATTGATTTCCGAGCGAACCGCAGACGCTGACCAACTCTCTCGCCCGGGCTGGCCGATTAAGACTGTGCCGCCACTGTGTGCAAGTTGAGCGAGAATTCGACCGCCTTCTTGATGGACCGCCGCGCTCAAAGCTTGATAGCCCGGAATAATAATGTCGTCTAGATTCCAGAGGCCGTCTGAACTTGTACTCAGTAGGCCTGACTCGTGTACGGGGGTGCCACCTGTGATCTGGAGTCCCACGCCATTTCGTGCATAGTTTTGGTGATAGGCGATGTATTGTTTGCCGGGTTTATTGTTCTCCGCAAAACCGGGCACGTGTGCTGAGACCAGCACGCGATTTCGCACTTGCATCGGACCAATCTCAAGAGGTGAAAAAAGATGAGGGTAATCACTCATGATGGAGGGCCAGAATATTTAGTGCGGTGGTTGCTGTTCAGATATTACTGATTAAATCGATGGAAATCTGGAGCGTCTCTCTAGCTCATAGATCGGCATCGAATTGCGGACGTAGCTTTTTTCAGCATTTGAGACAGGATGATAATCCCAAGATAGGTTCTGCTGTCGCATCACGTTTTTCAAAAAAGATCGTCGACGCTGGCTTTCGAGCACACGCTCGGTAAGCGATGGAATGTCATAGCGATTCTTTATTTCCGAGACCAGTGCATCTGCTTGATTTTTGTAGTCAGGATCGTTGGCATAGTTGATGGTCTCGTCCGGGTCTTTCTCAAGATCGAAAAGTTGGAGGCCGTCTTTTTCCGAATAAATAGCTTTTAACGCGCCACGACGGATCATAAAGATCGGGGTATCTGTGCCTTCAGCGAAATACTCACCGACAACATCACCAGAGCCTGTACCACCGTTCAGATAGGGGAACAGCGAGTGGCCATCCATCGGTGTAACGAAATCAGACGATTTTCCTCCGGAGGCTAGGTCAGTCAACGTAGGAAGCAAATCCACAAGTGAGACCGGACTTTTTATTCTCCTGGGCGCAAACTGTTTTGGCCAATGCACAATTAGTGGAATCCTGGCGGAGTGCTCAAGAAAGGACATTTTGAACCACATGCCTCGCTCGCCGAGCATGTCGCCATGGTCAGCGGTAAAAATAACAACGGTGTCCTCGCTTAAGCCAGTTTCTTCTAGTGCCGTGAGAAGGCTTGAAACCTTATCGTCAATATCAGAAATTGATCCGTAGTAGGCTCGCCGCGCATTGCGGATAGTTTGATCGTCCAGATCAAGATCCGAGGCGCCGTAACTGTAACGGAGACGCGCGCCATGCGGGTCGGGGGCATCTTTATGGCTGAACGTTGGCAAATCAATTTCGACGTCTTTGTAGAGATCCCATTTTTGCTGCCGGCAGAGATAGGGATCGTGCGGCTGTATTAACGAGACGGTTAGCATGAACGATTGATCGCCCCGCTCACGAGCATGTTCGAACAGATAACGCTTGGCGCGAAAAATCACTTCATCGTCATAGTCAAGGTACATCGAGCGTACACAAGGCCCTGCCTGGGTGACCACTTCCATGTTGTGGAACCAGTCGAGTTTGTCATCAGGCCGGTCCCACTCGGGATGCCACGTGAAATCGCTTGGGTAGACATCCGTCGTTAATCGATTGCCAAATCCATGCAGTTGGTCAGGACCCACAAAATGCATTTTTCCGGAGAGGCAGGTCCGATATCCGGCCGCCTCTAAGTAGTGCGCGAAAGTGGGTACTTCGGCTGAAAACTCGACGGCGTTATCCCATGCCGCGATGTTGCTTGGAAGGCGACCGCTCATCATTACAAATCGCGATGGGGCGCATAAGGGGGAGTTCGTATAGGCCGCATCAAACGTCACGCCCTCTTCGGAAAGACGATGGAGCGTGGGTGCGTGAACGATCGGGTGCCCGTAGCTCGGCAAAAACTGCGGCGCAAGCTGATCGGCCATGACCAGAATAATGTTGGGCGTTTTGGTGGCCATGCTCACAGGGCGGTCAACTGCGCATGTGGGATGCATCAGGGTCAAACAGGACGTCTGCATTAATACGGGCGGGGCAGCGATCGCCCATGATTTCGATTTCAAAACCATCAGGCGAAAACTCTGTCGCAAAATGGGTGGGGACATAGCCCAATGCAACGGATCGATCCGCATAATGCGCATAACCACCGGATGTCACGTAACCGATGATCTTATTGTCTTTATAAATCGGTTCATTACCCATCACATCGCACTGTTTGACACTGACCGAGAAGGTCACTAATGTTTTCTCCGGTCCGTTCGCTTTTTCTCCGGCGGCAGACTCCCGGCCGATGAATGCTCCTTTTTCAAGGTTTACAAAGCGATCAAGTCTGGCTGCGTAGGGCCCATAAATAGGTCGATATTCTGTTGCCCATGAGCCAAAGCTTTTCTCAAGACTCAACGAGCGCATGGCGCGCGATCCAAACGGTTGAATACCAAGGTCCGCGCCTTTGGCCATAATGTCATCCCAAAGCTGGCCGTGAAACTCGGAACGGACCCAGAACTCATAGCCTAAATCCCCCGTAAAGCTAATGCGCCCGGTCAACGTCGGGATCATTCCAAGATCGAGGGATTGGAAGTCAAGAAACCGCAGTGTCGAGTCCGACGCATCCTCGTTAATCAGGCGGGATAGCAGTTCGCGCGAGCGGGGTCCTGCGATCGAAAGTCCGAGGAGATTCATGCCATGCGATTGAAGACTGACACTGCCATCATTCGGGAGATTTTCTTCAAACCAGCGCATGTGATATTGCTCTGCCGCGCCTGAGCCAAAAATAAAGAAGCGCTCATCGGCAAGTTTTCCAACCGTGAAGTCGCCGATTAACTTGCCGTTGTGATTCAGCATGGGCGTTAAACACAATCGCCCCGCTTTGGGTAATCGATTGGCGAGAAGCATGTCGAGCCATGATTCCGCGCCGGGCCCTGTAATTTCATATTTCGCAAAAGATGAGATATCGACCAGTCCCACGTTTGTGCGCACGTTATGGCATTCATTTTTGATGGGCTCAAACGCATTGGAACGTAAGAACGTCACGTTTTCGACGGGTGTCATATCAGCAGGTGCGTACCATAATGCTTGCTCCATACCGAAGGAGACACCAAAGACTGCATTGAGCGCCTTTTGCTTTTCATAGATCGGCG
>SHBR01000057.1 GCA_004212795.1 Candidatus Thioglobus sp.
AATAAAGCAAGGCTTCTGGAAAAGATTGCGGAGTTGGTTAGAGATAAACGCCTAGAGGGAATATCGGGGTTACGGGATGAATCCGACAAGTCCGGCATGCGAGTCGTTATTGAACTAAAGCGCGGCGAGAACCCCGAAGTTATCCTGAATAACCTTTATCAGCATACCCAGATGCAGACAGTATTCGGTATCAATCTGGTTGCGCTCAGGAACAATCAGCCCAGACTTTTTACTCTAGTTGAGCTTCTCGAAGACTTTATCCGTCATCGTCGTGAAGTCGTCACCCGCCGCACTCTTTTTGACCTGAAGAAGGCTCGCGCGCGAGCTCATTTGCTGGAAGGGCTCGCTGTTGCACTGGCCAATATAGATCCTGTGATCGAATTGATTAAGAAATCGACGAGTCCCGCCGAAGCAAAAGCAGGTCTCCTGGCACGAGCGTGGGAGTCTCGCGTGGTGGATCAGATGCTGGAAGCCTCTCGTCTCCAGGAAGGATCGTTTGAGAAATCGGCAGATGAATATGGCATGAGTGCAGAGGGGTATCGCCTCTCGCCATTGCAGGCGCAAGCAATACTTGATCTACGTCTTCACCGCCTGACCGGGCTTGAGCAGGAAAAGATTAGGGAGGAATACGTAGAGGTTCTAAAACGGATTCGGGAATTCCTCGATATCCTCGAAAGCCCTGATCGATTGATGGAGGTTATTCGTGCTGAGTTAGTTGATATCAAAGACCGTTATGGCGATTCGCGGCGCACCGAAATCAACGATCTTCACGAAGATCTCGAAGACGAAGACTTGATTACGCCCGAAGACCGGGTGGTCACGTTATCTCATGAAGGATACGTCAAGTCCCAACCTGTTTCGGATTATCATGCCCAAAAGCGGGGCGGCAAAGGTAGGGTGGCTACCCGGACCAAGGAAGAAGATTTTGTGAAACGGTTATTCGTTGCCAACACTCATGATACGGTAATGTGTTTCTCAAATCTCGGAAAGGTTTACTGGCTTAAGGTTTATCAATTTCCAGTGGCGGGACCTCAAGCTCGGGGTCGACCTATTATTAATCTTTTACCCCTCTCTGAATCCGAGCGCATTACGGCACTACTGCCCATTAATAAAAGTAATACCGAAGGTTTTGTATGCATGGTGACTCGTCGCGGAGTCGTTAAGAAATGCGAAATCGGTAAGTTTTCAAGGCCTCGCTCAATTGGTTTAATCGCCGTTGATCTGGGTGAGGATGATGAGTTGGTCGAAGTTGCGCTGACGACAGGGCAGTCGGATATTATGCTGTTCACCTCGGGCGGGAAAGCAATTCGCTTTTCCGAATCTCAAGTTCGACAGATGGGAAGAACAGCGCGTGGTGTCCGAGGAGTCAACATGAAACATGGCCATGAAGTCATTTCAATGTTGATATTTAACGAGGATAGTGACGAAGAAACCGTCCTGGTAGCAACTGAAAATGGGTTTGGAAAGCGGTCCGAATTAAACGAGTTTCCGCTAAAAAACCGTGGGGGTCAGGGGGTAATCGCGATTAAAGTTGGCGGGCGAAACGGTGCGCTCATTGGCGCCGATCGTGTTATCAAGGGCGATGATTTAATGCTGATCACGGGTAGTGGTCGGCTTGTTCGGACGCGGACCGGGGAAATACCCGTTGTGGGCCGCAATACCCAAGGCGTTCGTTTGATCCGGCTGGATGATCGAGAAAACCTGGTTAGCATTGGTAAAGTCATCGACTCTGGTGAAGCATTGGACTCGGTGGAGTAACCAATTTTCAACCCTTTAGGTATGATCTGCGGGTAGACTCTGCAAAGATTCCTTTAACAAGTCGGGCGTCATTTACGCCTTGGTCCGTTAACGAAATGTCGAAGAATAAAGAGCTAGAGCCGCTTCGTAATCAAATCGATCAGATCGACGAGACGTTGTTGAACCTGATTAATGACCGGGTCCGGCTGGCTTCGGAAATCGGGTCCCGCAAAACGGGTCTTGGTGCGCCTGTTTATCGCCCCGAGCGCGAAGTCCAGATACTTGATCGCCTCATTAACTCCAATCCGGGGCCGCTTTCAGAAGATGCAATCACGGCAATTTTTCGCGAGATCATCTCGGCGGCAAGGGGCGTCGAGGCATTATTAACGGTTGCGGTGTTGGGTCCGGAAGGAACATTCACTGAACAGGCCGCTTATAAAGTATTCGGACAACAGATTGACGTTGCTCCCGCGTCAAGCATAAAGGAAGTCTTTCGGCTGGCTGAGACCGGATCGGCTGACTTTGGGGTTGTGCCAATCGAAAATTCAACCGAAGGTGGGGTCAACGCGACCCTCGACCTTTTGCTGGAAACCGAGCTGAAGATATGTAATGAAATCGATTTGAGAGTCTCCCATTGCTTGTTAGCACATCCGGACGCGCAAAAATCAAAGACGATAGCGGGTCATGAGCAAGCACTTGCCCAATGCCGAGGTTGGTTAGCAGAAAATTGGCCCCAACTGGACCAGGTTGCAACATCAAGCACGGCAGACGCCGCAAAGGCCGCAGCAGAAGATCCCACAATCTTGGCCGTGGCCTCGGAACTTGCCGGTGGCGTTTACGGTTTGGAAATCCGGGCTCGTAAAATTGAAGATATTCCGGGGAATACCACCCGTTTCCTGGTGATCTCAAGGCAAGCACCCGAACGGAGCGGGCGAGACAAAACAAGCATCGCCGTTGCCAACCCTGATCAATCAGGGGCGCTCCTTAGACTGCTGGAGCCGTTAGCTGATTCGGAAATAAGCATGACCCGAATCGAGTCTCGCCCAATGCGCCCTCAGCTTTGGCGTTATGTCTTCTTTATTGATATTGAGGGGCATATTGAGGACCCATCAGTTTCTGAAGCGGTTGAGCGAATGAAAGGGGAGTCTGCCTTTTTTAAACTCTTGGGCTCTTACCCGCGCAGCATATGATTACCGAATCAAATCTCTATCAACTCGTAGCTAACGGTGTCCGGGACTTGCGCCCTTACCAGCCGGGCAAGCCGGCAGACGAGCTAGAGCGTGAATTGGGCATCAGCGAAATCATCAAACTGGCTTCTAATGAGAATCCGAAAGGGGCGAGCCCACGTGTTGAGAATACGCTAAGAGACTGCGCGAGTGATTTAGCTCGATACCCTGATGGCTCCGGCTTTCGACTTAAGGAACAATTGTCAGCGCAATTAAATGTATTGCCGTCACAGCTCACGCTGGGGAATGGGTCCAACGATGTGCTCGATATTATTACGCGATGCTTTGTGGAGTCAGGCCAGGGCGTTGTGATTTCTGAACACGCATTTGCGGTCTATGGGCTAGCGGCGACATCAGTAAATGCGAACCTAGCGATTGTGCCGGCAATCCGGTTCGGGCATGACTTAGAGGCGATGCGTGAGGCAATCAACTCGAATACCAAACTCGTGTTCATCGCAAATCCTAATAATCCAACCGGGACTTATGTAAGTCAGGACGAAGTTGAGACATTTCTTTCAGATCTTCCTGATCACGTTATTACAGTGCTGGACGAAGCCTATTTTGAATACGTGAGACCATTTGGCGTAAATGATTATCCAGATGGCGTCGCTCTACTGGCGCGATTTCCAAATCTCATCGTCACCAGAACGTTTTCCAAGGCTTATGGTTTAGCTGCCTTGCGAGTGGGTTATGCGATCGCAACGCCTGAGATTACTGAGATACTTAATCGGGTTCGACCACCATTTAATGTTAACTCAATGGGACTCGCAGCAGCGGAGGCCGCGCTTTCAGATTCAGATTTCATTTCCCAATGCGTGACGGAGAATGCCGATCAACTCGTTCAGTTGAATCAGGCCTTCGTTGATCTTGATTTGACGACAATTCCTTCGGTGGCTAATTTTATTTGTGTCCAAGTAGGCTCTAACGCTTCAAAAATCTATGAACTAATGCTGGCTCAGGGGGTGATTGTTCGTCCGATCGGAAATTATGGTCTCCCCGAACACCTCAGGATCACGGTCGGATTGCCTTCTGAAAACCAAAAAGTCATTGCGACCTTAAGAAAAATTATTAGTGACTTGGCAGGCGCTTAAAATGCCGACATCGCCTATTTCGCCGCTGATTGACAAAATTGCTGTTATCGGAGTTGGGCTTATTGGAGGGTCGGTTGCCAGCGCATTAAAGGAGCGGGGATTAGTCGGTCATGTCGTGGGTTGCGCCCGTAGTGCGCCGACGCTTGATATGGCTATGGAGCGTGGGCTCATTGATTCGAGCACAACGAATGTAGGGGAAGCTGTATCGGGTTCGGATGTCGTTCTTTTGGCAACGCCAGTTGGCACGATGGCAAGTTTATTGCCCCAGGTGGGCGAGGCGCTTCAAGCCGGTGCGATCGTCACCGATGCGGGTAGTACGAAACGGCGCGTTGTCGACATTGCGCGGGATGCTTTATCTGATCATTTTGAACATTTCGTGCCGGCTCATCCCGTTGCAGGCAGCGAGTCTAGTGGTCCAGCGGCTGCGCGTTCCGACCTTTTTGTAGATCATTGGACTGTTCTTACGCCAACCGCAGAGACGAACTCCGTCTCTATTCAGAAAATAGCGCAACTATGGGAGCAAATCGGCTCGCATATCAAAATTATGGAAGTTGACGCCCATGATCGCGTCCTTGGCATGACCAGTCACCTCCCTCATATCGTCGCTTACGCGCTGGTGTCTCAGCTTGCACAGCAGGTTGACCAGGATGATTGTCTCGCTTTAGCCGCAGGAGGGTTTTTTGATATCACCCGAGTCGCGGGTAGTGATCCTGTCATGTGGCGCGATATTTGTCTTGATAATAAAGAGGTTACGGTTGAACTGATTAACGCCTATCAAACGATTCTTGACCGGATTAAGGAATCGATTACTGAGTCTGACGGAGAGTCTTTAGAAGGGCTGTTTAAGGCCGCAAAGCTACTCCGAAATCGGCTTGAAACTATCAAGACCGAATCAAAAAATTAATTGAGCTCATATGACTTATCTATTGTCTAAGCCATCGTCGGCCCTTATTTCGGAAGCGAAAATCCCCGGAGACAAGTCAATCAGCCACCGGGCCATTATGTTTGGCGCAATCGCAAAGGGCCAAACCCGAATCGAGGGAATTCTGGAAGGCGACGACGTGCTCGCAACCTTAAGCGCGTTTGAGTTAATGGGGGTCGTAGTGGATCGACCTTGTGCCGGGGTCGTGATAATCGAAGGTGTTGGTAAATACGGTCTTAGCGAGCCAGGTCGACCGCTTGATCTTGGAAATTCAGGCACTTCGATGAGGTTGTTGAGCGGACTCCTCGCGGGTCAGAGATTCGACACTGTGCTGACAGGCGATGGGTCACTTAAAAGTCGCCCGATGGGGAGGGTTATTGAGCCTCTTTCCAAAATGGGTGCTGACATTGAAAGCCAAGATAATCGCGCGCCATTAATTATAAGTGGTTGTTCGGAATTACAAGGAATTAAATATGTGCTCCCGGTAGCAAGTGCCCAAGTAAAGTCGGCGGTAATGCTGGCGGGGTTATATGCCTCAGGTGAGACATTGATTGTTGAACCGGTAGCGTCACGCGATCACACTGAAAGAATGTTAGACGCGTTTTCTCGAAAGAGTTCGAGAGGGAGCAAGGCCCTTCGGATTTCTGGTGACGCGGAACTTGTTGGCCAGGCAGTCCGTGTACCATCAGATATCTCTTCCGCTGCATTTTTTATTGTCGCCGCCTGCCTGCTATCGGGGAGTGAGCTCGTTTTAAAGCAAATTGGTGTCAATCCGACTCGAGACGCCGTACTGAGAATTCTTATGCAAATGGGTGCGAAAATTAGCCGTTCTGATGTTCAAGATTTTACAAATGAACCGGTCTGCGATCTTGTTGTTCATTCGTCTGAGCTGCATGGTATCGATATATCTATTCAGGACGTCGCGGGCGCAATCGACGAGTTCCCCGTTATCGCGGTGGCAGCCGCCGCTGCAACCGGTATTACTCGTATCAGAGGTGCTGCGGAGTTGAGAGTCAAGGAGTCGGACAGGATTACGGCAATGGTTAATGGGCTACGCGTCCTTGGAATTGAAGCTTCGGAAACGCCTGACGGAATGGATATTACCGGTGGCCAATTAAAGGGTGGCCAGGTAGATAGTTATGGTGACCATCGAATTGCAATGGCGTTCGCGGTGGCAGGCGGGATCGCAAGTGAGGAAATAAAAATTGGTGATGCGGATAATATCGCAACGTCTTTTCCAGATTTTGTCGAGATCGCTAATCAAGTTGGACTAAATATTTCAGTATTGGATTCAACGGAAAATGTCTGACCATGTTCCGGTCATTACAATCGATGGTCCGAGCGGAACAGGAAAAGGCACGGTTGGGTTGTTATTAGCCCATAAACTTGGTTGGCACATCCTCGATAGCGGGGCGTTTTACAGGGCGTTCGCTCATATTGCTCATCAGCGACATATTCTTCCCGAGCAGATTGATCAACTCCGGCGTGTTGGGGATCAACTTGATGTTAGGTTCAAGGTCAGGGCAGATGAGATTCGAATCTGGGCCGAGGGTCGGGATATCACCGCTGCGATCAGAAGTGAGGAGGGTGGCCGTTCGGCGTCGATTTATGCGGCGATCCCGGAAGTTCGACAGGCGCTATTGGCTCGACAACGGGACACCCGACGCGCGCCGGGTCTTGTCGCTGATGGGCGTGATTTAGGATCGGTCGTTTTTCCTGATGCCGTGTTGAAGATTTTCTTGACAGCAACCCCAAAAATCAGGGCAGAAAGGCGTTATAAGCAGTTGAAGGACAAGGGTTTTGATGTTAATCTCTCGCGCCTCGAAAACGAGATCGCGGCAAGGGATTATCAGGATACCCATAGAACCATATCCCCGTTGATGCCTGCGAGCGACGCCGTCGAAATTGACACGTCGGAAATTACGCGGGAACAAGTTCTAGATGAGATAGTGAGCTTGTTACGCGCCCGACGGTATTGATTAAGTCGGTTTATAAGGAGACTGGTCTTCCAGTTAAAATTCACCCCTAACCTTGCCATTTTGTATCAGGCTTCCTACCAAAAACATGTCAGAAAACTTTGAACAACTCCTTGAAGAGAGTTTTAAAAACTCCGTAATGCAGACCGGCGCCGTCATTGTCGCCGAAGTCGTCGATTTAAACAGCGATTACGTCATCGTAAACGCGGGTCTCAAGTCCGAGTCTGAGATTCCAGCCACACAATTTCGCGATGCAGACGGTTCAGTTTCCATCCAAATTGGAGATCAAGTCGAAGTGGCAATCGAAGCCCTCGAGGATGGTTTCGGAAACACACGCCTGTCTCGAGAGAGAGCGCGAAGGGTGAAGTCTTGGGAAGCGTTAAAAACGGCGTTTGATAACGAGGCGATTGTGACTGGTTTTCTGACAGGTAAGGTAAAGGGTGGCTTTACGATCTCGCTCGACGAGGTTCGAGCATTCCTACCTGGTTCATTGGCGGACGTGCGGCCAGTAACGGACTCTACCTACCTCGAAAATCGCGAACTTGAATTTAAAGTGATTAAGCTAGATCAAGCAAGAAATAACGTCGTTGTGTCACGACGAGCTGTGGTTGAGCAGGAGATGCAGGAAGAACGAAGTGAGTTGCTCAAGAATCTTGAAGAAGGTCAAGTGGTTACCGGAATTGTCAAAAATCTGACCGATTACGGCGCGTTTGTGAATCTCGGCGGTCTCGATGGACTGCTTCATATTACGGATATCGCCTGGAAGAGGGTTAAACATCCTTCTGAGGCGCTTAATGTTGGAGATGAGGTCACCGTTCGAGTGCTTAAATTCGACCGAGAGCGTAACCGAGTCTCTCTTGGTATGAAACAACTTGGCGAGGACCCGTGGTCAGATATCGCAAGACGTTATCCGGAAAAGACACGAATCTTTGGCAAGGTTACAAACATCACCGATTACGGTGCATTTGTGGAGCTTGAGGAGGGTGTGGAAGGTCTCGTTCACGTTTCTGAAATGGACTGGACGAACAAGAATGTCCATCCTAATAAAATCTGTCATCTCGGTGACGAAGTCGAGGTGATGGTCCTTGAGGTTGATTCAGAGCGGCGTCGCATTTCGCTCGGAATGAAACAATGTTCGGGTAATCCTTGGGACGAGTTTGCGGCAGCTCATCAGCGAAACGATAAGATAACTGGAGAAATCAAATCAATCACCGATTTTGGCGTATTCATTGGTCTTGAAGGTGGTATTGATGGACTCATTCATCTGAGTGATCTGTCATGGGATCGAGAGGGTGAAGATGCGGTTCGTGATTTTAAAAAGGGCGATCAGATCACAGCGATCGTTCTCTCTGTGGATCCGGAGCGGGAGAGAATCTCCCTAGGTGTCAAACAAGCTTTAGAAGATCCGTTTAGCGCCTTTATTGGGGGCCACTCCAAAGGTGCATCCGTGAATGGAAAAGTAACTAGCGTGGACGCAAAGGGCGCGGTCGTCGATCTTGGGGATGGCGTTGAGGGTTATCTCCGCGCAACGGAATTGTCGAGAGATTATGTCGAGGATGCTCGCTCTGTTTTGAGTGTCGACGCTGAGATTGAAGCCAAAATCAGCAGTATTGATCGAAAGACAAGACGAATCACGCTATCAGTAAAAGCCCTGGACGCTGAGGTCGAAGGTCAAACCGTCCAGCAGTACAGCGGTCAGGCGACCCTTCGCACGTCTCTTGGCGATAAACTTAAAGAAGAACTAAACAAGCAAGACGGCTAGGAACTTGAAAGAGATGCTCGAACAGGCGATCCGATGAGTACGATGACGAAGTCTGAACTGATCGAGCGCCTATGTCTTGATCAGTCTCATTTGCCGCCGCGGGATGTTGAGTTTGCGGTAAACACCGTTCTTGACCGGATGCGCGAGGCGTTGATTGCCGGGGATCGAATCGAGATCCGGGGTTTCGGCAGTATTGGACTTCGCTATCGAATGCCGCGAAGTGGTCGTAACCCCAAGACAGGCGATTCGGTCGATGTGCCCGGGAAGTACGTGCCACACTTTAAGCCGGGTAGACTGCTCCGCGAACGAGTCAACCAGCACAGTTCGATGTCGCCAAACGATGTTTCAAGCGGTCACGATAATTAAATATCGTCGCAGTTTTTTTGTTGATTGATTTCGATGCGCTTCATTAAAAAGGCAGTCCTTTCTGCAGCGCTAATGATGATCTTTTTTTTCGGTATGACTTTTGCCGCGAAAAATACCCAAGATGTGACATTGGTGTACTTCGATTTCCTATGGGAGGGCAAGATCGTGTTTGCCCTGTTGGCAGCGTTGTTATCCGGATTTTTGCTGGGCGCCGTGCCAACCGGGGCCGCGCTTTTTTTGTGTCGCCGTGCTAATCGCTTGAAGAATAAAAGCTCTGATCGTAAGTAACCGTTATATTTGACGGATCCGGTGTCTGTCCCTATCTGCTTGTTGATCGTGGTAACCCGTACTCCTCTCCTCGTCGTTTGCGCTCGCCTTCCCAAGATGTATTAGCTTTCGTTAATCCGGCTGATTTTTATCAGCCCTGATCTAACGCAAATTTAGATTTTTAAAAGGATTTTTCAATTCTCGATAGTCTTTAGGATCACAGTCATATCCTTAGTGAGACAGACAGTGACTTAGTTACATTGCGGATTCCCGATAGAGTTGCCAAAGTGTCGATGGCTGCAATTTTGCAGTCCAATTAATCATCTACATGGAGCGTAGAACATGAAAACATCTCAATTCAAAAAGACCGCCAGACTTCTTTTCCTTCTCGGCACATTTTATGGGTCTGTAGCTAACGCAGGACCGGTCAACATAAATACCGCATCTGCCGAGACTTTGGCTGAAAATATTGTGGGCGTTGGCCCTATTTTGGCGGATCAAATAATCGGATACCGAGAAGCAATTGGTGGTTTTTCCCACGCTGATGAGTTGCTTGAGGTTCCCGGAATTGGTGAGAAAACACTCAAAAATAACATTGAAAACATTGTGATCGATGGAAAGTTGCCGTAAAACTGATAAAATCGGGACCGGTTTAAAAGGAAGGGTGTCGACTAGGCGCCCTTCTTTTTTGCGCACCTTCAGCTGAAACGCAAATGCGACGAGACGGTATCTAAATCAAATGAAAGTTACGATTGTAGGGACCGGTTATGTAGGGCTTGTTTCCGGCACCTGTCTCGCCGATGTTGGCAATCAGGTGCTTTGCATTGATACCGATGAGGACAAGATCAGAGGCCTCCAAGACGGCGTTATCCCAATCTACGAGCCCGGACTAGAAAATCTGGTTCTTTCGAACGTCGAATCGGGGAGGCTTCACTTCTCAAGCAGCCTATCCGATGGCGTTAATCATGGAGAGGTCATTTTTATCGCGGTTGGCACTCCTCCGGGAGAAGATGGCTCGGCTGACTTGCAGCATGTGCTTGCGGTTGCTGAGGGCATCGGTGATGCGCTCTTGGAATTTAAAGTCATCGTTAATAAATCAACTGTTCCGGTTGGAACCGCGGACCGTGTGAGTGAGGCAATTCAATCTCGCCTGGAATCCAGAGATAACAAGACAGATTTTGCGGTAGTGTCTAACCCAGAGTTTCTAAAAGAGGGTGCAGCGATAGAGGATTTTGTCAAACCTGATCGTATTGTCGTCGGCACAGACTGTGATCGGGCGCGATCAATTATGCGCGCGCTGTATACGCCATTTAACCGTAATCATGATCGCCTTTTATTTATGGATATTCGATCGGCAGAGTTGACAAAATATGCGGCTAACGCGATGTTGGCGACCAAGATATCGTTTATGAACGAGATCTCAAATATTGCTGAGCGAGTGGGTGCAGACATTGAGACGGTTCGCTTGGGTATCGGATCTGACCCGCGGATCGGATATCATTTTATTTATCCAGGATGCGGTTATGGTGGCTCGTGTTTCCCTAAGGATGTAAAAGCGTTAGCACAGATCGCTATCAAATCAGGTCACAAGCCTGAATTGCTTGACGCGGTTGAGCGCGTCAATGAGAAACAGAAAAACCGATTGGTGGAAATGGTCCTTTCCCGTTTTGGTGAGGACTTAACCGGTAAAGTTTTTGCGATATGGGGGCTCTCTTTTAAGCCCAATACTGACGATATGCGAGAGGCGCCAAGTCTTGTCGTGATAAAAG
>SHBR01000058.1 GCA_004212795.1 Candidatus Thioglobus sp.
GAAATCCTGAACGACGGCACCGATACCAAAGGTATTGGCATGCTGCGTATGGATTTCTAAGATCCGTTGTTTAACTGGGCCTTCGGGTCTGGTGTGAAAAGGGCGCCTTAGGGCGCCCTTTTTGTTTGTCGCGACCTTATTAATGTTTTTATTTAAAAAATGTTAGGTTTTCAGGAGCTTCAAGCTGAATTTAACCAAGGCTTTTTGTTGGCGGTATCACCGATCGCTTACAATTAAAAAAATGACCGCCACTAAGACAGACCTTCCGAACGCAATACCGAGCAGAGCAGTCGAGTGGTCTGTTTGGGCAAGCGGGTGGACGCTTGGTTCTGTTTTGCTCGCGTTATTGGCGCTGATGCCGGTTGCCGCCGTTTTGTTTTTTGCACTGGATTCAAGCGGCGATATCTGGACGCATTTAGTTGAGACCGTTTTATTTGGTTATCTTAGTAATACGCTGCTGTTGATGTTAGGGGTTGGCTTTATTGTTTTTTTAACTGGTGTGTCCACCGCGTGGCTCGTCACCATGTGTCGTTTCCCCGGGAGACGGATGTTTGAGTGGTTACTATTACTGCCGTTGGCAATACCTGCGTATGTTATTGCCTACGCCTATACCGACTTTTTGGAGTACGCGGGGCCTGTGCAGGGCGTTTTGCGGACGGTCTTTGGCTGGCAGAGTGCTCAAGACTATTATTTCCCTGAAATTCGCTCTTTAGAGGGAGCGATTATTTTCATGGGGCTAGTGTTATATCCCTATGTTTACTTATTGGCGCGAGCGGCTTTTTTGGAGCAGTCGGTTAGTGTCCTTGAGGTGAGTCGTGTGCTGGGTCGAGGACCGTGGCGTACATTTATCTCCGTATCGTTACCGGCAGCGCGACCTGCGATCGTGGTCGGGGTTTCGTTAGCGTTAATGGAAACGTTAAATGACTATGGCACGGTCGATTTTTTTGCGGTCTATACCATGACAGCCGGACTAGTCGATGTGTGGCTCGGTATGGGCAGTCTTGCAGGTGGTGCGCAAATTGCAACCACCATGTTGATATTTGTTATTGTGTTAATCAGTTTAGAGAGAATGAGTCGACGACATCAAAAAGTCTTCCAGCAGTCTAGTAGTCGATTTCGGCAACTGCCGACTTATCCTTTAAAAGGATATCGAGCCGGATTTGCGATGAGCGTCTGCGGCTTACCCGTCCTAGCCGGTTTTGTTATTCCTGTTTTAGTGCTCGGCCGTTTAGCGTTCGTCTATTTCGACGAGTCATGGACGCCGGCTTTTAAAGCCTACGCCCTGAATAGCCTGATGCTATCGTTTGTCGCCGCTTTACTCGCATTGACTGTAGCGCTTTTTATTGCCTATAGTCGGCGACTTCATGGGGGCCGGTTACTCGCACTCGCGACTCGAGTCGCATCGTTGGGATACGCTGTTCCGGGTGCCGTGCTCGCGGTTGGCATCCTGGTCCCGTTTGCTGCGTTCGATAATGCTGTTGATGCATTTTTGAGAGAGACCGTTGGTATTTCTTCGGGTTTGCTGTTGAGTGGGACGATTTTTGCGGTTTTGTTTGCTTATGTTGTGCGTTTTCTCGCAGTAGCGCTTGGACAGGTTGAGTCAAGTCTTGAAAAAATATCGCCATCACTTGATATGGCAGCCCGGACTTTAGGTTATCGTGCAGGGCCGACTCTGGTGCGCTACCATCTGCCGCTTATTAAAGGGGGAATGCTTGCGGCGGTAATGATCGTGTTTGTAGACTGCATGAAAGAGCTGCCAGCAACTCTTCTTCTGCGACCCTTTAATTTTGAAACATTGGCGACGCATGTGTATCAGTTTGCATCCGACGAGATGCTGGGTGAAGCCGCGTTGGGTTCGCTTACAATCGTGGCAGTTGGTTTGTTACCGGTTCTGTTGCTGAGCAGGATGATTTCCGACTCAAGAGAGAGCATAGCAAGTTCGCAGAGACAAAATTCTTGAAACAGTATTCTCCTAACTCACCGCGTCATAGTCTTCCGCGGTCCGAAGCTGAACCTCTTTTGGAAATCCGAGGAATCAGCTGTAATTATGATCTTGAGCGAGCCGTATTTGATTTCAGTCTCACAGTGCATCGAGGTGAACAAGTTTGCCTTCTTGGCCCTAGCGGCTGCGGAAAAACGACGGTGCTTAGGGCGATCGCGGGTTTTCATCCCATTCTAACGGGCAGCATCCTTATTAATGATCAGCAGGTATCGGCTGTTAAAAATATGGTTCCACCGGAGGCGCGGCGCGTGGGTATGGTCTTTCAGGACCACGCGCTTTTCCCTCATCTGACGGTTCGCGAGAACATAGCGGCCGGGTTGGATCAACTTTCTGCGGGTCTTCGGGGAGAGTCAGTGGGCGAAATGCTTGACCGTATGGGCTTGGGCCATCATGCGGATCGCTATCCGCACGAGCTTTCGGGTGGTCAGCAGCAGCGCGTTGCGCTTGCTCGTGCACTTGCGCCAAAACCGTTGCTACTGCTCATGGATGAGCCATTTTCCAGTCTTGATCAGGAGTTGCGCGAGCACATGGGTCAAGAGGTATCAGACATGCTGAAAGAAAGCGGAACGACTTGTGTGATGGTGACTCACGATCAAAACGATGCCTTCGCGTTGGGAGATAAAGTGGGCGTCATGTCAGAGGGCGCTATTGTTCAGTGGGATACACCGTACAACCTTTATCATCAGCCGCAGACACATTTTGTCGCTGATTTTATTGGCAATGGTGTTTTTATCAATGGTCAGTGTGAAGATAAGAAGCAGGTCAACACATCACTCGGCATGCTCCAAAGTGATATAGCGCTTGATTGGAGCAATGACGCGGATATCGAGGTTTTATTGCGGCCTGATGACGTCGTCTATGACCCGGAAGGACCAATAATTGCAAAAGTGACACGGCGTGCGTTTAAAGGCGCGCAGATTATGTATACCTTGCGAACGCTCGATGGGGTCAAATTACTCGCGTTATTTCCGAGTCACGCAAATTTTGGTATTGGTGACGAAGTGCGGGTTCGACTGGATGTTGATCATCTGGTTGTCTTTGAGCAAAACTCGGTCGTTGATTAGCAAATGCTTTAGGCGTGATTTCGCCGGAAGTTGATATATTGCTAAAGTTCCCGCAAGTTAATGTTTGAGTCGTCGCAGACGATTGCCGGTCAAAGTTCTGAGTTAAATCAACGCTTTTTTAGTAGTTGGTATTGTTTTGGGTGTCATTTTTTGCGTTTAGAAGTTGTTCAGATCTAAGTTGCCGTGGTTAAATGATGCTCGAATGGGAGCCGCGTGCGCCCAAAACTGGCCGGAAGGCGGCATCAAATAAAAATTAAAGCCTTTCGTTAATCATCAGGAGGAGTTCTTAATGAAAATTTCAAATGCCATAAAACTGGCGTTGCCCCTAGCGATTGCAGGTGCTTTTGTTTCAGTGAGCGCAGAGGAGCGTGTTCTCAATGTGACAAATTGGGCCGAGTACATGGCCGAAGATACGATCTCAAATTTTGAGGAAGAGACGGGCATCAAGGTTACCTTTGATCCCTATGATTCAGTAGAGACCATTGACTCCAAGTTACTGGCTGGAAGTACAGGGTACGACGTTGTCAGTCACTCAGGAAGCGCGATTGCCCGATTGATTCCGGCCGGCATTCTGCAGCCTTTGGATAAGTCTCAACTGGCGAATATGAGCCATATGCGTGGAGATGTGATGAATCAGCTCTCCAGTAATTGGGATCCGGATAATAACTATGTGGTGCCATTTATGTGGGGAACCCATGGTGTAACCTACAACGAAGAGTTGGTTAAGAGCGTTTATCCCGATGCGCCGATTGGCTCGATGGATATGATTTTTGATCCGGTTCATATGGAGAAACTCGCCGCTTGTGGCGTGGCATTCCTTGATTCGCCAACCGATGTAATCCCGATGGCGCTGGCCTACCTTGGCTTGGATCCGAGCTCTACTGATCGCGCGGACTATAAAAAAGCCGAAGAAATGCTGCTCAAGGTTCGTCCATATATCAAAACGTTTGACAATTACGCCTATCAGAAAATGCCGGAGCGCGAATTTTGTGTTGCTGTTACCTGGGGTCCAGACGGACTGTTGGCAGTATCAGGCGCTGAAGAGGCAGACACCGGGGTTGAGTTGAAATTCTTCTCTCCGCCGGGCAAGGGCAAGGCAAATATTTGGGTTGATGGCTGGGTCATCCCAGCAGATGCTAAAAACGTTGAAGAAGCCCATTTGTTTCTCAATTACATGATGCGCCCACAAGTGGGTGCTAACGACAGTAATTGGACTTGGTACGCTACTGCTAACCAGACGGCGCTAGATGAAGGCTTGATTGACGAGGCCGTCACGTCCAGTGTAGCCGCTTTTCCGCCGGCAGAATTAGTGGCTGAAATGTACCCGCTATCGGTCGTACCTCCCAAGATTGAGCGCGCGCGGACCCGCGCCTGGACTAACTTTAAGTCCGGAAACTGATACGTTGCCAGGGAGCTTCCCCCTCTAGGTGGAAAACTCCCTGGCAGGTTTCATTCGCATTCGTTAAGTCCTGTTTTAAGACATGCCCTCGCAGGAGCGCGACGCTTTTCTCGACCGACCCTGGAAAGACTCGACGGCTGAACCGTTCATAAGGATTGAAGGCGTCACAAAACGATTTGGCGCATTCACTGCGGTAGAAGCGGTCTCGCTGGATATCTACAAGGGAGAATTGTTCTCTTTACTTGGGGGTTCTGGCTGCGGCAAGACCACTTTGCTCAGAATGCTCGCGGGCTTTGAGGAGCCCACAGCTGGACATATTTATATTGATGGTGTCGATATGATCGATGTGCCGGCATATGCGCGTCCAGTCAATATGATGTTTCAGTCTTACGCGTTATTTCCTCATATGTCAGTCGAGGATAACGTCGCCTATGGACTGAAGCGTGATGGTGTCTCAAAAGCAGAGATCAGTCAGCGGGTTGCTGACATGCTCAGTATGGTTGAGCTTCTAGAGCTTCAGAAACGCAAACCTCACCAACTCTCCGGAGGTCAGCGCCAGCGAGTTGCGCTTGCTCGTGCTTTAGTAAAGCGGCCAAAACTTCTCCTCCTCGATGAGCCGCTAGCGGCTTTGGATAAACGTTTGCGCGAGCAAACTCAGTTCGAGCTAATGAATATTCAGGATCAACTGGGCGTTACTTTTATTGTTGTGACCCATGATCAAGAAGAAGCCATGACGTTGTCAACGCGAATCGCAGTAATGGATCATGGCCAGATTATTCAGGTCGGTGAGCCATCAGAAGTGTATGAGCGGCCACAAACGAAGGATATTGCGAACTTCATTGGGACGATCAATATGTTTGATGGTGAGGTAATGTCGTCGAACGATTCGTTTTTGCTTCGATGTCCAAAAATTTCAAAACCCCTCAAACTGCCGTCCCAGGCCGAGCTCAATATAGGTCAGCAAGTGACGCTGGCGATACGACCTGAAAAAATCAAGATGACACTTGAGGACCCTCATGATTCTTCGCAGATTACTTTAAGGGGTGAGGTGCTTGAATTTGCCTATATGGGAAATATCTCGATCTACCGAGTAAAAATTGAAGGAGAAGTGGTGCTTCAGATCACCATTCCGAATCTGGATCGTATGGCAGAGCGAAAAATTGAGTGGGATGACCAAGTGTTCATCAGTTGGCATCCAGAAAATAGTTTAGTGCTCCGTGACTAATCATCAGAAGTATGATGACCAAACCGACGGATTCGGCTTTGACTGCCAGCAGACTGAATGAATCAGCAAAGATGACATCTCATCGTCAATGGGTTCACGTTGTTGATAACTTTTTCCAAAGCCGATGGAAAGGTCTTAGTGTTGCGATTCCTTATGTTTGGCTGGTTATTTTCTTTCTGGTCCCGTTTTTCATTGTTCTCAAGATCAGTTTTGCAGAATCCCTGATCGCGAGCCCACCGTTTTCGTCTTTGTTTGAGTGGAGTGAGGACGCCGCGCTAAAGATGACGCTGATCTTCGATAATTTTGCTTATCTTTGGGAGGACGATCTTTATGTGAAGACCTACCTGAATTCGGTCAAGATTTCGACGATCTCTACCATTTTATGCCTGCTGATTGGTTACCCGATGGCATACGCGATTGTGCGCGCGTCAGGGACCATGAAATACTTATTACTGTTAATGGTTATCTTGCCGTTTTGGACTTCTTTTCTGTTGCGGGTGTACGCATGGATGGGAATTTTGGCCGATCAAGGTACTTTGAACAGTTTCCTCATTTGGGCCGGTATTATTGACCAGCCGATCAGGATGATGTATTCCGAATTCGCAGTTTATATTGGCATTGTCTACTCATACTTACCGTTCATGATCTTGCCACTCTATGCGAATTTAGAGAAATTAGACCTTACACTTCATGAGGCCGCGTCGGACCTTGGCGCTCATCCGATCACTGTTTTTTTTACGGTAACGTTGCCGCTGACCATTCCCGGCATTATTGCTGGCGGGTTACTGGTTTTTATTCCGGCAACCGGAGAATTTGTGATCCCCGACCTCCTTGGGGGCGGTAACGTGCTGATGATTGGTCGCGTTCTTTATGATGAGTTTAATTCTAATCATGACTGGCCTGTAGCAGCCGCTGTCGCGATTGCGCTCCTGATTCTCCTGGTTATTCCAATGATGCTTTATCAGCATGCCCAGTCGAGGCAGATTAATAACTGATATGCCAAAAAAGCGCTCCACGTTCTTATTGTCTGTTCTGTGTTTTGGAATGGCTTTTTTGTATATACCGATGTTTTTGTTGATCGTTTATTCGTTTAACTACTCTAAAATTGTTTCAGTTTGGGGCGGTCTGTCGACGCGATGGTATACATCACTATTTGAGAGTGAAGAGATTTGGTCAGCCTTAATGCTCAGTCTCAAGATTGCAATCGTGAATGCAACTTTCGCGACGCTGCTAGGGACGTTGGCGGGGCTCGCGTTGGCACGGTTTCGATATTTTCGGGGACGCACTTTATTTACCGGCATGATCTCGGCCCCGTTAGTAATGCCGGAAGTGATTACAGGTTTATCGCTTCTGTTGTTATTTATTACGCTAGGTGATCTGATTGGATGGCCGGAAAAACGCGGCATCACGACGATAACAATAGCGCACATCACATTCTCGTTGGCATATGTCGCAGTGATTATTGAGTCCCGTTTGTCCGGTATCGGAGAGACGTTGGAAGAAGCTGCCCTGGATCTAGGCGCCAAGCCCTTACGGGTCATGATCGATATTACGTTGCCGCTGCTCGCGCCGGGCATGCTCGCAGGCTGGCTTCTGGCATTCACGCTTTCGCTTGATGATCTTGTTATCGCAAGTTTCGTTTCGGGTCCGGGCTCGAGCACATTACCAATGCTGATTTATTCGAGGGTCAAACTTGGGCTGAAACCGGATATCAATGCGCTGGCAACGATGATAATACTGGCGGTGGCGATCGGCGTTCTCATCGCAGGCTGGATTTTGATTCGACAACAAAAGCAGCGTCAGCGTGACGCCCAGTTGGCCGGGACAGAGTGACGCTAGATTGGTTAATTCAATAAATAACTAAATATAAGATTTGAGCGATAGCCCAATATTTGAAAATATCCGAAATTTAATGGCCAGCGTCTCAGTCTCCTGATTAAATCTGCATCTGCTCGTTGATATTTTGAACGTCTTCGCATTTGGGTTCATTTGCAAGCCGAGCGGCAGGCAGTTCAGACTGGATTCGTTTGTGAAAACGCCGCACATTTTGCTCTTTTGATGAAAGCTTTGGTGTCGGGAAGGCGCTTGAGTTCATACCCAGCTGCATCCAGCGCATGAAAGAAGCATCTTCTTTTTCAGTCAATTTATTGATTCGGGCGCTTAGGTAGCGAGCCACATTCACCTCCCTTCGGTCGTCGGGCAGGGCATAACTGGCGCCAAGGTACCAGCTGGAATCGACAGTGTTGGGTAGTGTCATGTAGAACTCAATCGACTCAGGATAGAGGCCGATCACCATGCTTGGAAAGATGTTGAAGTAAAGCCACGCGCGCTGGTTCTGTTCAGGTAGGTGGTCGAATTGGGGTAGTAATTTTTGATACTGCCGCACACTCCAGATTCGACCTGGATTGTCGTTGATTTGAGCCCGAGCGATCAGAACTCCCCCTATCTCCGAGTCCTCATAGGTTTTGCCATATAACTGCTGAAGCGCCGGATGCCCTGTGGGCACATGATAGCCCTCGTTATCAATATCGTGGATGACTTTCCAGTTGTATGGACGCGTTTCTCGATAGCGAGATCCTGCGATCGGTTCGATTTTTTCTAATTGATAAGGGGCGACAAGATCCTTGATTGGCTCAAGACTGTCAGCAACGGATTGGCCAGTTCCACCGAATCGGACAAATAAAAAACCCATCCAGATTTCGAGGTCAAGCGGTACCAGTCCGTTTTGACCTAAATCGAGGTCTTCAAATGTCTGTACAGCGGGAACGCTTAATAACTCGCCGTCCAAGCAATAAGTCCATCCGTGAAACGGACAGCTCAGTGTGCGCCCACAGGTGCCTCGCTCGCTATCTAGCAATTTTGCGCCACGATGCCGACAAACATTATGAAATGCACGAACTTTTCCGTCCTGATTGCGGATAATAAGCGCCCGCTCGCCAACGGCGTCGAATGTGATGTAGTTTTGGGGGTGCGGAATATCGCTGATGTGTCCCGCGAGCAGCCAACGTTCCTTGAATAGGTGATTTTTTTCGAGTTTTAAAAATTCTGTGCTGTAGTACGTCCAAGGCGCAAGTAAATCGCTCTGTGCGTTATTCTGTGTATTCGCAGCGGACTCGACAGGGTTTGCCGATTTATCAGTATTACTGGCTTGGGCAGAGCTATCGTTAGTTTGAGATTCAGGAAAAACAGACGCGATAAAACCCTCGCAAAGATCGATTGCGGAACTGGGGTCAAAATCATCCGGCTGAAAAAGTGCTTCTTCCCAATAACCGTTGAGAAGACCCTCAAGCGCTCTCGCGATTGCGATTGGATTTAGATCGGCTCGTGTATTTTTCTTACATAAGAGTTTTACGGTGCCTACCAGTGACTCCATAAATGCGGTATCTTTATCTTCGCAGATCAACATGTATTCACTGCGCGCGCGACTTTCGCTGGTAAACGCATACCAGACTGCGATTTTTTCGGCGGTAAATATTTGCGGGTCAAAGCGGGCCCGGATTACATTCGATAAGATTTTTCTCGGAGTTCCGGTTAAGCTAAATGCGCGACCGATCACCTGCTCGTATTCAGTGCTTAGGCTCTGAAGTGTCTCCAGTAGCAGTTGTTTTTTGCTGGAAAAATAAAAGTTCGCAATTCCAGTTGATAGTTCGGCGGTTTGAGTGACTCGTGAGATCGTGGTGTTGGACAGACCGTATGTACTGATGCAGTGGATAGTCGCTTCAATTAACTGCTGTTTTCGATGATCTTTTGGGTGTTGAGTGCCCGCGCCTGGCTGAGAGTGATCCATGTGGTGTCGATAGAGAAAAAAGAGATTGTTCCGATATTTGAACATATTTATAATGAATTGAATACCTGTTCAGTAATTTAATTGTGACTAAAACCAGTAACTATCCGCTAATTATTATCGGCGCAGGCGCGGCAGGCCTTGCGGCATCCGAGATGGCTACCCGACGAGGAGTTAAGCATCGCGTGCTCGAAGCGTCTCATCGAACGGGCGGGAGAGGACTAACAGAAATTTTGGCCGATCAATATCCTGTTGATCTGGGGTGTCATTGGCTCCACTCTGGCAGCATAAATCCATACACGGAATGGGCGACGAAATTGGGCTTTGACTATTCCATTTCGAGATGGGACTTCAGCATGTTTATCGATGGGGCATGGTATTTCGATACAGACGCTACTGCACCGTTTCGGTACATTGATGAAATTAATGCAAGGATGGAAGCGTGTCAGAAGAAGGGTGATGCGTGTTCCCAGTGGGAACTCGCAGACTCCGATAATAAGTGGAATCAATTCTTCCAGTATTGGGTCAGCTTAATGTCGTCTGTTGATGCTGATCAAGTATCGATCTTGGACATTTGCGAGTATCTAGATACTCATGAGGATTGGCCGGTAATGAAGGGCTACGGCGCTTTGATTGCACGACAGGGTGTGGATTGTCCGGTTGATCTTAATTGCGTGGTAACCAAAATTAACTGGGGTGATCTCCCGATATCGATCGAAACCTCCCAAGGCGTTATTACGGCTGATCGGGTGGTGATCACGGCCTCGACCGGCGTTCTCAATGCGGGTGATATTGAATTCAATCCCAAACTGCCCGGTTGGAAGATGGAAGCGATTAATGCACTTCCTTTGGGTAATTCGAATTACACTTTTTGTACATTCGAGCCTGACGCGATTGATCCTGATGCGCCGGATCACATTCTATGGCAGCGAGACGATCAAACCTTCTGGGTGCGGCTACGTGAATTTGGCCATCCCTACGCATTCACCTCAACCGGTGGGCGGTTTGCGTGGTGGCTTGAAAAGCAAGGGCAGGACGCCAGTATCGAGCTTTTCAGTGATGTGATGGTCGATATATTTGGAAGTCGTATTCGTGACAAGCTAAGTAATTTTAAGGTGAGCGCCTGGGGGATGGATCCATGGATTCGAGGGGCCTATTCAGCCGCGCAACCCGGGAAGACAGGTATGCGGGCAGAGCTGGCACGCTGCATTGATGACCGGCTTTTCTTCGCCGGTGAGGCGACATCGCCTGAATCTTTCAGTACCGCCCATGGCGCCTATCAATCGGGGCATCGGGCTATCAATCAGGTGTGTGATTCCCTTTCCTAGAGGTCACTATCGTTAAGTCTTAAGATTAGCGACGTTTGTGGTCATCATTGATCTCGATCGTGGGGTGTTAGGTAATCGTC
>SHBR01000059.1 GCA_004212795.1 Candidatus Thioglobus sp.
CTATGAATATGTTGTTGCGTTAAGGGCGGTAGAGACGGTTGATTTCATGACCGCACGCTGGGCTCATTTGCCCTATGACTTCTTGGATAAGGTTAGCCGTCGAATCATCAATGAGATTTCCGGTATCTCCAGAGTCGTTTACGATATCTCAGGCAAACCGCCGGCGACGATTGAGTGGGAGTAACGTTTACGCCTGGTCAGGCAATCGCCTCGTTCCCATTTACCCCTTATGTGTTTTTAAACGAACAGCGGCCAGGACACTACCAAAAAATTTTTTGATTTCTCAATGATGCTACATACTTCAAAAGCGGCTGATGAACGGTGGATGTATTTAGCGCTTGAGCAAGCGAAGCAAGCTGAAAGCGAGGGTGAGGTGCCCGTCGGTGCTGTTGTGGTGATTAACGAAAAAATCATTGGGGAGGGGCGCAATCAATCTCTTGGCTGTCATGATCCCTCTGCTCACGCCGAGATTATGGCGATACGCCAAGCGGGCAAAACTCTTTCTAATTACCGATTACCGGGTAGCACCTTATACGTAACGTTGGAGCCCTGTATGATGTGCGCAGGTGCAATCTTGCATGCCCGAATAGAGCGGGTCGTTTTTGGGGCTCGGGATGAAAAAACGGGGGCTGTCGGGAGTATTGCAAATTTGCTTGAGAACCCTCTCGCAAATCATCGGTGCCGGGTGACAGCCGGCATTCTTCCAGAGCAGAGTCTTTTACTTCTTGCGAATTTTTTTCAACAGCGTCGACAACTCGGTTAATTAAGCACGCGGTGAGGATCCTGAGGGAGATCTTCAGCAAGGCCCGTTGCGGGATCGATGTTTGTTGCCTCAAGAATATCGATTGGCGCTTCGGATTGTGTGGAGGCGCCTCTCGGAATGCGCTCTTCTCGCGGGGGTAGACCAAAAAAGTCCCGGTAACATTTGCTGAAATGAGGGGCGGAAACAAAGCCACAGGCAAACGCGATATCGACAATCGACCTTGAACTTCGAATTAAAAGTTCACGGGCCCGCCTGAGCCGGATTTCCAGATAATAGCGGGTGGGTACACACTGAAGGTGCTTTTGGAATAATCGCTCAAGTTGTCTCCTGGAGATGCCTACGTGTGACGCCAGTTCATCGAGCGTCATAGGCTCTTCAATATTGGATTCCATCAGCTCTACGGCTTCGACAAGCTTGGGTTGGCTCGAACCCAAACGCATTCTCAAGGGCATACGTTGCCGATCAGAACCGTCGCGTACGCGCTCACAAAGCATTGCCTCTGAAATTCGGTCACAAATTGCACGCCCTCGCTCTTTTCCAATGAGGTTGAGCATCATATCCATCGGCGCTGTGAAACTCGAGCAGGTGTAGCGATCTCGGTCGAGCTCAAAAAGACCGGATGACACCACGAGATGCGGAAACTCGTCATGCATCTCGGGAATATTTTCCCAGTGCAGCGTGCAACGGTATCCGTCCAATAGACCTGCTCGGGCAAGGTGATAGGTGGCGGTGCAGATTCCACCCAGGGGGATCTTTCGTTTAACGTATGGCTTGGTTCGGTCTTGCAGAACATCAGGGTTAACAGAATGAAGGTCAACGCCGGCGCAGATAAATAATGCATCAATGGGCTCTTTGCCACTGAGTTTTTTGACGGGACTGATAGACATGCCATTGCTGGCAATTGCAGGCTCGCCATCAAGCGTGAAGAGCGGGAACTCGTAGAGATTTTGTTCAGTAAGTCGATTCGCCAGTCGAAGCGGTTCTACCGCGGATGCAAATGACATCATCGTGAAGTCAGGCAGCAGCAAAAAGCCGTATCGTGTGACGGCTGTCTTTTCCAGAGGACAACTATTTTTATCCATTAACCCTCCCGACGGCTATTCGCGGAATATACAGTCAAAAATGACTTGGGGCACTAAAAATTTTAGCTGCCTCAATGATCAAATACTCGAATAATTTGAAATCTAGTTGACTCAGGTTTTGGTTTGAATCAATGAGCAGATCCACTCTCGAAATTGATGAGCAGCCGGTTTATCAAGCCCCTCGGGCGTTAGGTGGCAGAAATAGCCTCGACGGGTTTCAAGCCGGAGATCGGCGGCCCGCCGGAGGCTCCCGTTTTTTAGGTAGTCTTCAAGCAAGTGTTCCGATCCGATCGCAATGCCATCGCCATTGAGGCTGGCCTGAAGATAGACTGCGTAGCTGTTAAAGCTTGACCCACGTCCTACGGGTGGGGCCTCGAGCCCGACGGTGTTAAACAGTAAACGCCAGTCGTTTAGTTGCATCGGCTCAAGGTAATGCAATAAGTGTTGGCCCGCTAGCTCTGAACTAGTCAGCATCCGCTTTTTAGGGAGTAACTTGGGTGAAGAGACCGGGATGATGTCGTCGCAAAAAATACAAGATGAATTTTTGCTTGTCTTATCCTCGTCGTCAAAGGTGATCGTTATATCCGCGCCAAGGATATCAAGATTAGCGGTTGAATCGCGCGTTGTTAATTGAAGGTCAACCTCGGGATGCTGCCGGTAAAAGCCGTTCAGTCGTGCGAGCAGCCAGCATTGCGCCATGCCGATTGAAGTAATGACCCGAAGAGACGTCTGGTCACTTTGACGACGCACCGCATTACATCCTTGCCGGATTTGTTCAAGACCACCTTGCACAGACTGGAAGAGTGCTTCTCCTTGCCAGGTTAACGATAATCGAGGCTTGCTCCGGACAAAAAGACTCACTTCGAGGTGATGTTCGAGCTCGGCCACTTTCCGGCTAACAGCAGGAGGTTGGACGCCAAGATCACGAGCCGCGCGGGCAAAGCTTAAATGGCGTGCAGCGGCTTCAAAAGTGCGAATCGCGTTTAAAGAAAGATCCATTAATAATTCAAATTAGGAAACTTTGTAATGATTATTTTAACGGGTTTACAGACGTTTATGAAATATAGATAGTTCGTTTGTTAATGTTATTCCATGTCGCGCCTAACTATATCCGTTTCAAACAGTATCCCTAAGCCTTAACGAATTTTTATGAGCCGAAAGCAAAGAGAATTTGACTATATTGTGGTGGGGGCGGGATCAGCGGGCAGTGCGCTTGCTGCGCGCCTTTGTGAGGATTCGTCGATCTCGGTGTGTTTGGTAGAGGCAGGGGGTAAAGGACGAAACTGGTTTATTAAGATGCCAGCCGGAAACGGCTTTGTGTTTGGCAATCCTAAACTTGATTGGGGCTATCAGTCCACGCCTCAGACGAGTTTGAATGATCGTCGAATTTATTTTCCGCGTGGTAAGGCGTTGGGCGGATCATCGATCATGAACGGTATGATGTATGTTCGTGGGATACCCTCTGATTATGACGAGTGGCGCGACAGTGGTCTCAAGGGCTGGGGCTTTGCTGACCTGCTACCGTATTTTCGACGCGCACAGGGCGCGACCAATAGATCCGATGCCTGGCATGGGACTAAAGGCCCGCTCATTACCGAGTTAGCCGAAAACTTTGGCACCCTTGATAAAGCGTTTATTGATGCGGCAATCGCTGCAGGCCATAAATTGCTTGATGATTTCAATGGGTTGGAACGAACCGGCGTTGGTCGTGCGGACAGCACCGTTAGTAAAGGAATCCGGCAGTCATCGGCGATAGCCTATCTTAATAAGCCTCCGGCAAACCTGACTATTCTGACCGGGTGTCATACTCATCAAGTGCTGCTTGAAGGAAATAGGGCGATTGGTATTCGCTCCGTGTCCGGTGACATCCTGCGTGCCCGGCGGGAGGTCATCCTCTGTCAGGGGGCGTTCGGAACACCACAGACGTTAATGTTGTCCGGTATTGGACCCGCAGATCATTTGTCGGAACTCGGCATCCCGGTGCAGGTAGATCTTCCCGGCGTTGGCCAAAATCTGGCGGATCATGTTGATGTTTCAATGCAATATGAATCAGATCGCGAGGACCTGAGTCTCGCACGTTATCAGCGGCTTGATAAGGCGGCGTGGCTAATGGGGAGGTGGCTTTTCAGTGGCCGCGGGCCGGGTGCGGGCTCTTTTTTTTCTACAACGTTATTCCATGCTTTCAACGACCCCAGAGAACCAGAACTTCAAGTGTTTATGACGCCCATGGTGATTGAAGAAAATATGAGCGATGGCGACGAGGAGACGGCATCATTTTTGCATAGTCTGGGTCGGAAATTACTGGTCAGGGGTCGCAAGTTAGCGCGGCCCGGCGTTCAGATTGACATCAATTTGGAACGACCCCGTTCGCTGGGTCAGTTACGTTTGGTGAGTAAAAACCCGTCTGATTATCCGCTGATTGATCCCCGTTATTTGTCGAATGCTGAGGATCTGGATGAATTGGTTCGAGGCGTAAAAGCCATGCGCGAAGTGATGGCGCAGACGCCAATCGCTCAATATGTCAACGGAGAGCTTGGTGCGTGGAAGAATTCTCGAACGGATGATGAGATTATCGGTGCCATTCGCGCTACGGCCTATACCGGTCATCACCCTTGTTCGACAGCGCGGATGGGATCAGATGATCAATCCGATGCTGTTTTAGATGAGCGTTTACAAGTGCGTGGAGTCGAATCGCTGCGGGTTTGTGATGCGGCCGCGATGCCAACGCAAATTACCGGCAATCTAAATGCAACAGTGATCGCAATGGCCGAAAAGGCGGCTGATATGATTCTCGAGCGCGAGGCCTTATCGCCCGAAGACCCGGGACGCTTTGCGTAAATAAACAACAATATGTCCCGTTAAGGAAAGAAAATGGCAACGAAAGAAAATCGAGAGTTTAAATTTTTTGTCAACAACGCCTGGCATCAACCGGTGTTATCGACATATTTTGACAGTGAAAACCCCAGTACGGGGCAAGTATGGGCTCATGTTCCAGATTGCAATAAAGAAGATGTGGCTCACGCGGTCGCAGCCGCTCGTTCAGCTTTTTATGACGGGCCCTGGGGAAAAATGTTGCCGGCAGAACGAGGGCGGATGCTACGCCGGATTGGAGATGTGATTTCGAAACACGCTGATCGTCTTGGCGAAATTGAAACCCGGGACAATGGCAAGCTGGCGAAAAATATCACACCATCGCTAAAGCCAGACGCTTGGCAGGTCGACAGCTGGCATTATTACGCCGGTATGTGTGACAAGTTTGAAGGCAGCCTCATACCAGCCGAAATGCGCGACATGCACAACTACATGAAATGGGAGCCCTTCGGTGTTTGCGCCTTGATCTTGCCGTGGAATTCCCCACTGGGAACGCTTATTTGGAAGCTTGCACCTTGTTTGGCGGCCGGCAATACCGTAGTAATGAAGCCCTCGGAACACTCCTCCTGTTCTACGCTCGAATTAATGGATGTGCTGCTGGAGGCTGACCTGCCGTCCGGCGTTCTGAACGTCGTGACGGGCTTTGGCAGGACGACCGGCGAGCCGTTGATCGATCATCCCGATGTACGTCATATTTCGTTTACTGGCGGTACCGCTGGAGGTCGCGCTGCAGCAAATGTTGCGGCCAGGCAGGTAAAACCGATTGTTATGGAACTTGGTGGGAAGTCTCCCCAGATCGTGTTAGCGGATGCGGACTTGGATCTTGCGGTCAACGGGATCGCGTCGGGTATCTTTCCCGCTGGGGGCCAGAGCTGTATTTCGGGCTCGCGACTGCTCATTCACGAAGAGGTTATCGATGAATTCACTGACCGACTCGTTGAGGTGGTTAAAAAAGCTCGGATTGGTGACCCGAACGACTCGCGTACCCAAATTGGCCCGATGGCAAATAGACCTCATTATGAGTCGGTTTTAGCGCGTATTGATGCGGCGGAGAGGTGTGGACACAAACTGTTGCTCGATGGACGTACCGCCTGTCGCGATACGGGATATTTCATTGGCCCCACCATATTTGCCGATGTTCCGAACAACGCTGATCTCGCCCAAAATGAAACGTTCGGGCCGGTGGTGTCAACTGAACGTTGGTCAGGCGAGGAAAGTGTGATCCAGACCGCGAACGATTCAATTTATGGCCTTGCCGGCGGAATCTGGTCGCGTGATGTGGCGCGAGCGATGCGCATGGCAGATCGGATTGAGGCCGGAACGATCTATATTAATAACTACTTCAATGCCGCCACGCAGTCGCCCGTCGGAGGCTTCAAACAATCAGGCTATGGTCGCGAGAATGGTTTTGAAGGGATGCGCTGTTTCATGCAAACCAAATCCGTTTGGTTAGCAACTAACCCGAGTCAATCCGACCCTTTTCCTGAGGATTAAGCGATGACTGCTAACGATTCTTCTTCTCAAGAGAGAGATTTTGGAGGGAGAAAATACGAGCCTGAAAACGTAGAGTTGCCGCCGCTTTATGCCCGACCGTTTCACGTGTGGCCTGCGTTACGTTATTTGTTTTTCGATGTCTTGTTTCCTTTGGGATTCATATATATCGCGATGGCCGTTCCAATCTGGTGGTATCTGACGCCGTCCCTTGAAACCATGGCTGTGTTGGAGCCAGGGTGGATTGGACTCCTATGGATACGCAACTGTGTCATTCTTGTCTTGTTTGCCGGGGGTTTGCATTTATGGCTGCACAGGCTGAAAAAACAGGGCCACCAGTATTTGATGAACCGAAATACGTTGGCAACCGACCCCAAAGCATTTTTATGGGGTGACCAGATCAAGGACAACATGTTTTGGAGTATTGCTTCAGGGGTTTCGTTCTGGACCGGGTTTGAGGCGGTAAGCTACTGGATATACGCGTCCGGACGACTACCCATTGTTGAAAATGCAGGGTGGTTCATCGCCTCTATCTATATTCTGTTTTTCTGGTCGACCACTAATTTCTACATCGGGCACCGGTTTTTACATTGGAAGCCGATCTACCGGCACGTTCATATTCTGCATCATCGCAATGTTGATCTTGGCCCATGGGGTGGAATATCAATGCACCCGATTGAGCATTTGCTGTATTTCTCCCCATTTGTTCTATGGTGGATTGTCCCAGTCCATCCGATTGTGATCATTGTGACAGGGCTATACCAGGCGTTGAATCCCGCAGTGTCTCACTCTGGATTCGAGTATCTCCGGCTTGGCGCTAAATTAAAGGTGAGCGCCGGTGATTGGTATCATCAGTTGCACCACCGTTACTTTAATTTAAATTATGGCAACAAGTTTTTGCCAATCGATAAGTTAACCGACTCCTGGCACAACGGCAGCGAAGATTCATTGCAGACGCAAAAGCAACGGTGGCGCACTCGCTTTCGATAGGTCGGCATATTGAGTCTTAAGTATTGAATATTAGGGAATCCAAGTATGAGTGGGATTGAAGCGCGCGGTAAAAGGAAGCGACGTCGATCGGGAACGAGTCAGCAACAAACACCAAGGGTAAGGCAAGCGATGGGTGGCGTCATGGGTGGAAGCTATCAACCTTTGGACTCGAACGCACTACAACAGATCGATCAGGCCACTCGTTCGATTCTGTCGGATATTGGCATGGCGGACACCCCTGATTGTGTTGTCGAGCCGGTTACCGACGCAGGCGGGTATCTGGACGACAATGGCCGCCTTCGATTTCCCCCGGAACTAATTGACAAGGCATTGAACGGATTTAAACGGGATTTCACGCTCTGCGGTCAGGACGCAGAAAACGACATACAACTCGGGGTGGGTCGGGTGCATACGGGTTCAGGCGGTGCGGCGCCACTGATACTTGATCTTGATAGCGGGCAGTATCGCGAATCGACGCTGAAAGACTTATATGATGCGGCGCGTCTTGTGGACAATCTCGACAACATTCATTTTTTTAGTCGCTCCATGACCGCCCGCGATATGCCCAACGTTCGTTTGCTCGATCTCAACACGGCTTATGCTTGTCTCGCGGGCACCCGCAAACATGTCATTTCGGCGGCTACCGAGGCCGCTAATATCGAAGAGATTGCTAAGATGTGTTACGCCATTGCGGGCTCACAAGAAGCCTTTCTAGCTCGCCCGTTTCTGTCAATGCATTGCAACATGTCGGTGCCACCTCTGCGCTTTGACCCCGAATCTTGCCAGATCGCGGCCGCAGCAGTGCGTTTTGGTATCCCGCTGCACTCGAATACATTTGGCCAGATGGGGGCGTCCAGTCCAGTTACCTTAGCGGGGTCGATTGCCCAAACAATTGCTGAGACCCTGGCCGGAATGATTTTTGCGTGGCTCCTGAATCCTGAAGCGAAAATAACGTTCGGAGCGAGAACAATGCTGACCGATCTGAGAACCGGAGCGATGAGTGGCGGAAGTGCCGAGGGCGCCATTGCAACCGCTGCGACCATACAGATGGCAAACTACTATGGCTTGCCAAACTCCGTCATTGCCGGCGCCACCGACAGCAAAATCGCGGATGCGCAAAGTGGTTATGAAAAAAGCCTGACCGTCACGTTAGCCGCCCAGGCCGGCTCTAACCTGATTACCCAAGCTTGTGGGATGCAAGCGAGTTTGATGGGTTGTGCGCTGGAAAGTTATGTCATCGACAATGATATGCTTGGGACCATTCTCAAATCCCTATCTGGCGTCAGCGTTAATGAGGAAACCCTGGCGCTGTCCTCAATCGAAGAGGTGGTGCATGGTGACGGCCATTTTCTTGGGCGTGACGAAACTTTAGCGCGGATGCAGAGTGACTTTGTTTACCCTGAGATCGGTGACCGACGTTCGATTGATGAGTGGGTGGTGGACGGTGCTCGTGATATTCGAAGTGTTGCGATCGACCGCACGAGACAAATTTTGAAGCATCATCATCCGAGTCATTTATCTGAGGACTTGGATGATGTTTTGCGGGATCGATTTGATATTCGTCTGCCCCGTTCGTCATTAGAGAAGGTATGATGACTGTACAATCGTTTAAGGGCATTGTCCTCAGTACCGGGTCCGCTTAAGTTTCAGAGATGTCATTCGGGATAACCAATTAATGTCGCAACTGAGAGACGTCACACTAGAGGATAAATATCTTCAGGAAACGGGACAGGTATTTGTTACCGGCATTCAGGCATTAGTCCGACTTCCGATGCTGCAACACCAGCTCGATAGTGCCCTGGGCCTTAATACGGCGGGTTACGTAACGGGTTATCGAGGCTCTCCACTCGGCGCACTTGATCAACAATTTGCCTTGGCAGGGGACTATCTAACCGAGAGAAACATTACATTTCTACCCGCGGTTAATGAGGATTTAGCCGCAACCGCTGTTTGGGGTTCACAGCAGGCAGGCTTAAACGGAAATGGTCTCTTTGATGGTGTCTTCTCACTTTGGTATGCAAAAGGCCCCGGCGTTGATCGCTCGGGTGATCCACTCCGGCACGGTAATTTAGCCGGAACGAGTTCTTACGGCGGCGTGCTGGTGTTAATGGGCGATGATCACACCTGCGAATCGTCCACGACCGCTCATCAGAGCGAATTTTCATTAGTGAACACGTTTATTCCAATTCTTAATCCTGCAGGGGTTCAAGATATTCTGGATTTTGGTCTTTACGGTTGGGCGCTATCGCGATTCTCGGGGTGCTGGATCGGACTTAAAGGCGTGCATGACACGGTAGAGGCATCCGCATCGATCTCGATTGACCCAAATCGAATTAACACTTCACACCCTGTCAACTTCAGGATGCCCCCTGATGGCTTGAACTTGCGGTGGCCCGATACGCCGCAGGCGCAGGAGCAACGCCTTCATCAGTTCAAATTACCTGCTGTCAGTGAATTTACGTTTGAAAATCCCATCGATCGACAGGTGCTTGGGGATAAAACGGCTGAAATTGGTATTATCTCAACGGGAAAGTCTTATCTCGATGTGCGCCGCGCCTTACTTGAATTGGGAATTGATGATCGTCGCGCGCGCCGACTTGGGTTAAAGGTTTATAAAGTGGGTATGCCCTGGCCTCTCGAGCGCAAAGGGATGATTGCGTTTTCGACTGGCCTTAAGAAAGTGATTGTTGTGGAGGAAAAACGCCCGTTAATCGAGGATCAAGTGCGCCAGATCCTTTATGGGGTTTCGCAAGCGCCCATGATTATTGGCAAGCTTGATGAGCAACAAAAATCTCTTTTCCCGATATATGGGCGTTTAGACGCTTCACATATTGCGCTTGTGATTGGCGAACGCCTTGCCAGGTTGACGTCGGACGAAGAACTTCAGGGTGCTCTAGCGGCACTCCAATTACGCACCGACAAAAAACATCTAATTGAACCTTCGATGCAACGCGTTCCTTATTTTTGTGCAGGTTGCCCCCACAACACATCGACCGTTGTGCCTGAAGGGTCGCGCGCATTGGCCGGCATCGGTTGCCACTATATGGCCCAATGGATGGATCGCGAAACGGCAACGTTTACGCAGATGGGTGGGGAGGGCGCAAGTTGGATCGGTGAGAGCCCTTTTAGCACCACGCCGCATGTTTTTCAGAACATTGGGGATGGCACCTATTTTCATTCAGGGCTCCTCGCGATCAGGGCTTGTGTCAGCGCTAAAGTCAATATTACTTACAAAATCTTGTTCAACGACGCGGTTGCGATGACGGGCGGGCAATCGTTCGACGGACCCCTTGATGTGAGTCGAATCTCTCGCCAGGTTCATGCCGAAGGCGTGGCTAAAATTGCGGTCGTTACCGACGATCCTGATAAATACGCCAAGGATGCAGATTGGGCGCCAGGCGTTTTAATCCGGCATCGAGATTATTTGGCTCGAGTGCAACGAGAGATGCGCGAAGTGGAAGGGACAACGGTCATTATTTTCGACCAAACCTGTGCCGCAGAGAAACGTCGACGGCGCCGTCGCGGATTATTAGGGATACAGAACGAGCGGCTCTTCATTAACCCAGAAG
>SHBR01000006.1 GCA_004212795.1 Candidatus Thioglobus sp.
GTGCGATCACGTAATACATCAGGAGTGGAAAACTCACCGGATTGCGTGCCCGGGTCGACAACGCCAAATTTAATCCAGCTAAAAAGTATTTTGCTAAATAACAAACAACTCACCGCTGGTGTTTAAATCACCAAACTGGGGTGACCGATGGGACTCGAACCCACGACGGCCGGAATCACAATCCGGGGCTCTACCAACTGAGCTACGATCACCATAGAACTCATATGAACTATCGATTATCCATTAAACCGATAGCTCTCGCCACTTAGCAACCCGCCCTATGCTGGTGTCGGGTGATAATGGCGCGCCCGACAGGACTCGAACCTGTAACCTACGGCTTAGAAGGCCGTTGCTCTATCCGGTTGAGCTACGGGCGCTCAAGCAACTAGAAAATGGTCGGGGCAGAGGGATTCGAACCCCCGACCCCCTGCTCCCAAAGCAGGTGCGCTACCAGACTGCGCTATGCCCCGACGTGATATCAATTCTGGCAGGGCCGCGATTTTAACGGATATCGGCAGACTAAACCCACATTCTCAGCGATTGTTTTTAAATAAATGAAGAGCTGGCGGATAAAATTCCTGCACGCTCATTATCAAGCTAACAAAAGAAAGTAAAAATGAGGCTTGTTTTTTTCAAAGTTAACCCCATTTTGAAGAAAATTCGACAGAAAAGTAAAAATCATAAAATTCTCCGGAGTTCCCTCAATGTCAGAAACTGCATCTCCACAAACCCATAGCTTTCAAACTGAAGTCAAGCAACTGCTTCAGTTAATGATTCACTCGCTGTACTCCAACAAAGAGGTGTTTCTGCGAGAACTGATATCCAATGGCTCGGATGCCTGCGACCGACTGCGGTTTGCCGCGCTTACCGATGCAGGACTCATGGAAGATGGAGAAACACTAAGTATCCGGGTGAGTATCGATGAGGCCAACAAGGCTATTACGATTAAAGACAATGGCATTGGAATGACTGAAGAGGAAGTGATCGAGAACATCGGCACAATTGCCAGGTCAGGCACTAAACAGTTTTTGCAAGCGCTGAGCGGGGATGCCGCTAACGACGCCAACTTAATTGGGCAATTCGGAGTTGGCTTCTACTCTGCTTTTCTAGTCGCTCAAAAAGTTGAGCTCACCACTCGCCACGCCGGGCAACCTGACTCTACCGGCGTTCACTGGGAATCTGAAGGTGAAGGCGAGTACACCATTAACACGATTGACGGTGTAGAACGAGGAACCACGATCACACTACATCTTCGTGACGACGAAGAGGAATTCTCACAGGCTTACCGATTACGCAGCATTATCAGTCGATATTCTGATCACATCTCCCTGCCGATTGAGATGCCATCAGAAGATGAAGAAAAAAAAGGCGAATGGGAATCAATCAACAGTGGTTCTGCACTTTGGTCTCGAGCCAAGAGTGAGGTCACTGAAGAAGAGTACACGCGTTTTTATCAAACGCTGACCTATGACTCAGAAAACCCGCTGGCGACCCTCCATAATCGGGTCGAGGGAACGCTTGAATACACCTCTTTGTTTTTTATTCCCAAAAAAGCGCCTTTCGATTTATGGGATCGAGAGCAACGCCACGGCATTAATCTATATGTTCGTCGAATCTTTATTATGGATGATTCGAAGCATCTTATGCCTTCATATCTCCGTTTCGTGCGCGGCGTCGTTGATGCCGCTGACCTGCCGTTAAATGTGTCTCGGGAGTTTTTGCAAAATAATAAGAGCATTGATCGAATTCGGTCTGCGTCAGTAAAGAAGATTCTGGCTGAACTCAATCGTTTAGCCGAAAAAGAGCCTGAAACCTACTCCACTTTTTGGAAAGAATTCGGAAAGGTGCTCAAGGAAGGAATTGTTGAGGATCAGGATAATAAGACCGTCATTTCCGATCTCTTGCGTTTTAATTCAACTCGGACCGAAGGGGACACCCAAAGCGAATCACTGGCGTCGTATTTTAAAAGAATGCCGATAAAGCAAAAAGCAATTTACTACATTACGGCGGACTCTCATTATGCGGCCAGCACCTCACCGCATCTTGAGATTTTCCGCAAAAATGACATTGAAGTCATGCTGTTAAGCGATCCGGTAGATGAGTGGCTCGTCTCATCGCTAACCGAATACAAAGACAAGCCTCTCAAATCAATCGCAAAAGGCGCGCTCGACCTTGATGATTTTTCGACCGAAGCCGATAAAAAAGCGAATGAGGATAAGGCAAAAGACCTCGAATCCCTCACCGAGAAAATGCACGAGCTCCTCGGCGAAAAAGTAAGTAGTGTTCGGGTGAGTCATCGACTCACCGACTCACCTGCCTGCTTGGTTGCAGATGAATCAGACTTAGGCGGTAATCTAGAGCGAATTCTGCAATCGATGGGACAAGCCGCGCCTGAGGCCAAACCAATTATGGAAGTAAACCCTGATCACCCCCTAATCAAGCAATTAAGCCCTGAGCACCATCAGCTTGGAGATTGGACCCAGGTATTGTTTGATCAAGCGGCCTTGAGCGAGGGCGCGCCGCTCACAGAACCGGCCGCATATGTTCAAAAAGTAAATGAGTTGCTAACAAAGGCCGTAATGCTAGAGAGTTAAACCCGCTTTTATAAAATAAAGCGGGCGGCCGCGGCATTAGATCAGCGATGACCTGGCAGTTCTCTCGCATCAGCGACCCAGTCCAGAGCGCCTTTTAGATCAGGCACGGGGTCACCATTCTGATCGACACAGTTACGGCCAAAAACGAGTGAATCGGTCACTTCGCCAGAAGAGCCGATTCGGCTGTAATCAAAAAGAATGCTTCGGGAAATCTCCGCACCTGACTCAAGATGACACCCTGTGCCGATCCACGTCGGGCCATAAATCTGGCATCCCGACTCGATATGGGATGCGGAGCCAATATATACGGGGCCTTCAATTCTGACGTCGTCCCAATCGACTTTCACATTTAAACCCGCCCAGATCTTTGGTCGTACTTCCGTGCCGGGCATTTGAACACCCCGCAATTTACCCCGCATCATTTGCTGATTGGCTTCCCAGTAATCACTTAGTTGTCCAATGTCGATCCAGTTAAACGGGGCCTTGATCGCGTTAAAAGAAAGTCTTTTTTCAAGAATCAATGGAAAGAGTTCCCCACCAATATCAAAGTCGATACCCCGAGGAATCAGATCCACAATCTCGGGCTCAAAAATATAGATGCCGGTATTAACGAGTTGAGATAACGCATCCTCAGTTTTAGGCTTTTCCTGAAACGACTGAATCTGACCACTATCATCACAAACCACGACGCCGTAGTTCGAAACACGGTCTTTCGCAACCTCCCGCACCACGATACTGGCCGCCGCACCCGACTGCCAATGCTTTCGAACAACGGACGCGAGATCGAGATCTATTAGTGCGTCGCCACAAACTACGACGAACGTATCGTCAAAAAATCCCCCAAAGTCCTGAATGCGCTTGATCCCGCCCGCGGATCCAACCGGCGACGCGACCGTCTCTCCGGCTTCAATGTGGCCTTCAAAAGAATAGCCAATCTGAGTTCCCCAGCGCCTACCGTCGCCGAAATATCCTTCGATCGCTGGCGCAAAATGACTTACGTTTACCATGATTTGGTCAAAACCATGTTTAGCCAAATGCTCAACGAGATATTCCATCACCGGCTTGCCCAAAATAGGAATCATGGGTTTAGGCATGGCATGCGTCAGCGGTCTTACTCGCGTTCCCTTACCCGCTGCAAGGATCATTGCTTTCATGAAAAATCTCTCTTAAGCCCGACGCAAGTCTACCGTTAAGAGGCGTAATTCGCCATTCGCGCTGGAGCCCTGCCTGCGCACCAGCGCTTAACCGTGATATTTAATCTCTCAACGACCCTTTAGGCCACTTGGACTGCTGGCACCTGCCCCCCAACGAAGGCGATTTCATCCGCTTTGAGGTCGGCAATAATGGTGTCACCGGACGAAAAACGTCCCGAGAGAATTTCCTGCGCCAACGGATTTTCCAGATGAACTTGAATCGCCCGCTTCAGAGGTCGCGCGCCAAATACCGGATCAAAACCCGCACTGGTTAACTTTTCAATCACCGCGTCTGTCAGAGTCAACTGCAAGTCACGCTCAGAAAGTCGTGACTGAAGAGTGGCGACTTGAATCTTGGCGATCTCGTGAAGTTGCTCCCGAACCAAAGGATGGAACACAATAATATCGTCGATACGGTTGATGAATTCAGGCCGAAAATGCTGTCCAACGATACTCATGACCTGCTCTTTCATAACGGCATACTCATGACCTCCAGCTAACTCTCGGATTCGATCCGACCCTAAGTTTGAAGTCATCACGATCACTGTATTTCGGAAATCGACCGTGCGGCCGTGACCATCAGTGAGTCGACCGTCATCAAGAACCTGAAGTAGCACATTGAACACATCAGGATGCGCTTTTTCAACCTCGTCCATCAGGATTACAGAGTAAGGGCGTCGACGAACCGCTTCAGTCAAATAACCTCCCTCCTCGTATCCGACATAACCTGGCGGCGCGCCAATCAGCCGTGCAACCGAATGTTTTTCCATAAATTCAGACATATCTATCCGAATCATGGACTCTTCGGTATCAAAGAGAAATGACGCGACAGCTTTTGACAGCTCAGTCTTGCCCACACCTGTCGGTCCCAAAAACAAAAAAGAGCCGTAAGGTTTATTCGGATCGGACAGTCCAGCGCGAGAACGACGAATTGCATCAGACATTGCTCGAATTGCTTCATCCTGCCCAATTACTCGCTTATGGAGTTCAGATTCCATGCGCAAGAGTTTGTCGCGCTCGCCTTCAAGCATCCGGGATACCGGGATTCCCGTCCATCGGGAAATCACCTCGGCAATTTCCTCGCTCGTAACACGATTACGCAACAACTTTGCCTCCGTATTCGGTTCGTTTCCTTGAGCGGTAGACAGTTGCTTTTCAAGTTCGGGAATTCGACCATACTGAAGCTCAGACATCCGGGCAAGATCTCCTGCCCGTCGCGCCGACTCCATATCGCCTCTCGCTTGATCGAGGGATTCCTTAATATGTTGACTGCCCTGAACCGCCGCTTTTTCAGATTTCCAAATCTCATCGAGATCCGAATATTCACGTTCAATTTCATGAATCTCAACTTCTAACGCCGCTAAACGCTTTTGAGATGCATCATCAGTATCTTTTTTAACGGCTTCTCTTTCAATTTTGAGTTGGATCAATCGACGATCCAGACGATCCATCGATTCCGGTTTGGAATCAATCTCCATCCGAATACGACTCCCCGCCTCATCAATTAAGTCAATTGCCTTATCAGGCAATTTACGATCACTGATATACCGGTGCGACAATGTTGCAGCGGCCACAATGGCCGGGTCGGTTATATCTACCCCATGATGGACCTCATACTTTTCTTTGAGCCCCCTCAGAATCGCAACGGTATCTTCCACCCCTGGCTCGCCCACCAGCACTTTTTGAAATCTCCTCTCTAATGCAGCATCTTTTTCCAGGTATTTTCGATACTCATCAAGTGTCGTCGCTCCAATGCAATGCAGGTCTCCTCGTGCAAGCGCAGGCTTGAGCATATTGCCCGCGTCCATTGCGCCTTCTGCTTTACCAGCGCCCACCATGGTGTGTAACTCGTCTATAAACAAGATAATCTGGCCTTCTTGTTTGATTAAGTCATTCAATACCGCCTTGAGGCGCTCCTCAAATTCACCACGAAATTTAGCCCCTGCGATTAGAGCCCCCATATCCAGCGACAATAAACGCTTGCCGCGCACGCCTTCAGGCACTTCGCCATTAACGATCCGCTGGGCAAGACCCTCTACGATTGCCGTTTTGCCAACGCCCGGCTCTCCAATCAGAACCGGGTTATTTTTAGTCCGGCGCTGAAGTACCTGAATCGTTCGACGAATTTCTTCATCGCGTCCGATGACAGGGTCTAAACGGCCTTGCTCGGCACGCTCAGTCAAATCGATCGAGTATTTATCTAAAGCCCCGCGCTGCTCTTCCGCATTTGGGTCATTTATCGCATCGCCGCCCCTGATATCATCAATTGCTTTCTCGGTTGCATCTTTGCTAACCCCTTCTGCGCTGAATATTTTTTTTAAGGGCCCTTGATCTTCAATACTTGCCAATATAAAAAGCTCGCTCGAGATAAATTGATCGCCGCGTTTCTGAGACAACTTATCAGTCAGATTTAAAGTCCGTATAAGATTTTGTGAAATCTGGACATCTCCACCTATACCTTCAACTCTGGGTAACTGGTCTAAGGCATTACCAAGACTTGAACGCAGACGATTGATATTCACGCCCAGGCGCATCAAAAGTGAGCGCGAACTCCCGCCCTCCTGATCCAATAACGCCAGCATGAGGTGGGCTGACTCTATGAACTGATGGTCTCGACCTAACGCCATACTCTGCGCATCCGATAGCGCCGCTTGAAACTTATTTGTTAATTTATCCATTCGCATTATCAATCTACTCCTTACAATCGGTCGAACCGCGAAGCGATTGACCGGTGTCTTTATTTTTACCTTATAAAATATGGGGGTAAAATTAAAAAATTAAAGACTAAAATCCCGAAATATCACAAAGCGCAACAACCTTTAAATAGGCGCTGAGAGACCATTATGATTTCACTACAACCCCCAGAAGGAATCGCTTTACAGGTCCGCGAAGCCCTTGCTGAAGATATCGGTGACGGCGATTTAACGGCGAGGCTAGTTGATGCAGACCAGGTCTTTAACGCGACATTAATCAGTCGTGAGCCCGCAATTGTCTGCGGAGGTCCCTGGATTACAGCAGTCTTCAAACAACTCGATCCCAGTATTGAGATTGAATTTCTACTGCAAGATTCCGATCGCATTGAGGCAATGCAGACCTGGTGCACTCTAAAAGGCCCCGCGCGGGCTCTCCTGACAGGAGAGCGAACGGCCCTAAATTTCGCTCAGGTCCTTGCAGGAACTGCAACCGCAACCCAAATAATGGTCGATGAAATTGCCAACACTCGTGCGCAATTATTAGACACCCGAAAAACGGTACCGGGATTGCGAGCAGCCCAGAAATATGCAGTCCGGTGTGGCGGGGGTATGAACCATAGAATAGGGCTTTATGACGGCATCTTAGTCAAAGAAAATCATATCCGCGCCGCAGGCTCGATTGAAAACGCAATAAATCTTGCATTAAAAAATACAAAAGGTGTGGCACTGGTTGAGATTGAAGTTGAAAATCTCAGTGAATTTTCGCAAGCACTTAACGCTGGCGCCAAACGAATTTTGCTCGACAACTTTTCCACCGCCGAGCTAAAAAAAGCCGTGGGCCTGAATAATGGACAGGCCAAATTAGAAGCTTCGGGTAACGTCAACCGGCAGACGATTAGAGCAATTGCAGACACCGGCGTGAACTTTATCTCTTGCGGTCAAATCACCAAAGATATAAAGGCCGTTGACCTAAGTCTTCAGTTTTCCACCTGAGCATCAAGCTCCAATAACCAGCGCTCAAGTTGATTTGCCGTTACAGGCCCTATATGCGTTTTCAGAAGTTCACCGGTCGACGATAAAACAAACGTTGAGGGCAAGCCCTTTAACGGTTCCATCGGGATGAGCGGCTCATCGCCGATCAACAACACTGGATAATTTATGTTGAGTTCCTCAGCAAAATCCCGAATCTGATCAACCGGTGTTTTTTCGAAAGCGATGCCAATGACTTCAATCCTGTCGCCGAACGTGTTTCGAAATTCAATGAGATCCGGAATCTCCCGAATACATGGTCCACACCACGTCGCCCAAAAGTTCACAAACAATAACCGACCCTGATAGTCAGAAATTTGTTTATTTTCGCCATAAATATCAACTAACTCATAATCAATGGGCGCAGCTGACCCATAAATAGGGCTCAAACTAATAACCCAAGCCAAAAGCACCGATCGAATTAGTTGATTGCGTTTCATCAGTATTACTATTTATGTTTTAGGATACCCCAAATGACATGAACGAGATCAAACGTCGCACTGGCAATAGATTAGCGTTTTTAATACATTTGAGGTATTAATCAACATTCCAAAAAGCAAAATGGCCAAAAAATCAAACTTCGTCATGGCTTTTCTTATTAGCTCCTTGCTAGTATCAACCCTAACGCTTGCGGATGGTCCTCCCGCAGGCGGAGACGCGGACGCTTGGTGTGAAGCAAATCAAAATGCCTGCGTCACATGGTGTGAAACACACCCGGACGAAGAGATCTGTCAGGAGCCTGAGTGCGACTAGGATTCCAGACAAGATGAACTCGATAGTTTGTTGTAACCACCAAAACCATAACCAAAGGAGATTAGTTTGAAGACTCTCAAAATAGTACTCGGAGGAATGCTGAGCATGGCGCTGTTAGGGCCTGTCTCTGCAAACAAGCCGGTTGGTATCTGGGGCGACCAGATGGAAGTGACCGTGACCCATAACGGAACCTCAACTGATATCACGCGTAACCAGGACAACAAGAATACGGTCAATCCGGCATTCGCAAAAACCTCGCGTCCTTGCCCGCCTTTTTGCATTCAGCCAGCCGTCTTGGCACCGGGCGTCGAAACAATCGCAGAGCGTGAACTCATGCATTACGCAGAGATGATGAGTAATGGTGACTCTTCAATTATTGTCATCGACTCTCGAACTCCGAACTGGGTGGCTAAAGGCACTATTCCAAGCGCGATCAATGTGCCTTGGACCAGTCTGAATCCCGCTAAAGGGGCGACTCCAATTGATATCGCAGAGATTATGCAGTCGGTTTTTAATGTGACCGAAAGCGAAGGTCTTTTTGACTTTTCCGATGCCAAAACTGCAGTCATGTTCTGCAACGGCATGTGGTGCGGTCAATCGCCGAACAATATCAAAAACTTGCTTAAATTCGGATATCCCGCCCATAAAATCAAGTGGTATCGTGGTGGTATGCAGGATTGGGAGATCTTGGGCCTGAGCACAGCCAAACCTTAAGTAAGATCTTTCTAAAAGTTGTCCAAAAAGGCGGGGCTTAGCCCCGCCTTTTTATTGATTTCATTATTAAGTCGATCAATCAATCCAGATCAGAGAGGCCATTCGTCCACACTGACCCTGTCTACGATATGAATACCAGCGCCGTTCATCAGAATACGTGCAATGGTCGCTCGAACTAACAGCATAAACACCAGCACGCTCAAGACGCTTTACGATCAAACTGGGCAGGTCTGCCAAGAACTTATCTCCATCTGCCAGAAAAAATATTTCATCTTCGTGCGAAGCCCGTAATTTATCTTTAACCTCACGGCCAATTTGAAAACAATCAGGTCCAATCGTCGGGCCTACCGACGCAATAATTTCCCGGTTGTCGCTCGGCATCAAAGCCAGCGCTTTTTCGATAATACCGGCGGCAATGCCCCGCCAGCCCCCATGCAAAAGCGCGACAAAAGTGCCCTGCCGATCTGTTAGAAAGATAGGCGCGCAATCAGCCGTCAAAATCACGCTTACAGCACCAGAACGGCAGGTAAAGCTACCATCTGCCCGCTTTAGCGGATCAGGTTGGTCAAGATTCGTGATCTCGGTCCCATGCACCTGCTCTAACCAAAATGGATTTGCAGGCAGATTTAAACCCTGTTTCAACAGGCGCCGGTTGGATTCCACGCTCATCGTTGCGTGGCCCACATGCTGAGCCAGATTAAACCCGCTAAATGGGTCCGGGGCATTGGCATACCCACGCTCAGTCGTCAGTGCTCGAATCCACCGTGGTGCCGGCCAACTAGGCTCAATCCACCTCAACGACTCGTCAGAAACAGGTTTGGTCTGCATCTTCCGAAAGCGCTTTTGTCAGCAAATCAATATCTGCAGGCATCGGACTCGTCCAAAGAAGGGATTCACCGGAAACGGGATGGTCAAACCCTAACTGGGTGGCGTGGAGCGCCTGGCGTCCAAATTTCCGCAGTGCATCGATTACCCGATCTGTCGCTTGAGAGGGTATTCGAACGCGACTCCCGTAAAGAGAATCGCCCACCAAGGGAAATCCAAGATGCGTCATGTGTACCCGAATTTGGTGTGTTCGGCCAGACTTTAACTTAAGTCCTAATAAACTATGAGAACGAAAACGCTTGAGTACTCGATATTGGGTTTCAGCAGACTTTCCAGTTTCAGTCACCGCCATTTTGATTCGATCTCTAGGATGCCTACCGATCGGGGCATCAATATTACCCCCGCTGATGGGACAACCGTTAACCACGGCAAGATACTCTCTAACAACTTCGCGGCGTTCGAGTGTTTGAATTAAATATCCTCGTGCACGTTCGCTGAGTGCAACCACAATTAAACCACTGGTATCTTTGTCAAGACGGTGAACAATACCCGCACGCGGCAGTGAAGCGGTATTCGGATATCGATACAAAATGGCATTCGCCAATGTTCCGGATCCATTACCCGCGCCTGGATGAACGACCAGGCCAGCCGGTTTGTTAATGACGACCAAATCAGCGTCCTCATATTCAATTGAGAGATGGAGATCCTCCGGCGCCCATTTAAGGGATGGCAGCTCGGGCACAACCAGACTTAAAACCTCTCCTCCTGAAACAATCAAGCGCGGCGAGGGAATGCTGTCGCCCATCAGAATCCGTCCTTGTTTTAACCACACTTGGAGCTGTGAGCGGGAATAAGGCGGAAAAACAGACGGCATCACCTTATCAAGTCGAGACCCGCTAGCAGATTCAGGGATTGCGCCCACTAATACGTCATTTGATTCATCTGAGGTAGTCACAATTGCGATCTTTTTCCAATGGTTTTCAAAAGTATAATAGGGCGGAATGATCTCAAGACTTTTACATTATCATCTTGGCACCCTTTCAAAAGGGTGTTTTGCTGCCATTATCATTTTAATTGGCTCTGGATGCTCCATTCTGGAAGTCGCCGACGAAACCGCTAATTGGACCGTCGAAGACTTCATGAATGAGGGTCAAGCACAAATGGCCGACAGCGCTTGGTCGGGCGCTATTGCGACCTACCGTCAAATGCTCGGCAGGTTCCCTTATGGACGATACGCTGAACAAGCCCAATTGGATATCGCCTACGCTTATTTAAAAAATAGCGAGCCTGCCTTGGCCGCATCAAGTGCTGATCAATTTATTCGGATGCATCCAACACACCCCAATGTTGACTATGCTTATTATCTCAAAGGCCTATCGCTTTTCGAGCCGCCAAACGGATGGCTTGATCTCATTTCAGGTGTCAATCCTGCTAACAATGACATCCAGCCTGTTCAAGAGGCATTCTCGGTTTATCAGTCGCTGATTTCACGCTTTCCAGACAGTCGTTACGCCCCGGAAGCGCGCAAGCGCCTAATCTATATTATCAACGTACTTGCTGCACATGAGGCTGAAGTCGCACAGTATTACTATGCGATGGGCGCCGACGTCGCCGCGGTTAACCGAGCGCGATTTATTCTGGAGACATACCAAAATTCATCATCCGTCGAGGACGCTCTTGGCGTGATGATGCTCGCGTATGAACGAATGGGTCTTGTCGAACTTTATGACGACACGTCTCGAGTGCTCGAACTAAACTTTCCTGAGAGTCGTTATCTCAACTAAATCCTGACGTAATCGGATATCGTCGATCTCGACCAAAGGCCCTGCGCGTAACCCTGACGCCGGGAGGCGCTTGTCGTCGCTTATGCTCATTACGAACGACCATTCGGACAATTTGGTCAACGGTTCCGCGATTAAAACCTTTTGCCGCAATTTCAGCCGGCGACAAGTCATTCTCGATGAAATCTTCAAGAATCGGATCGAGAATCTCATACGGTGGAAGGCTATCAGTATCCTCCTGATCTGGCGCCAGCTCCGCCGACGGAGGCCGTGTAATCACTCGCTTGGGGATCACCGCACTTTGCTGATTACGATATCGTGCAAGCGCAAACACAACGGTTTTGGGCACATCCTTGATCACGGCAAATCCGCCTGCCATATCTCCATATAAAGTCGCATATCCGACCGCCATCTCGCTCTTATTGCCCGTCGTAAGAACAATCTTGCCGGTTTTGTTGGAAATCGCCATCAACAGATTACCGCGAATTCTCGACTGAAGATTTTCTTCAGTTGTATCTTTTGGAAGTCCTGCAAACAGCGGATCGAGCGCAAGGCGATAGGATTCGACCAGATGTTCGATAGAAATCATTTCATAAGCAACACCCAAAGAGAGTGCTTGCGCTTGTGCATCCTCAATGCTCATCGCTCTCGTAAACTGAGACGGCATTAAGACAGCCTGCACGTTTTCACTTCCAAGAGCATCTGCCGCAATCGCCAAGGTCAGGGCCGAATCGATACCCCCCGACAGCCCAAGAACAGCACCAGAGAATCCATTTTTGTGCACATAATCTTTTACACCCAAACAAAGTGCCTGATAAACACTCGCCTCGTTTGAAAGCAATGAGACTTGTCTTGCACGATTGTCATCGGGTGAGTCATTAATCACCACACGAAACAAGTCCTCTTGGAAAAAATGCCCCCGGCTTATCGTTTGACCCTTCGAATTAACAACAAACGATCCACCATCAAACACCAGTTCGTCCTGTCCACCAACGAGGTTGACATACACAATGGGCACATCAACCTCCCGAGCGCGCTCTGAAACGACTTGGACCTCGCGTTCACGTGCTTTATCAATATTAAAGGGAGACGCATTCAGGTTAACAATCAACTGCGCGCCAGCGTCAACACTGTCCGTAGCGGGCTGGCGATGCCAGATGTCTTCACAAATAGTTAAACCAACTTTGCAGTGATCAATATCAACGACGCAAGGTGTATGCCCTGCACTGAAATAACGTTTTTCATCAAAAACGCCAAAATTCGGTAGCTCTCTTTTTCGGTAGGAGGCAATCAACTCGCCACGGTAAATGACCGATGCCGCGTTAAACAGCTGATTGTTATCGCGCAGTGGATGCCCCACAATGACATGGATATCGTCTATTCTCGCCACTAATTCGAGCAGCGCGTCGTCAACCTGCTGTAAAAAGTCCGTCCTGAGCAGAAGATCCTCAGGTGGATACCCGGTCAGAGATAGCTCTGGAAAAACGATCGCCCTGCACCCTAATTCTTTTTTAGCACGATCGACGTAATCCGTGATCTTGGCCAGATTTTTCTTGACATCGCCAACGGTAAAATTGGGCTGGGCAACAGCAATAGAGAGAGGCTTCATTGGATATTGGAAGTAAAAATTTCGATTCAGAGATGAATGATAAAGAACAGTCTAATCATAAGGCTGAGCGGGTCATCTTAACAACAAATCCTTCGATAACCGCTCTTGACCAGCGCCAGTGGAACATGATGGTGCCTGAAGATGATCCCAGCCTGCAATATGAATTTCTCCGGGCGTTGGAGGACAGTGGCAGTTGCATCAGCGAGACCGGCTGGGCGCCCTGCCATATTGCGGCAAGCATCGATGGTCAACTGATAGGCGGCGCGCCGTGCTATCTTAAAAATCATTCGTACGGTGAATTTGTTTTTGACTGGGCTTGGGCGAATGCTTATGAACGAGCGGGAATGTCGTACTACCCCAAACTGCTGATTGCTGTTCCGTTCACACCCGTTTCTGGCGCTCGAATCATCAGCCATCCTGATCATGATAGTGCGGCAATTCGCTCTCACATCGCAGGCGCTCTTCCCGCAATTGCTGAAAAACTCAAAGTCTCGTCTGTACACTGTATCTTTTGTAATACAAACGACCTCGACGCTCTGACTGCGAATAATTTCGTCGCCCGAGAAGGTCGACAGTTTCATTGGCATAACCCCGGGTATCAGAATTTTGATGATTTCCTCAGCGCACTTTCATCTAAAAAACGAAAAAATATTATTCGTGAAAGAAGACGCGTTAAGGATCAAGGTATTCAACTGACCTGGGTCGACGGGCCGGATATTACGACTCAGCATAAGAATCTGCTGTACGCGTGTTATCAAAATACCATTAGGGAACATGGCTCCTATGCCTATCTGACGTCGTCTTTCTTTGAAAACCTGATTCAAACGTTACCAACCTCGGTCCAAATGCTCGTGGCATCAAAAGATAATAAAGACCTCGCGTGTGGATTTTTTCTCCGGGGAAAAAATACATTGTATGGTCGATACTGGGGAGCGTTGGAGCATGTGACCGATCTACATTTTGAAGTCTGTTATTACACGCCAATTGAATATTGCATTGAACATCAGCTGCTCAGATTTGAAGCTGGCGCTCAGGGCGAACACAAACTGAGCCGCGGCCTTACACCACAAAAGACGTTGTCTGCGCACTGGTTGGCGAACCCGGGTTTTCATGAGGCGGTAAAGCAGTTCACCTTGAACGAGCAGGATCATCTGGCGGAATATACTCAAATGCTGGAGTCGCACTCTCCATTCAAGCAGACCGAATAGGCCGATTGCCAATGCTAAAATGAGAAGACAATGTCTCACTCACCAATTGACTATGACTTCCCACCGCTTGACGCTGCCTCGCCAGAGGGCCTACTGGCAATTGGCGGTGATCTGTGTCCTGATCGGATCCTGAGCGCTTATCGAAAAGGCATCTTTCCATGGTTTAGCGGTGATCAACCGATATTATGGTGGTCTCCAAACCCACGAGCAGTTCTATTGCCTTCCAAAATCCGAATCAGCCGGAGCTTGAAAAAAAATATCAGAAATCGTGGTTTCAGGATAACGACTGATCAAGCATTCGTCGATGTGGTCAAAGAATGTGCCAAGGATCGAGAGCAGCAAAAAGGAACCTGGATCACAAGGGAAATGCGCGATGCGTATACCGCCCTTCATAGCCGCGGTCACGCCCACAGCGTGGAAACCTGGCAAAACGGTGAGCTGGTGGGCGGCTTGTACGGAATCGCTATTGGCAAAGCATTTTTCGGCGAAAGTATGTTTGCTCGCGTGACTGATTCCTCTAAAACAGCGTTGGTGGGGCTCTCGACACTGCTCACAACCTGGGAATATCATTTTATTGATTGCCAAGTACGCTCATCGCATCTCGACTCACTCGGCGCAAAGTGTATTCCTCGCAACCAATTTTCGAAAATGCTTGAAAAAGCAATCGTAGTGCCTGTGGCACCGCATCACTGGACGCACTCAAAAGCAGGTTCAGAGCTGCTATGACCAAAGTTCGTTCCGAACCCGACCTCTACCAGTCGACTAACCATCGATGTCCGTACATCCCGAGAGAAACGGCTGCCAATCTTCTTATTGATCCCAAGTTCCAGGTTACAAATCATTTTTATGACACTCTGATCCATAATGGTTTCAGGCGTAACGGCACTCTTTATTATCGTCCTCATTGTCCATCATGCTCACGCTGCCGATCAGTTCGAATTCGAGTAAAAGATTTTGAGTGGCGTCGATCTTTTCGACGAATCATCAAAAAAAACGATAATATTTCCCTGCGACTTGCCCCGCTCCAGTTCAAAGAGGAGCATTTCTCACTCTATCTCGCCTATCAATCCGCCCGCCACCGAGGGGACGGCATGGATGATTCCGATCCGGTCAAATATCAACAGTTTATGACCAACTCTGAAATCGACTCTTTTATGATGGAACTTCGCGATGGAGATCGACTACTTGCAGTATCGGTACTCGATCGTGTCGTTGACGGCCTATCGGCAGTTTATACATTCTTCGAGCCTGCCGAAGATCACCGGAGTCTTGGCACACTTGCTATTCTTCGGCAGATTGACCTTGCCTTGTCGGCCGGCCATGATTATCTGTATCTTGGTTATTGGATTTCAGACTGCAGCAAGATGTCCTATAAAGAGAGGTTTTCGCCTCTCGAGGAATTTGATACGAACGCACAGCTCTGGTTGTTACATCCGTCAGTCAGATAATGGAACAACCTTCTTTTCTTACTCATCACGATTTTGAGTACGGCATTCTTGAGGAAGTTGGCCCAGGCATTAGAAGATTGACTGCACGCAATCCGAGTGCATTCACGTTTCACGGGACAGGAACGTACGTGATTGGCGAGGGCGATGTTGCTGTAATTGATCCAGGCCCTGCAGATTCAACTCATATCAATATGCTTGTCGACAGTCTCCAGGGGGAAACGATTACCCGGATTCTTGTCACCCACTGTCACATGGATCACTCTCCCGGCGCACGCTTACTAAAAAAATTCACCGGTGCACCTACCTATGGATTCGGCCCGCATGGAACTCATCAGAGCGTTAATGGCGACTCTGGTGAAGAAGGAGTAGACGTCAGCTTTACGCCTGATGTGAAAGTTAAAGAGGGTGACACCATCAGGGCAGGCCTAGCGGAAATCGAATGCGTTCACACGCCAGGCCACACGAGCAACCATATGTGTTTTGCACTCCCAAAGACGGGTGATTTATTTACGGGTGACCACGTCATGGGTTGGTCCACCAGTGTTGTGATTCCACCGTATGGGAATATGTCAGATTACATTAACAGTCTGGAGAAACTGCTGATTCGCTCCGATCACTGCTACTGGCCAACCCACGGCCCTCCCATTGGCGATCCAAAAATATTTGTTAGATCGTTAATCGCGCATCGACTTAAACGAATACAGGATATCATCGCCCTGCTTGAATTAAAACCACTGTCTATTTCAGAAATGGTTAAACCCCTTTATCCCCAGATTGATCCCCGACTCATCGGGGCCGCCAGTCGCTCAATTTTTGCCTCTTTAATCTACCTGATAGATAGGAAGATCATAGCCTGCGATTCTGCTGTTTCTCTCCAGAGTATTTTTCGAACAATTGAGCCCTAGATACATAAAAACACTTATTGAAGGCTCAAATAATTGCGCGGTGGAGAATATCAGATTACGTCGATCAGAGCCTCCTCTTCAAAAACTCGGACAAAACGTCACGATATGGAATCGGTTATCTTTAAATCACGCTCAATCGCTGCAAGGTCTTCATGGCGAACATCGCGGCCCGTCACTAAATAAACCACGTAACCTGAAATATTCTTCGCATGCCCGCCAATTCTCTCTAGCGCTCTAATGGCAAGCACGACATCGACAAATTGGCCAATTGTCCTTGCGTCCTCAAGAACAAAAGTCATTAATCGGCGCAACGCAGATCTAAATTCCCCGTCTAGTGATTCTGCCGTTCTAATCACTTCACAAGCGCTATCAATATTTCTCGCATCGAAAGCATCAAGAGATTCCTGAAGCATCAACTCAACAAAACCAGCCACCTTAGACACCTCTTGCAGAAGTTGATAATTTGGCGCGATGCCTGGACTGTCAAAGAAGTGGATCGTCAGTTTTGCAAGCTTTCCAGCTTCATCACCGCACCGCTCGAGATCAGTCGCAATCTTCGCGACAGTAAGGACTTCTCGAAGATCACTTGCGACAGGAGTGCGCCTAGCCAAAATGGCTTCCACGTGCGCCGCCACCTGAATATCGAGCGCATTGACTTCTAAGTCATCCGCGATAACTTTTCGTGCTGCTTCCGAGTCTTCATCTCTCAATGTCTTGGCAGCGTTTCGAATTTGGTGTCGCACCAGAGCGCCCATTTGAAGGACAGTCCGGTGCTCTCTCCTCATTTCTTCATTAAAGCTTTCAACCGTGTGACCACTCGTAGGATTAGTCATAATTATTCCTTACTTAAATTAGCCAAAACGGCCAGTAATATAGTCCTCGGTCAAACGCTGCCTCGGATTAGTAAACATTTGATCGGTTACGCCTACCTCAACCAAATGTCCCATATGAAAATAAGCGGTACGTTGAGAGACACGGGCAGCCTGGTGCATCGAATGCGTCACTATCGCAATTGTAAATTTTTCCCTAAGATCGTCGATTAATTCCTCAATGCGTGCGGTTGCGATCGGATCTAAAGCAGAACAGGGTTCGTCCATTAAAATCACCTCAGGATTAACGGCTATTGCTCTCGCAATACATAAACGCTGCTGTTGCCCTCCTGATAATCCTGTCGCAGGCGTGTGCAATCGATCTGAGACCTCCTCCCATAGTCCCGCTCTTTTCAGAGCAGCCTCGACAATATCGTCTAATTCATTTTTAGGTCCAGACAAGCCATGAATACGAGGCCCGTAAGCGATATTGTCAAAGATAGATTTTGGAAACGGATTTGGCTTCTGAAAAACCATACCCACTTTGGAGCGTAATGAAACGACATCAGCATCCGAATGATTGATCTCCGCGCCCTCTATCTTAATCTCTCCGTCAACACGACAACCCTCAATCGTATCGTTCATTCTATTGATACATCGAAGGAATGTCGTTTTCCCACATCCCGATGGCCCAATCAGCGCAAGCACCTCATTTCTACCCAAATCCAGGTTGATGTTAAATAATGCTTGTTTGTCCCCATAGTGAACTGAGACCCCGAGACAGCTGACTTTAGGTCGGTCAACAAACATCTCGCCAACAGTCTCCACCCTGTCGAATTCATCAACCGACTCCAACCGTGTTGTGAAATTTTTTTCAGATTTTTTTGATGGTGGCGAAATCTCAATCATTTTTATTAACCTTATGTTTTCGAACCTATTTCGCTAGATTGCTACCAGCGTCTCTCAAATTTTTTCCTAAGAAACACTGCTAAAAGGTTCATAAATACCAAAAATACTAGAATAATCATGATCGCTGCAGCGGTAAGCTCAACATATCCTCGTTCCGAACTCTCTGCCCATAAATAGATCTGAACCGGCAGTGATGATGCCTGATCCAGAATCCCGCTTGGCGTGTCCGCTACGAAAGCGAACATTCCGATCATTAAAAGCGGAGCAGTCTCTCCCAGCGCTTGCGCTAGGCCAATAATGCTGCCCGTTAGGATGCCCGGCATTGCCAACGGCAAGACATGATGAAATATTGTCTGCATCGGAGACGCGCCCATTGCTAATGCGCCATCACGAATAGAGGGTGGAACTGCTTTAAGCGCTGCTCGGCTGGCAATTATGATTGTGGGAAGCGTCATTAAGGATAGGACTATTCCCCCTACCAGAGGCGTACCTCGAGGAAGACCGAAAACATTAAGCAAAACCGCGAGCCCGAGTAATCCAAATATTATCGACGGTACCGCTGCGAGGTTATTAATATTAACTTCGATAATCTCACTAACTCTATTCTTCGGCGCATACTCTTCAAGATAGATAGCCGCAGCAACCCCCATTGGAAAACTAATCAGCAATGTCACCAATAAGGTTAGTGCTGAACCAACAATTGCACCGCCCAAGCCTGCTAATTCTGGTGATCGGGACGGTCCACTGGTAAAAAAGCGAAAGTTGAACCGAGTTCGGGTCAGGTTTTCGCCATGCCATTGATCAAGCCAAGTTAACTGCTGATCAGTCAGTACGCGACGCTTTTCCTCGATGTCACGCGGCGCAGCCCCTTTGTAAATCATCTCTGCCGAGGATGACGACAGCACCCAAATCCGTTGTTTCGAGCCAACCAAAGAAGGATTAGAAATGACAAGTGATTCGAGAACATCCGGCACTGATTCACTAAACATCTGAGCGAGTTTTCGACGCTCGCTCCGATCCTTAACCTCTGGATATGATCGTTCGAGATTTTTTCTAAACAAAGAAAGATAATTTACGTCTCGCAATTCTTCAAGGGATGGATCGCTCGATACATTCATTAAAACCGGATCAAAGTCGATATCTACTGCAAAATGAAGCCGCCAAAAAGCGCTATAGCCAGATGAAAAAATAGTGCCTAGCAAAAATAGAACTGAGGCCAACGCGAGTCCTACCCCAAAAAGACCAATGCGCCGAAATCGTCTCTCAGCGCGCTGCCGGCGAATATTGAGACTCGACAACGGCTTGCCGCCAGTCGTCCTAGAAAACCCCCTATTCATACTGCTCCCGATAACGCTTCACGATCATCAGCGCGAAAACATTCAAAATCAGTGTCATAAAAAAAAGAATCAGGCCCAAAGCAAATGCGGACAGGGTTTTGGGATCATCAAATTCTTGATCTCCGATCAGGGCAACAACGATCTGAACAGTTACGGTCGTTACATTTTCAAGCGGATTCGCGGTTAGGTTTGCATTCAAACCGGCGGCCATCGCCACAATCATCGTTTCACCGATGGCCCGGGAGATCGCGAGCAGAAATGCGCCAACGATCCCAGGGAGCGCCGCGGGGAAAATCACATACTTAATCGTTTCTGACTGCGTGGCACCCATCGCATAAGAGCCCTCCCGAAGACTCTGTGGCACCGCGGTAATCACATCATCAGCAAGAGATGAGATAAAAGGAATAATCATAATACCCATCACGATGCCGGCTGCAAGGGCGCTGCGCGCTTCCACCGCTAAACCCAAACTTAAACCAAGTTCTCGAACAAGTGGCGCTACGGTGAGTGCGGCAAAAAATCCATAAACGACGGTCGGAATACCGGCGAGCAGTTCTAACGTGGGTTTCGCGACATCGCGGACTCTCGGATTTGCATACTCGGCAAAATACACAGCGGAGGCAAGCCCAATCGGGCCTGCAACCAAAATTGCAACAAAAGCAATTAATAGCGTGCCAGAAAAGACTGGCACTGCTCCAAACGCCCCTGTTGAAGCGCCTTGATCCGCCCGAATAGCAATTTGAGGATTCCATTTAAGGCCAAACAAAAACTCATGTAAAGGTACTTGCTCAAAAAACTTAAAGCTCTCAAAGAGCAGCGACAAGACAATAGCGACAGTCGTCAATACAGCCACGGCTGAACTTAAAAAGATAAAAACATTAAAAGCTTTCTCAACACTCTCAAGTGCCGGGAAATCCGCAGTCACCTTCGATTGCGCGACAACGAGTGCTGATAGCGAAACCACCGAAACGACAACAATCATCGCATAATCGGACAGTTGATTCATTGAAATTAGCAGTGAAGCTGCCTGTTCAGCATAGGGTAAGCCTGACTGCGTTCCGACGATACCTTGCGCAAGATTACTGATCTCCATCATCGCGAGGATCGCCTCGTCACCCGACAAGTTAAAAAACTCCGGCGGCAAAGAATTCCGAACTAACGATTGAATTACAAAGGGTTCAAGTACAACCCATAGCCCCAAAAGGAAAAGTGCTGGAAGGCCACACCACAAGGCAATACGTAATCCGTGATACTGAGGCAAAGACTGGATCCGAGCGCCCACAACAAGCGCGCTTGCCCTGTTTTTGCCTATATAAAACCCGCTCAGGGAAACCAGCAGAATGGCGGCAAGAAGATATATCGTCATTTAATAAAAATCGTCCCGGCGTTCGTATAGAACCACCGGGACGTTACTCAAACTCAATTCACTAGAAATTATTGCCACTTTAGTTGTTTCATAAATAATAATTTCTTGAAGTTTAGCTTCTTTATTCTATCCATCAATCGTCTTAAGAGAAGAAACATTTGTTCGAACTTCACTGAGCGATTTTGACTCCAGAGGTACCAGGCCCCTGTCCATCAAGTACCCATATTCGCCAACCGCATTGTCAGAGACAAATTCGTCCATGTACTCCTGCATTCCGGGAACCACATTCACATGGGCTTTTTTTGCATAGAAAAACAACGGCCGGGCGATCGGATACTCATAGCTCTGAATTGTATCAAGACTGATCTCAACACCCTCAATTGTTGATCCTTGAATCTGATCTCTGTTTTGATCTAAAAAACTGAAACCAAAAATACCAAATGCTTCCGGATCAGCCGCAAGTCGTTTAACGATCAAGGTATCATTCTCACCTGCCTCCTCAACCGCGCCATCCTCCCGGAACACTGCGCACTTCTTTTTTCCAAGGTCATCATACTTCCCGACTGACTTGCAGCCCGCCTTCATAACTAAGCTGTTCCACGCATCTCGCGTACCGGAGGTCGGTGGAGGCGCCATGATTTTGATCGCAACATCAGGCAACGAGGGATCTATCTGGCTCCAGGTTTTTGGTTTGGGACCGTGTTCCGCCATAGCCTTCCAGAGTTGCTCTTTTGTAAAATTGAAGGGAGCTGAATTAGCGTTATTTGAAAAAGCAATTCCGTCATTACCAATAATAATCTCGACAATCCCAGTGACACCATTCTTCGCGCATAATTCCACCTCACTCTTCTTGATCGCCCGTGACGCATTTGTAAAGTCAGGATACTTCACGCCAAGGCCTGCACAAAATAATTTCATGCCACCGCCAGTTCCCGTGGACTCAATCACAGGCGTATTAAAGTTTTTCTTGCCAAGTTGCTCAGCAACGACTGTCGCAAATGGATAAACGGTGGAAGAGCCAACAATCTGAATGGTGTCTCTCGCCTGAACGGCGCCGTAAGGAACGGTAGCCGCAAACAGAACTGCCAATCCGAACATCTTTCTTTTAAGATTCATTTTTTCCTCTGCTTGAAATTAATAATTACAATGGTTTTTCCAATCACTCGCGTTTTGCATCGACTGGAAGAATGAATCTTAGGCGTCTTTTGTTACAACAATATTACTAGTCCAAAATAATTATCGTATATAAATCAGTAATTTAGACCAATAGACAGAATTAAACCCATCACGGCATACTAGGCCCGACAGGCTGAATACAGACTCTGGAAAGTGGAAATCGAAGCGTGAACGTGCTCCCCTCGCCAACTAGACTGGTAATTGAAAGATCCCCCTCCATACCAGCCAGAGCGTGCCTCACAATCGCTAATCCCAATCCGGTTCCACCTGATTCCCGAGATCGAACAACATCGACACGATAGAAACGCTCGGAAATTTTTTCAATATGCCTCTTCTCGATACCAATTCCCTTATCATTGAACGAGAGATATCCGCCATCTGAATTGGCCCATCCATTAATTACGATCTCTCCGGAGTCATCCATATAACGTACCGCATTCGATACAAGATTTGATACCACACTAAATAATGCCTCGCGATTAGCTCGGAGAACATAATTATTATCAAGCTTTAATTGAATCGAATGATTTTTCGTTGCTGCGACCGCTTTTATTTCATCACTTATATTATTGAAGAACTCGCAGATATCGATTTCTTCCTCTATTGGATCGTAGTCACTATCAAGCCGGGAAAGGAGAAGCATATCTTCAATAATTCGTTTCATTCGACTCGTTTGAAAATGCATTTTTTGAAAAAGCGTCTCGAAATCTGAATCACCGGCCTCTAGAGAATGATCTATTAATGTTTCTAAATATCCATGAACAACTGTTAACGGCGTGCGCAATTCATGTGAGGCATTTGCAACAAAGTTCTGGCGCACCACTTCTAATTCCCGCAAACGAGTGATATTTTGCAACTGAATCAGTGTTCTGTCTTCAGTTAAAAGCGACCGTCTTGCAAAAAATGATTCATGCTCCATCCCAATGGAAGATAATTCAACATTTTCCCCAACTTCGATGTCCAATAAACTGAGAAACGCGCCATCATCAATTAGTGATCGTATTGGTTGCTTCCGATCCAGTGCATGAGAAAAACTAAATACCCGCGATGCGGAGCGATTCCACTGTATCAAGCGTTTCTCGCTATCAAGAATCAAAATTGGATCAGGGAAAGCTTCCATTACCTTCCGCAATTCTAAGATCACGCCATTAAGCGCTATTTTTCGTCGACGGCTGCGCAGTCGATACCGATCCACTGCTTTTGATAATATCTCTTGACTTGAATACGCATCAATCACCACGCTCAGTAATCGCTTGGCCGAGGGGCTCATCCACCACTTTACAGCCTGCTTGGAAACTGGTCCGCTCTTGGAAACACGAGCAATATAACTCAATTGAAAACAGTAAAAGCCAACTAATAGAAATGCCGCCAGCCCGATACCTAAGCTCGTCTCTCCAGCACACCATCCCAAAATAGCGCCCAGGAATAGCGCACTAACCGAAATAAAAAGATCACTCATTCAATGACATGAGATTATCTTCTGTTCGTTCCCACAAACCGATAACCCACCCCTCGAACGGTTTTGATAAGTTCTCCATAAGAGTGCGTCTCAAGTGCGGCCCGTAATCGACGAATGTAAACATCCACAGTGCGTTCTTCAATAAAAGCATTAGCACCCCATACCCAATCAAGCAGCTGATTGCGGCTATAAACACGATCCTGATGAGTCATAAAAAAATGCAGCAAGCGAAACTCCGTGGGTCCTAATTCTAATGTGTCACCACGTACCGTAACGGCATGCAGAATCGGGTTTAGAAGCAAACCGTCGACTTCAATTGGATCATCCCCCTCATGTGGCACAGCGCGCCTGATAACGGCTCGAATACGTGCAATTAGTTCTCGTGGAGAAAATGGCTTCGTCACATAATCATCAGCACCACAATCAAATGCCCGAACCTTGTCCTCTTCTTCTCCACGCGCAGTCAACAAAATGATGGGAATATTGCGACTAAAACTACTGGACTTCAATTTTTCTGTAAGCTGTACGCCATTCATTCCCGGCAACATCCAATCCATCAAGATTAGGCTCGGGTGCTTTTTTTCTAAACCTTTTATCGCTGTTTCTGCATCAACGAATTCAGCAATATCAAAATTGTTCTGTTGAAGCACAAAACGAAGCAACTCTCGTATCGCCTCATCATCCTCGACGAGCATTATTGTTGGGGCTGACACCAGTGAATCCTCTCGCATAACGAATCAACCGCAGATTTTTACCAGTTTTTTGTTACAAAAATATTTCAGCGCTTGCGAAATGTTACTTCTCTGCATTAAAAAGATTAGTTAGTGAGTTCGATCAACGACCCTGCCCGGCAGATAAAGACTAAATCCAAAACGCAACAGCAAAAATGGCTTTTCCATCAATTCTTGCTGCTTGCAAGCATTTGCTCTAAATGCTTCAACCTTCGACTCATATCATCCAACTGACGAAATCGGACTGCTGCTTTTCGCCAATCACCAGTCGGCAATAAACCCGTACCTGAGGAATACATCCCAGGTTTGTTGATTGAACCTGTGACCATCGCCATACCCGTGAGATGAACATCATCACAAATGGTGACGTGATCCGCCACGCCAACCGCACCGGCCAAAATGCAGCGCTTACCGATAACCACACTGCCCGCAACACCAACGCAGGAAACGATTGCGGTGTCTTCCCCTATCTGGCAGTTATGGCCAATTTGCACCAGATTATCGATCACCACGCCGTCAGCAATCACGGTGTCACCGATAGCACCCCTGTCGATAGTCGTTACCGCGCCGATCTGGACTCGATTACCAACCGTTAGCCCGCCTAACTGAGGAATGCGAACCCATTGACCGTCTTCGTTTGTATTGCCAAACCCGTGACTACCGAGAACTGCCCCGCTTTTGATAAAACACTGCTGGCCAATCTTGACGCCGTGCATGATCGTCACGTTGGCAAAAAGGCGAGTTTCTGAACCGATTACAACATTAGCACCGATGACCGATCCGGGTTCAATAATTACCCGGTCCCCAAGCTCAGCGTTCCCCTCAATTACACAATTGGGTCCAATTGATACATCTTCACCTAACTTCACACTATCCGCGATAACCGCGCTTTGGTGAATACCGGGCGGCGGCATAGGCGTTGTATCTAGCGCCCGCGCAGTGAGCGCATAAGCCGAGTTTGGATTTTCACTGACAAGCGCTGATCCCTGCCAACCGGCGAGATCTTCTTCCCTTAATATGACCGCTCCTGCCTTGCAACTCGCCAGCATTTCTCGTGATGTCGAGACCCCGAGAAAGGTGATTTGATCAGGGCCTGCTTCCTCAAGCGTTCCAAGGGAAATAACGTCAAGATCAGGATCGCCATGACAACGAGCACCTATCCGTTTTGCAAGATCACTTAGTCTCATATGGCTAATTAAGTCACTTAAATATTTAGGCTGTTATCAAACAATCAATAATGTCGACACACGATTTCTCGATGCGTCTTGCGTCTACCGCGCTAAGGGTAACAACCGGTCAAACGACTGCGTTTCCCAAGTAGTGATGATAGACCTCGAAACTAATAAAACCAAGGCCATCTGAGTTTTTATTCAGGTGACACGTTCATCTCCCGCTCCAGTAAAATGTGGAAATAGGTTTTGACGAAATCAGAGGAAGAAAATAGTGCGATTAAAAGATAAGGTTGCCGTGATTACAGGAGCCGCCCAAGGTATTGGATTGGGAATTGCCGAACGGTTCTCGGCGGAAGGTGCCAGGGTCATGATGCTCGACATTAATGAAGAGATTGGTCGAACTGCGGCCGATGGCGTACCTGGCGCCACTTTCTTCCACATCGATGTTGCCAGCAAGCAGGAAATAAACAAAACAGTCGAGCAAATAATTGCCGAGAACGGGCGAATTGATATTTGCGTGAATAATGCGGGCATTCTTCGCACCGGCGATGTTTTGGAGATCAGCGAGGAAGATTTTGACATTGTCCTCAGCGTAAATCTGAAGGGAGCATTCTTGATGAGTCAGGCTGTTGGACGTCATATGGCGAAAGCGGGAAGCGGGAGCATTATTAATATGTCCTCTGTTAATGGCGTAATGACAATCCCGACGATCCTGCCCTACAACGTGTCCAAAGGAGGGTTAGACCAGCTCACCCGCGTCATGGCGATGGGACTTGCCGACAAGGGTATCCGCGTAAACGGAATCGGACCGGGCAGCATTTTGACCGAGATGCTTCAACAGGTGATGTCGGATGATGAAAAGCGCAACGCGATACTCTCGAGGACACCAATGGGCCGTTGTGGCGAAGTGGACGAAATCGCCAAGATCGCGCTTTTCCTTGCCAGCGAGGATTCGTCTTACATTACGGGGCAGTGTATTTATGCAGACGGCGGTCGAATGGCGTTGAACTATACGGTACCCGTCCCAGATTAAATATCTCCCGAAAAAATCAGGGCGATATAACACTCAACTCATGCACCGCATCCACCAGGACCTTCACATGGTCGGGGTTTACACCTGGCGTTACGCCGTGGCCGAGATTAAACACGTGTCCCGGGCCAGAGCCGAAATCGGCTAACACCTCAGCGACCGCCGAACGAATCCGCTCTGGCGATGCGTACAGTATTGCAGGATCGAGATTACCCTGGAGCGCAACCTGATCTTTCACCGCTAACCGGGCTTGCGCCAGTGATGTCGTCCAATCGCAGCCGATCGCATCACAACCTATTGAAGCGATTTGAGGGAGCCATTGCCCGCCTCCTTTTGTAAAGACAATTGTGGGCACCTTTGAGGCAATCGGATCTGATTGCAGTTCGGATAGCACCTGAGCCATCGGATCAAGAGAAAACTCTCGGTACTCTGCATGTCCCAAGACGCCGCCCCAGGTATCAAAAACCATAAGTACTTGCGCCCCTGCTCGTGCTTGGGCTTTGAGGTAAAGCCCAACAGACTGGCTTAATAAACCCAATAATTTTTGAGCAGCTGGTGCCTCGCGATAAATCATATTTTTAATTTTTGCAAAATCCCGTGTACTCCTGCCTTCCACCATATAAGTTGCAAGCGTCCAGGGGCTTCCCGAAAAACCGATCAACGGCACACGATCCGCGAGTTCATGTCGAATCACTCGAACCGCCTCCAGGACGTAACCGAGATCGTCTTCCGGGTCCGGAACGCCAAGCGAATCAACATCGGCTTTTGAGTTTATCGGGCGTGCGAATCTAGGGCCTTCGCCCTCGTGCAGGCTGAGCCCTAAACCCATCGCGTCCGGGATCGTCAGAATATCTGAAAAAAGTATTGCCGCATCCAGGTCAAAGCGCGCGAGCGGCTGCATCGTGACTTCACAAGCCAGTTCGGGCGTTTTACAAAGCGTTAAAAAATCCCCCGCCCGCTCTCGGGAAGCCCGGTACTCGGGGAGGTAACGCCCAGCCTGACGCATGATCCAAACCGGTGTGCAATCGACAGGTTCCCGCTTGAGTGCGCGAATAAGGCGATCGTTTCTCGGCGATCCTGTCACAATAATTCCGTCAAAGTCGATTGAATTTCACTTTGAATTTGAACTGCTGCGTCACGAGGGCTTTGCGCATCCCGAATGGGTCTGCCCACGACAAGATAATCAGACCCGTCCATCAGAGCTCGGCGAGGCGTGACTGCGCGCTTCTGATCATCGTCGTGAGCCCCAGATCGGATACCGGGAGTGACGATAACGCCGTTTGGACCTAATGTCTTTCTTAGCATCTGCGCCTCTTGGCCTGATGCCACCACCCCGGCACAACCCGAGGCAATCGCACGTCTGGCTCGAGAACAAACGAGTTCAGGAATATCGCAATCAAAGCCCAGATCGAGCATATCGGCTTTATCAAGACTGGTGAGCACCGTGACTGCAAGGATACCCACGCCGTCAGCGGCATCTGCAGCCGATCGCATCATGGCGTCATTGCCATGAACCGTAGCAAAGGTAATTCCCCTGCCCTGCAACTGACTCACTGCACGACCCACAGTCGCCGGCACATCAAAAAATTTGAGGTCGACAAAGACATTCTTTTTTTGACCGGTTAGCCAATCCACAATTCCAAACCCATCGGCACCCGTGAACAACTCAAGACCCACCTTATAAAAGTGAACCGCGTCGCCAATTTCAGTGACCAGCGCACGCGCCTCAGTGGCAGACGGGACATCCAGCGCAACAATTAAACGTTGCTTAGGCGGAATTGATGTCTGGCTCATCTCCAACTCTTTCTAGGCGACTGCCTTGGCATGGGTTAACCCCTTTAAATAATCATCGACACTTTGAGCGGCAGCGCGGCCCTCCTGTATTGCCCAAACCACCAACGACTGCCCTCGCCGGCAATCTCCAGCTGCAAAAACGGATCCCTCACCGCATCGATAGTCAGGCACTGCTGCCGCAATATTTGAACGTTGGTCACGAGCGAGGTCGAGCTGATCCGGTAACGTCGACTCAGGTCCCATGAAACCCATCGATAAAAACACCAGATCACATTTCCAATCTTGCTCGGATCCCTCGATTTCGCTAAACGGTGCCTCTTGTGAGGGTTGATTCCAATCAACTTCGATCGTCCGCACGCCAATCAACTGCCCGGATTCATTCTTCAGGAATGATTTTGAGAGCAGGTTATAGCTTCTGGGGTCTTTACCGAACTTGTGCTTCGCCTCCGAGTGCGCGTAATCGCTTCGTAAAATTAACGGCCATTTTGGCCATGGGTTATTTTCTGCCCGACCATCTGGAGGGCAATTCAACAGCTCAAAGTTAACCACACTCTCACAACCCTGACGCAAAGCCGTTCCAATGCAGTCAGCGCCAGTATCACCACCGCCAATCACAATCACTCGCTTACCCGCCGCATCGATAGACGTTGCACCCTCGTCAATGAGACTTTTCGTGCTACGGGTCAGATAGTCCATCGCAAAATAAATTCCGGAAGCCTCGCGACCCGGAATGGCCAAGTCACGCGGCACGGTCGCCCCGATTGCTAATACAACCGCATCAACCTCTTTCTGCAATTCTTCTACCGAAATATGTCTCACGGACTCGCCGGTATCAGTCATGATTGCGTTTGAATGACTCGCGGAAATTTCGACCGGACTCCCCACGCTCGTGTTGACTCTGAACTCGACGCCCTCTGCCCGTAATAAGTTCACGCGTCTATCGACTAACTTTTTCTCCAGTTTCATATTGGGAATGCCATAGATCAATAATCCTCCAATCTGATCAGCGCGCTCATAAACCGTCACGAAATGGCCCAATTGGTTCAGCTGATCTGCGGCCGCAAGACCTGAAGGGCCCGAGCCCACCACCGCTACTTTCAGTCCAGAACGTTTGCTCGGTGGCCGAGCGGTCACCCATCCCTCATCGAATCCACGATCCACAATGGATTGCTCAATATTTTTAATGGTAACGGCCGGTTCGGTTATGCCGAGTACGCAGGCGCCCTCACAGGGTGCTGGGCAGACACGTCCGGTAAATTCGGGAAAATTATTTGTCGCGTGAAGGCGATCCAGCGCCGCTCGCCATTCACCTCGGTAAACAAGATCGTTCCACTCCGGAATAAGGTTATCAACAGGGCATCCGTCATCTGACTGACAGAACGGCACGCCGCAGTCCATGCAGCGAGCCCCTTGCAACTTTAATTGATCAGTATTGCCTTTAGAAAAAATCTCATCAAAGTCATTAATACGAACTTCCTCGTCCCGGTAGGGGACAATGGTTCTAGGAAATTCTTTAAATCCAGTAACTTTTCCCATAAGACAATAGTCCTCTAACTGCTCTCAGGCTGCGCCCTGCTGGATGGTTATCTCCTCACGCAAGTCTCGCGAACCGGGAGTCGCAGCATCGTGTCCACCCTCTGCCAGCACTCTTTTGTAATCTCGAGGCATTACTTTAATAAATCTTGTCAAAGCGCTTTTCCAATCTTTAATCAAGTCTCCCGCGACGGTTGACCCCGTTAACCTGTGATGTTCCTCGAGAAGACTGAATAACTCCGCTGCCTCTTGATCGTTTTCGATGTCATCAAGATCGACCATGTCCTGATTACAATTAACCGCAAACCGATCACGGTCATCGACCAAAACATAGGCAATTCCGCCCGACATCCCAGCCGCGAAATTCCGGCCGGTAGGACCCAATACCACGACTCGCCCCCCGGTCATATATTCACACCCATGGTCACCCACACCTTCCACAACCGCTTGTGCGCCGCTATTTCGGATCGCAAAACGTTCGGCCGCGATCCCTCGAAAAAAAGCGCTTCCCGCAGTCGCACCATACAACACGACATTGCCAACAATCACATTTTTTTCGGGTAAAAACTTACTATCTGGATGGGGGTAGATGATAATCCTTCCACCGGACAAGCCTTTTCCCACGTAATCGTTTGCATCTCCCCTCAACTCCAACGTAATACCATTTGCAAGCCACGCCCCAAAACTCTGTCCAGCAGATCCCGTAAATCGCCCATGTATCGTGTTATCCGGCAACCCGGCTTCCCCCCATCGCTTAACAACCTCGTATGACAGTAGCGTGCCCACTGTCCGGTGGGTGTTTTTGATCGGCAGGTCAAAATCAACCCTTTCCGCACGTTCAATGGCGGCTTGGCTGAGACCGATTACGTGCGTGTTGTCTAGCGCGCGCTCAAGTCCATGGTCCTGAACTTGTTGGCAAGTGGTGCCCGCTTTTGGGTGAGGCTTTTTCGGGGACTCAAGCAAACGACTCAGATCAAGGCCGCTGGCTTTCCAGTGTGACACCACTGCGCTTGACTCGAGAATTTCAGTCTTTCCGACCATATCAATAAAATTTCTAACGCCTAACTTGGCCATAAGGGTTCGGACTTCCTCGGCCACAAAAAATAAATAATTAACGACATTTTCGGGCAAACCGTGAAACTTTTCTCTGAGAACAGGATCCTGTGTTGCAATTCCGACTGGACAGGTATTCAGGTGACATTTTCGCATCATGATGCACCCCAGTGCGATCAGTGGCGCGGTCGAAAAGCCAATCTCTTCAGCGCCTAATATCGCCCCGATGACAACGTCCCGGCCTGTTTTAATTCCCCCATCGGTCTGCAACGTCACCCGGCTCCGCAGGTCATTCATCACAAGCGTCTGATGCGTCTCAGCAATCCCAAGCTCCCAAGGCAAGCCCGCATGCTTGATACTGGTCAACGGTGATGCGCCAGTACCCCCGCTGTCGCCAGAAATCAAAATATGGTCGGCGTGCGCCTTCGCAACCCCCGCCGCAATCGTGCCCACGCCAACTTCCGAAACCAATTTAACGCTGATCCTTGCAACCGGGTTCGCATTTTTCAGATCATAAATTAACTGCGATAGATCTTCGATAGAATAAATATCATGATGAGGCGGGGGCGATATCAAGCCGACACCCGGCGTTGAATATCGAATCTTGGCAATAGTGGCATCGACTTTGGATCCAGGTAATTCGCCACCTTCTCCTGGTTTAGCGCCTTGAGAAATTTTGATCTGGATCTCATCAGCATTGGCAAGGTACCAACTGGTCACCCCAAATCGACCGGAGGCCACTTGTTTGATTGCCGAACGTTTAAGATCCCCATTTGGCAGCGGCTTAAAACGCTGCGGATCCTCACCGCCCTCTCCCGTATTGCTTTTGCCGCCCACGCGATTCATTGCGATAGCCAAAGTTTCATGCGCCTCTGGCGAAACCGACCCGAAACTCATTGCACCAGTACAAAAACGCTTAACAATCTCTGAGGCGGGTTCTACCGAATCAATAGATATAGCTGGACCCGCAACGCCCTCGCGAAGATGCATCAGTCCCCTCAAAGTACAACGTCCCGACGCTTCTGAGTTTATGGTGTCGGAAAATTCCCGATAAGCCTGTGCGCTGTTTTGTTGAGCCGCTCGCTGAAGACTCGAAATTGCTTTGGGTTCCCAGGCATGTTTTTGCCCACCCGGACGCCAGTGATACTCTCCGGGGTTTGGAAGCGTTCCGGTATCAACTGAGGGCGTTTCAGCGTAACCGAGATGATGTCGTCGTAATATCTCCACCCCTAAGACTTCAAAACCCACTCCCTGTAATCGACTTGCGGTCTCTGTGAAGCAAAGATCGATCACCTCGTCTTGCAATCCGACCGCCTCAAATATTTGAGCGCCCTTGTAAGACTGGAGCGTTGAAATACCCATCTTACCCATCACTTTCAGAATGCCCTTTGCGACACCCTTACGGTAAGCCTCAACAATCGAGTGATCATCGGGGAAGTGTTCAGCATCAAGCCTCGAATCGCGACGCGCTTGCCAAAGTGCCTCAAAAGCGAGATAAGGATTAATCGCATCGACGCCAAAACCAACAAGCAGGCAATGATGATGTACTTCGCTGGCTTCTCCCGTCTCCACAACTAAACCAATTCGAGTTCGCTTAGAGGTACTCACCAGTCGTTGGTGAACAGCTCCGGCTGCGAGTAACGTACTAACAGGAGCATTCTGGTTGCTGACTAATCGATCAGAAAGGACGACGATATTAATCCCGTTATCAACAGCCGCTTCAGCCTCAGCACAGATTCGCTCAATCGCCGTCTTCAAGCCCCCAGGACCATCCGCCTCTGGGAACGTGATATCGATGGTTGCACTTTTCCAACCGCGATAATCGAGCGCTTTCAGAGCGGCCAGATCACTTTGGGTGAGAATCGGTTGCATAAGGCGCAATCGATGACAATGCGACGGTGTCGTGCTTAAAAGATTTTTTTCAGGGCCTATAAAACACTCAAGCGACATAATGACATCTTCTCGGATGGAGTCGATCGCAGGATTCGTCACTTGAGCAAAGAGCTGCTTAAAATAATCGTAGACCAGCCTGGGTTGATCCGATAGACAGGCGAGCGCTGAATCGTTGCCCATCGATCCAATAGGATCGCGCTGTTCAAGCACCAACGGAATCAGCATAAAATCCAAAGTCTCTCTGGTATAACCGAAGGCTCTGAGTCGTGGCACAAGCGTCTCTTCTGAAAGACCAGGAACATCATCCACTTTTGGCAATTCAGACAATTCTATTTTTTGTTCAGCCAACCATTGGCCATACGGTCTTTGGTTGGTCAGACTTTCCTTGATTTCGTCATCAGGAACCAACCTGCCCTTTTCAAAATCAACCAGAAACATTCGTCCCGGTTGGAGTCGACCTTTCTCTTTAATCGTGGTGGGATCGAGTTCTAGGACTCCAACCTCGCTCGACATGATGACCCGGTCATCCGAAGTAACATAATACCGACTCGGTCTAAGCCCGTTTCGATCCAGCACCGCGCCAATGCATCGGCCATCAGTAAAAGTGACCGACGATGGGCCGTCCCACGGCTCCATCATTGACGAGTGATATTCGTAAAATGCGCGCTTCGACGCGGTCATTAATTCATGTTTCTGCCAAGCCTCTGGAATCATCATTAAAACTGACTCTGGAAGCGTACGTCCCGTTACGGTTAGGAAATCAAGGGCATTATCCAGTCCGCTCGTGTCGGAACAGTTAGGCTCAATAACCGGGAATAACGCTTCGAGTTGATCGCCGAAAAGATCACTTTCCATGCTTCCTTCCCGCGCACGCATCCAATTTCTGTTACCCCGGAACGTGTTGATCTCACCATTATGGGCAATCATTCTCATTGGGTGAGCGCGGTCCCAACTTGGGAAAGTGTTAGTTGAAAAACGTGCATGCACCATTGCAAGATGACTAACGTAGTCTGATGCCTGCAAATCAATAAAGTAATCCATCAGCTGCAACGTTCGCAACATACCCTTGTAGACCATCACGCGCGTTGAAAGCGAGCAGATATAGAACATCTCAGACTGCGACAACGAATCACCTGCACACACAAGATGACTTGCGCTTTTCCGGATCAGATAAAGTTTTCGCTCAAACTCGTCTTGACTAATATCGGGAGCCGCCTCGACCAACAGTTGCTCTATGTGGGGCTCAGACAATCTGGCAGCAATGCCGATGTCCGCGGACTCTGGCGCAACCGGCACGACCCTCCACCCCAGTAAAAACTGACCATGCTGATCTACAAGATTCTCAACAATCCGTTTGCACTTTTGACGTTGAGATAAATCTTTAGGCAGGAAAACTAAACCGGCACCAAACCTCCCTTGCTCTGGAAGATCAATGCCAAGTTCCTCGGAAATAACACGAGATAGAAATTTATAAGGCAATGCGGTGAGAATTCCAGCGCCATCACCACTATTTGGCTGTGCCCCTACTCCTGCCCGGTGCTCCATACTCTTAAGCAATTCGTAGCCATCATCGATGATACTTCGGCTTGCAATGCCCTTGATGTGCGCGACCATGCCTACACCACAACTATCGTGCTCGTAGCGGGGGTCATAGAGCCCGTGTGACGAATTCAGTTGCGTGGTCATTAATCGTGCTGACTCCATTGGATAATCGTGCCCTATAGCGCCGCGACACACCCGCCCCAGCGTGATGTCATCGGGAGCGGGCCTCAAGATCGGGAAAGCAGCAATCTGAGCGTTAATCTGAGGGATGGCGCCGCAGATTGTTTCATGATGGGGCGACAAATTATAGCGACAGCTAAAATTCGCTTCAAACACAAGAGATTTATGCCTACCCAAAAACTAGTTTTGGAGATCTATTGCCCTCTTATGGTGCAATGAGGCGTAACAGACTTAGATCGTCGAAAATTCGTCTAATACTTGAATTAACACCTCTTCAGGGTAGTCTTCGACTAACTTTGCACACCCCAGCGCATCCAGCAGTACCAAGCGAATCTTTCCGGCAACTACTTTTTTATCCACCGACATATGCTTTAGAAAATCGCCTGCAGTCATTCCCTGTGGCGGCACAATCGGCAAATTAACTCTCAGCAATAAGCTACGAGTTCTATCGACTATCTTACGATCTAGCCATCCTAATTTTTCAGACATCGTTACTGCCATCAACATACCCACTGCGACAGCCTCTCCATGCAACCACGAGCCGTAACCGGATGCGGTTTCGATTGCATGTCCGAAGGTGTGCCCTAGGTTCAAGATCGCGCGCTCTCCCGTCTCCTTCTCATCACTGGCAACAATCTCTGCTTTGTGACGACAGGATTCCATGATCACATGCTGAAGCGCTTCCTGATCGCAGTTAAGAAGCCGATCCATATTTGACTCTAGCCATTCAAAAAAAAGGCGATCTCGAATCAAGCCATACTTGATGACTTCAGCAATGCCCGCAGCCAGTTCGCGAGATTCAAGCGTACGAAGGGTATCCGTATCAGCAATGACACAAGCGGGTTGATGGAAAGCACCAATCATATTTTTACCCGCGGGATGGTTTACCGCGGTCTTGCCGCCGACGGCAGAATCGACCTGCGCTAATAAAGTGGTAGGAATCTGGACAAAAGGAATGCCCCGCTGATAACAAGCCGCCGCAAACCCAACCAAATCACCAATCACACCGCCGCCGAGTGCGACTAGCGTCGCATCTCGGCTGAATCGACTTTGCAAAAGTGTATCGAATACACGCTGGAGCGTCTCGAGGCTTTTGTACTGTTCACCGTCAGGAAGCGTTTGGGAAACCACTCGGTGGTTCCCCAACAAACCAATCACGCGTTCAAGATAAAGGGGGGCCACTGTCTCATTTGTGACCACTAAAACGTCATCGCCTGATATGTATGAAGAAACAGTACCGGGTTCCGCGAGCAATCCGCTGCCCACGATTATTGGATAACTGCGACTTCCAAGGTCAACGGTTAGCGTTGCCAACGTTTTCTTATCTCGCTGCAGATATCCTTTGCGACTGCGTGGGGGGATCTCGAGTCGGTTTCAAAAATAATATCAGCTTCAGCTCGATAGAGAGGTTCACGCTCCTCCATAAGCGCCTCGAGCACTTTTCGGGGATCTTCGCCAGTATTTAGTAATGGACGGTTTTTACTGGACCGCGTCCGCTCAACCAACATCTCCAGAGTCGCATGCAGATAAATTACAAGACCGTTATGGCGCATCGCCTTCCGGACGTCTTCTCGAGTGACCGCGCCACCGCCTGTGGCCAGGACAATATTTTTGCGCTTCACCAACTCAAAAATCTCTTTTGCCTCTCTCTCCCGAAAACCCGCCTCTCCTTCAATATCAAAAATAGTACTGATGCTTACGCCTGTACGCTCTTCGATCTCTTGATCTGAGTCCACAAAGTCCATCCCCAAACTCTTTGAAAGAGAGCGGCCGACAGTTGTCTTGCCTACGCCCATGGGGCCCACTAGATAAATATTGCTCGCGGATATCATGACAAGGCGCTAAGAAGCGTAATGGTAATGGTTAAGAAATCAGTCCGACGTCAGAACTGGATTGACAATCCGTGGCGTCAGAAAAATAAGTAGCTCACTGCGATTATCAAGGATTCCTTTGGTTCTGAAAAGGGGGCCAAGAATGGGAAGGTCCCCAAGCACCGGAACTTTGGACACATTATCGGCGGTTTGCTGCTCGTAGATACCGCCCAGCACAACCGTCTCTCCATTATCCAACAGCACTTGAGTTCTAACCTGGAGCGTGTTGATATTCTCCTCCGTCGCGGAAACGAAGGAATCTTTTGTCACAAAGACATCAAGAATAACGCGGTCATCTGGCGTGATCTGGGGCGTCACCGTTAGACCTAAAACGGCTTTTTTAGTTACAACTGTCCCTTCTCCAAGTGTGTTTGTCGTAAAGATCCGCTCTTGACCTTGTTCAATGTGAGCCTCCTGTTTATCTGCGGTTAACAATCGAGGATTCGCCACGATCTTCCCGTTCCCTTCGGCTTCCAACGCTGAAATCTCAAGATCGATCAAACTGGCCCAGCCTGCGCCGGCCTTAGCAAGCGTTAAGGCGTAGGATGCAGGAGAAACCGAACCAATGCCTTGCGCTGGGAAATTGACGCCTAAAGAGCCATCACCACTCGCACTTATGCCATCCGTCCGAATAGTTCCCGTGTTGGATAACGAACCAGAACCCATTGCCGTCCCGAGGCTGGTGTTACTGTTTATACCCGTCAGTCCAAGTTTAACGCCGAGGTTTCGACTGAAATTTTCTTTTGCCTCTACGATTCGTGTCTCTATCAAAACCTGTTTGACCGGTCGATCTAATTCAGCGACCAGTTTTCGAATTTCACGGATCTTGCTTTGAGTATCCTGTACCAGCAAAGAATTGGTGCGCTCATCAACCGTTACACTCCCACGCTCGGAGAGCAAGCGATTCTCTTCTGTCTGCACCTCTGCTACCGACACGTTGCCAAACATGGACTGTTGCACATTTGGCTCTATTGCCCGCACCGATTTTAGAAGTTCACCAATATCTTCAGCTTTCGCATAGTTGATTTGAATTAGATCGGAGACTAAAGGCTCTAATTCACTGACCTGTCGGGATGCTTCAAGCGCTAAGCGTTCCTGATTTGCAATCTCCTCGGCAGGCGCGATCCAAACCACATTACCCTGCTCCCGTCTCGCAAGACCTTTAGTTTGCATTATCGTATCAAGCGCCTGATCCCAAGGCACATCCTTAAGGCGTAAGCTCATTTCTCCCGTAACCGTATCGCTGATTACAAAATTTAAACCCGTTTCTTGCGCAATCTGCTGAAGGGCGCTTCTTATGGGAATATTCTGAAAATCAAAGCTAATTAAATTTCCACTATAGACCGCCGATTCAGATCCTTCAGTTACACCCGTTGGTTTTTCGGAAACTTCCAAGATAAATCGCTGCCCAGTTTGAATGGAGACAAAGTCAAAACGGCCATAAGGCGTTACCACAATTCGGACGCCGCCTTCAGTAGCGAATGCATCAACAAACTGCACTGGCGTTGCAAAATCAACGACATCAAGGCGTTTCTGAAGCGAGGTGTCCATATTTGCATCTGCGATATCAATCACAATCTCACCAAGATATTCCCGCACGTCAACTCTCGCATCATCATCCTCAAATTCGAGAATGACTCGCCCGGCAGAGTCAGGCGTTCGCCTGAAATCTATTTTTGATAGTTGAACGCCATTGACTCGGGATCTGTCCGACGCACTATCGACTTTTGGAGAGCCCACAACATTTGAGGTCAACTCCACTGGATTAACAACCAGCGTCATGCCGTTACTTCTATAAATCGTCTCAAAACTGGCCGGCGCAATAAGATTAACAACAATCCGAGATCGCTTGTCGTCTTCAGCGACAAGCAGATTCTCAACAGCACCCCGACCAACTTCTATCACGGGATTCTCAATCTGTTGATCCAAACCAAAGAAATCAATCACGAGCCTATCAGGCCCGGTAGTCCGAAACATGCGCGGCCGCTCGAAGGAACCATCTGCATCTACATCAATCTGAACTTTTCCACTGGGGAGGTACGTATGGGTAACCGACGTTAATGAGATCGAATCTTGAGCCCAACTTACTGAAGGCAGATAACTCGCCAAAACGGCGATGGCCAAAATCAGTCGTAGGCGGCTGATGGAAGAAGTGCGATGTTGCATAGCGTTGAATCTACTCGAATTCAAAAACAATTACTCACCGTTCGTCATCTGAATCGAACGCACTTCCCAACGCCCCGATGCACCCTGAAGCCGCTCTTCGATCTCAAGACTGCCTGTCGATTTGTTTATCTGAATTATTTTTCCAGTATTTTGTCCCAAATAGGATCCGACAACGACTCTGTAAATCTGGCCATCTGGCGCATTAATCAGGGCCCAATTCTGTCCATCGAGACTCATTGTTCCCACTAATTTCAATGCGTCCAGCGGAAAATCCTCGAGAGGCTCTCGAGATCTAGCGGTATCAGGTGCAAGCGGATCAGGTCCAATATCCGGCTCTACGCCATCATCTTCTTTACCAAAAACATTACTGGTCGCAAACGGATCTCGGGCCTCGTCAGCAGTATAAACAACCACCTCGACCGATGGCTGATCGGGTAACGCTTCAACCCGGGGTACCGTATCCTGATGAAGTGTCGAAACATAGCGCTCAAGGTCGGCCAGGGTGCGCTCCTCAGAACACCCGAACATTAAAAAAGTAACTAGCCCTAGGCCGAATGCCCGATTTACCATACTCAACCCGAGACTCTCCACGTTAAAATCCGTCCGGAAGGTAGCTATAGGTTTGAAGCATTAACGAAGCGCTAACGCGATTGTCATCCCCCGAACTCAATCCCATCTCCCCAACGGTGACAATCCTGGGCATCTGGGCGAGGTCACTTATAAAATTCGCAATCTGGTGATATGACCCTTTTACTTCAACGAGAATAGGTAAAGACGCATAAAACGTCTCCAGGACTTGCGATTGAGGATCAAAAACCACGAACTCTAAACCACGGCGAGCACCTGCCTCAGTGATATTAACGAGCAGAGAGGGGACCTCTGAACTATCAGGTAACTTTTCCAACATCGCCGACAACAACGCTTCAATTTCGGTCATCTGCTTCTTGTAAGCCGGGAGATTAACGACCATTCCCTTTTTGACATCAAAACTTTGTTTAAGTTCTATTTCGGCACTCCGGGATGACGCGAGCGAGGACCTCTGGCCTTCAAGCAAAAAATACCAAGATAAAAAAACAAGGATCAGACATCCAACAAACGCAATAATTACGATGAACCACGCGGGCCAATCGCTTGGCTGGTTCATATCGACACGTTTCAGATCATCCTGCCAACTCATGCGCCAGATTCCTTTTCGCGAGTCACGGTTTCCCCTCGTTAATCTCTTCAGGGTCACCGGATTGGGTCGAGGAAACCCATAGCTCGAACTCCTGGGTTTCGCCCACGTTAATTAGGTCAAGTTTTGGGCGATCGAACGATGGCGTGCCTGTCAGTTGCTCCATAAGCGCAGAGATTCGGGAGCTCGATTGTGCAACTCCTGTAAAACTAATCCCATCGGGAGTTCTTTTGAGAGATGAAAAGAAAATTCCTTCAGGCATGGACGTTGCGAGCTCCATCATTCCCCGAACCAGTTTTGGTCGCTCGGCCTGCAATCGATTGATCACTTCCATTCGCGCCATGAGCTCCTCTTTTCGCGTCTGGATATCTTTAATCTCCTGCAATTGACGCTCGACTCGCGAAATCGCCTGCTTCAAAAACTGGTTACGGCTATTCTGGTAACTTATATCCGCATTCTGCTTCCACCACACCCCTGCAAGACCCACCAAAGTCGCAGAAAAAAATATTGCAGCAATTGTGATGGCCGTTCGTCTTTGACGCTGGCGACGCTCATCTCTCCACGGCAGTAAATTGATGCCTGAGATCATCGAGCACCTCGCACTGCCAACCCCACGGCTTTAATCATAATAGGTCCATGGCGAGCAACTAACTTACTCGCTCGAATTCGACTCCCCGTTGCAAAAGGATCGGCAATGAGCGTGGGAACGCCAATATAAGACTCAATCTCCCGCGCAACCTCAGGAATTTGCACACAACCCCCACTAATCAGTAGCGCGTCAACATGCGATAAACCATGTCGGGTCGACAGGCAAAACTCCAGCCCGCGGGCCGCTTCGCGCGCCATTGCTTCTCGGAAGGGTTTAACCAGATCCTGCTGATAGTTTTGTGGCAACTCCCCGGTTCGCTTGAGCGCCTCTGCCTCTCGATAATCGATTCCGTAACGTGAGCGAATATTTTCGGTCAAAATCCGACCGCCAAAACTCTGGTCCCGACCATAAACCGATCTGCCGTCGATAAATAAATCGAGGCGCGTTGTCACATCGCCAAAACTCATAAAAGCAATTGCACGACCTTCCAGGGGTTCCCCCAATGTTTCAGCAACAAATTCATAGCCTCTTTCAATCGCAAATAGCCCAGCATCCACAACAACCGCCTTGAGTCCTGCGATCTCCAAAGCGGCAGCATAATCTTCGACAATTTCTCTCCTACACGCAGTAATCATAACTTGATCATCACTGCCGTCCCGCGCGCCGCCTGATACTGCAAAGTCGAGATATATCTCCTCAAGCGGATGTGGAATCTGCTGAGCCGCCTCGATCATGACCTGTTCTTCAATCTCACCGTCACTTAACCCAGCAGGAAGGTTGATCGTCCGAGTAATGACATGGGTTTGGGAGACAGCAACAATCGCCGACTTCCGCGAACTTTTTGAATGGGTAACGGCCCGGCGAATAGCTTCACTGGTCGCTTCGAGATCATTAATACCGTGCTCGATAATTGCATTTTTTGGGAGGGGTTCGAATCCCGCGCGGTCCGCTCGATACCCTTTACCGGAAGTCGACATCTCGAGAACTTTTACCCCTGCACTGCCAATATCGATTCCGAGTGCAGCGGGTGTTTTGCTTGATATGAGACTCATAGGATGAAGTTTACCGCGAGGAGAAACTTGACTGCGAACATCCTTTTAATTCTTTTATTCGATCAAATTCCCGCATTTGGTAAAATACGCCCCGAGAGCCCGATATCCGTCGAGCATCACCGCCCATCACGCAAAGAAGGCATCTATGCGAATTCGCACGCTTGCTTGGCTCCTAATCGGACTTGCCGCCACAGCAGTCTTGATCATGAGCAGCGTTATCGCGATCATTTGGGCCGATCTCCCCAAAATCACCGAGGTTCAAGATATCCGGTTAAAAGAACCCCTTCGGATATACACAATCGATGGAAAGTTAATCGGTGAGTTCGGGGACGAGCGAAGAATTACGGTCAATATCAGCGACACCCCGCAACCCCTGATAGACGCTATTCTGGCTGCAGAAGATGATCGGTTTTACGCTCATCATGGCATCGATATTTTTGGGGTCGCAAGAGCTATTTTTGCCAATCTAAAGTCAATGCGAACCCGCCAAGGCGCGAGCACGATCACGATGCAAGTGGCGCGCAATTACTTCTTATCTCGGGAAAAGACCTACAAGCGAAAAGTCAAAGAGGCCTTACTTGCGTTCAGACTAGAACGTGAGCTGGAAAAATCGCAGATTCTTGAGTTGTATTTGAATAAGATTTTTCTGGGACATCGCGCCTATGGGTTTCAAGCCGCATCATCTTTTTATTACAACAAACCGCTCTCTGAATTATCTCTTGCCCAAATTGCAATGCTAGCAGGACTACCCAAGGCGCCATCAACGAGTAATCCTGTTAGCAATCCACAGCGTGCATTGAATAGAAGAAACTACGTACTCGGTCGCATGCACGACTTGGAATTTATTTCTGATGACAAATTCCTCTGGGCGAAATCTGAGCCCATTACCGCCAATCGACACCGACTTGAGATCGAACTCGAGGCGCCCTACGTTAGCGAAATGGTCCGTAAATATATGTTTGAACAATATGGAAGGGCGGCTTATGAATCTGGGTATCGGGTCTACACAACGGTCGACTCCAATTTTCAACAGAGCGCAAATAAAGCGATCGTCGACGGCTTGATCGCATACGAAGAGCGCCATGGATTCAAGGGTGCTTCAGGGCGAATTGATCCCGTTCTTCATAATTCAACTGACAAACGAATCATCGAATTACAAAAATTTCCTGAGGTAAGCAGTTTACAGCCCGTTATGGTGCTTCGCCCCGGAGGGGACGCAATTGAAATCCTGACTTCGACGGGTATCCATCAGTCACTGGGCTCTGACAGCTGGCGCTGGACAAACAAAAGTCCTTCGCAATTACTACATCCAGGTGATGTTGTTTACCTACTCAAAGCTGAAACTGGAGCTCGACTCGCAAATATCCCTAAAGTGCAAGGCGCCCTGGTTTCTCTCAGTCCAAGCGATGGATCCATCCTCGCACTGACCGGTGGATTTGACTTCGGCCAGAGTCGCTTCAACCGTGTTACGCAGGCCCAAAGGCAGCCCGGATCCAATATAAAACCTTTTATTTATTCCTCAGCGATAGCAAATGGCTTTACCGCTTCCACCTTGGTCAGCGGGGCGCCCATTGTGATTGAAGATGATATTGGTGGCGCGTGGCGACCCCAAAATTACAGCAAGAAAGTCTTCGGCCCAACTCGACTTCGAAAAGCACTTAGCCTCTCCCTAAATCTGGTTTCTGTTCGATTGGTAAGAGCGCTTGGTATCGATACCGTGCGCGCCTATCTTGGAAGATTTGGCTTTGATTCCGAGCGTCTCCCCAAAGGACTGTCTTTAGCGCTCGGCTCCGCAACAGTAACCCCCATGGAGATTGCTCGAGGATATGCGAGCTTCGCAAACGGTGGTTATTTAATCAATCCTTTCCTTATCGCCCGAATAGAAGATCAGAATGGCGCGATCGTCGAGTATGCAAATAGAAAAATGATCTGTCCCGACTGCCCTGCGCCCAAAACCAAAACTGGCTCAAATCAAAATAGAACTGTAGACAGCCGGTTTGCCCCACGCATTATCTCTGAGGAAAACGCATTTATTGTCGATAGTCTAATGAAAGAGGTTGTCAGTAACGGAACAGCGAAGGGCGCACTGCAGTTAAATCGATCGGATCTCGCTGGAAAAACGGGAACCACTAACAATTACTTTGATGCTTGGTTCACTGGATACAATCCCGATGTTGTCACAAGCGTATGGGTAGGTTTTGACTCGCCTCAGGATCTCGGCAAGGGTGAATCGGGCGCTCGGGCGGCGCTTCCGATCTGGATAGACTACATGCGTGTCGCGTTGGAAGATCGTCCTGATCTTGAACGTGAAATCCCCGAAAAAATTGTTGAAGTGCACACCAATCCAATCAGTGGATTGCGGGCGACAGAAGAAGAATCCGATGCCTACCTCGAATTTTTCGTGCGCGGAAGCGAGCCGCCGTTCCCTGATCCTGAGTCGTTAATCGACCCCATCCAGGGTCTTTTCTGAAAAATCACTAACAAACTCGGCGACTTAAAAGATCACTTCCACACTCGATGGCGGCGAACATTGTAACTGCGAGGAGTAAGGCTAGACCTGATGACACTGGTGAGCTTGACATCACTCAGATAAAGCAGGGTCGGTGACAGAATTTGCGTTCTTTTTCTTTTTTGCACTTTTCTTCTTGGTGGCTTTTTTCTTTATCACTTTCTTCGCTCTTTTTGGTCGCGTAGCCGGTTTATCCTCAATTTTCCAACTCCCTTCTCGGAAGAACCCTCTCCATCCTGTTGCCTTTCCATCGATTTCAGTCATGACATACTGCTCTTTTGTTTTTCGACTAAATCGAATTTGAGCAGGATTCCCGTCCGCATCATGGGCCGGCGCGTCAGCCAAGTACCGATGCTTTGGATCAAGCTGCTCAGCAACCGTAAGCACCTCCTTAACCAAAGGCGCGCGCGTTTCCCGGTTGCGAGGAAACTTGCTGGCGGCTAAAAATAATCCAGATGCTCCATCGCGCAGCAAATAAAAATCATCTACTTTCTTACAAGGCAAATCCGGCATTGGGATGGGATCGGCCCTGGGAGGTGCCGGCTCGCCGTTTCGTAATAATTTTCGGGTATTTTTACATTCATCAGAAGAGCAGCCAAAATATTTTCCAAAACGACCCGTTTTAAGCTGCATCTCCGCGCCACATTTATCACACTCTAATGTGGGGCCATCGTACCCTTTGAGCTTAAACTCACCGGATTCAACCTCAAATCCGGAACAGTCCGGGTTGTTCCCGCAAACATGGAGCTTACGATTTTCATCCACAAGGAATGAGGTCATCGCGCTTTGACAGATGCTACAGCGTTTGACCGTGACTAACTGTCTCGCTTCGTGATCATCATCAACGGCTGCTTCTTCGACGTCCTCTCCAGGAATAAGATTTATAGTCTGAGTACACCGCTCTTTCGGCGGAAGCGCATACCCTGAACACCCCAGGAATACGCCGGTTGCACCGGTTCGTATTTGCATCACTCTCTCACAGGCCGGGCATTTAATGTCAGTCTCAGTGGGTAGATTTGCGCGCATGCCTCCAACAGCTGTCTTACCTTCTCCTTCGCCGCGAGCAGCTTCAAGTTTCTGCTCAAAACCGTCATAAAAATTATCGAGCACCTCTTTCCAGTTCCGGCGACCCGACGCAACCTGATCTAAGGTTGCTTCCATTTCCGCAGTAAATCCATAGTCCATCAAATCGGAAAAATTTTCCCGAAGACGATCTGTCACAATCTCGCCCATTTTCTGAGCGAAGAATCGACGATTGATCAGTTTCACATAGCCACGATCCTGAATCGTCGAGATAATTGAAGCGTACGTGGATGGTCTACCGATACCTCTTTTCTCCAATTCTTTCACCAGGCTGGCTTCAGTAAAACGCCCAACTGGCTTCGTAAATTTTTGTTCTGGATCCAGCTCAATGAGGGTCAGTACTTCTCCTTCCGGTATATCAGGCAACACTTCGTCTTCCTGCTTGCCCATCGGTGGGAGTGCACGCGTCCAGCCGTCAAATTCCAATATTCTGCCTTTTGCCTTTAACTCAAATGTTGCGCAAGTTACCTTTATCGTAGAGCTTAAGAATCGGGATTTAGTCATTTGCGAAGCGACAAAGTAACCATGAATAAGGGAATACAAACGCTCCTGATCGCGCTCTAAACCGAGCTGATTAACATTCTGGTAGGCGTCAGTGGGACGTATCGCCTCGTGAGCTTCCTGCGCACTTTCCTTGCTCGAATAAAAATTCGGCGTCTCGGGCAGATAACCATCGCCATATTTACTTTGGATAAATTTTCGACAACTCGATAACGCGTCTGCGCTTAGATGGGTCGAGTCCGTCCGCATATAAGTAATCAACCCGGCCTCGTACAAACGTTGAGCCAGAGTCATCGTTTTCTTAACTGAAAACCCGAGTCTCGTGCTGGCCGCCTGCTGCAACGTTGACGTAATGAGTGGAGGATTGGGTCCAGACTGCGTCTTGCGATCAGTGCGTCCGCTAACGGTATAGGCTTCTGACTGAAGAATCGCTAGTGCTTCGTCCGCTTCCGTTTTATGGGTGGGTCGAAAGGATTTATCTCCTTGCTTGACAACCTCTAGCCGGACCGATCCTTGCTTCGACTGCATGTTCGCAAAAACTTCCCAATACTCCTCCGGAACAAAAGCCCGAATCTCCCTCTCCCGATCTACCAATAAACTAACCGCAACAGACTGAACGCGACCGGCGGACAGGCCCCGTGCAACCTTAGCCCAGAGCAATGGAGAGAGCATAAAGCCAACCACTCGATCAAGAAATCGGCGGGCTTGTTGCGCATCTACCTTATCGTTATCCAGTTTTCCCGGTTTGGCAAATGCATCTTGCACGGCTTGCTTGGTAATCTCGTTAAAAACCACCCGATGGTAGCGGTCAGGGTCTGCACCGATGACCTCTTTCAGATGCCATGCGATCGCTTCACCTTCACGATCGAGGTCAGTGGCGAGATAGATCTCATCGCAAGATTTCGCGAGTGTTTTTAGCTCATTGACAACCTTAACCTTATCCGGAAGCACTTGATAATTTGCCGCCCAGTTCTGCGCGGGATTAATACCCATGTTCTGCACAAGATCTCTACGAGACTTTTCACGCCGATACTTTAATTTCTCATCCGGAGACATTTTTCGAGTTCGGGCCGCTTGCTGCGCCCGCGCCTTGGGATCCGTTTTTGCTCTTGAGCCACTAACCGGCAAATCACGAATGTGGCCAACGCTCGAACGAACAACAAATTGGTCACCCAAATAACGGTTGATCGTTTTAGCTTTCGCCGGAGACTCAACGATGACTAATGCTTTACCCATAGTATTAAAATTAAGTCGCTCTTATCCCTTTACATAACCAAAAACTGCAGTTTTTTGTTGCCGAAGCGCTCTTGATGCCTGATCACTACACCAGTCGAATATAGCCGCCCGAGCCGCTCGCTATCAATTTTTCACATTCCATCCTTATCAGCATGGCGCAAATTTCACTAATCGTCAAACCGGAACGCTCAGCAATCTGATCAACACTGGTCGGGGTAAAATCGATCGCGCTAAGTATTTTGATAGACCATTGCGGAGGTTTCTGGCGTTGATTCTGGTTAGAAAAATTGGAATTAAATCCTCCTAATGCCTCAAGAATCTGGTCGCCCGATTCCACCAAACATGCGCCGTCACGAATAAGGTGATGAGTGCCTCGTGAGACGGGCGAGTATACCGAGCCTGGCACAGCGAAAACCTCCCTTCCTTGATCGGCTGCAAAGCCGGCTGTGATTAAACTCCCACTTCGAATTGCTGCCTCGACCACCACGGTCGCAACCGCAAGGCCACTGATCATCCGATTTCGTCGTGGAAAATGATGTTTCCGAACGGGTGTCCCCACTGGAAACTCCGAGATCAAAACGCCCTTATCAACGATATCCCTCGCAAGTTTAGTATTTTGTCTCGGATACACGCGATCCAGCCCAGTTGCGCAAACGCCAATTGTTGAGCCAGAGGCGCTAAGGGCTCCCGCGTGCGCAACGGTATCAATACCTATGGCAAGACCACTCACAACAGTAAAGCCTGCAGAACTAACGACTGCGGCCATTTCCTCGGCGATCTTGAGGCCACCCGGTGTTGGGTTGCGACTGCCCACCATCGCGATCATCTGCTGACTTAACAGTTTTTGATCGCCCTCACAAAAAATCGCGATGGGCGGACAAGAAATCTCTTTTAGGTGAGACGGAAATAAATGATCAGTCAACCCGATGACCGATCGCTGTGGCCGTGAGCACCAATCCACGTCTTGAGCGATATCCTGTTGATCAACTAAAGCCAATAGGTTTCGACTTAAAACTCGTGAACGCCGAGATCGAGTATTTAACGATTTAAGATCAAAGCGTAATGCCTCCTGGGGATCAGGGCATCGCTCCAGTACGCTTCTTTTGAGTGCATCCGGTATTTTGGCTCGAGCTAATTTGATCCACGCACGTGATTTGTCATCTAACATTGACCCTCCATGGTCTTTGCTTTTTAAACAACCCGCTCCTGTTGAAAATCTTCAGATCTGGGTGACAGAATTGAATATTCCTGATCTAACTGCGAGGCGCTTTAACACGGTCCCCCACGTAAATCTCACGGTCAACTTCAAGGAGCAATGCGAAACTCACTTGGTCAAACGCTCGATAGACAATTAACTCACCTGATTTTTCTTCAGGAAGATCGATCAATTCAGATGATCGACCCGTAAGCTCGCGACTCGAAGGGGCGCGTTCTTTGCATCCTAGCAAGCGTGCCCCGGGCATGTTTAGCGATTCTCGCCTAGGCTGACAAGGCTCTGATCCTTTCCGAATAATCGTCGGCATCTGGTCGGTAAGCAGCAACTGTCGCCCCGGACTGAAAACGTCAAGAATATCGCCTGCGTCAATCCCATCCTTAAGGCCTGCCGAGATAATAACCATCGAATAACTGCCTGACCCACCAACCGAGCCAGCGCTCTGAACAACATAAGCATTAATATCGGCATTTGATCTTACCGGTGTTAACGCGAGCGCAGGAGACGCCTCATGAAAAGGCATCAATCGATCCCCCACCATAACCTCCTGATCACTTTCAATCAGTGTCAGCTTCGCAACATCATTATTTTGATCCAACCTTGCGATTCCTAAAAAAGCAGCCGTAATGGCTAGCGTTTCGCCGCTCGCTGGATCCAGAATCTCCTTGTCAGGCCGAAAGGTCGTATAAAGTCCATTCGCAGATGCTGGAAGATCGGTAGCCAGAAACTGATTAAACTGACCCCACATTGATTGACCGCCCACCCCTATCAAAGCGCGGCCATACGGTATTCCTGACATCTCATCCATCAGAAGCGGACGCCCAACGAAAGGCGCTAGCACATGCGGCGGGATCGAAATCGATGGAGGGACCTGCTCAACCACTCTGACCTCAGCCTTGCGAACCTCAACCGGCAAAACCACATAGTTGGGCTGACTATCCTCGGCAAATGCAAGAGAAGTCATTGGGTTCACCAAAATTAGCGTCAGGATCACCCTGAGACACTGCCGTACACACCCGCCAGTGATTAAAAGTGGGGTGTCAAATACAACGCTTGAAGATCGGGTAAAATTCGATATCATTATGTTTGCGGTCTAACGTTAGTGACTTGGTCTAGTATCACACTAATCTAGTCCCCAGCTCATAAAATTCCAAGTGACGCGCTTCACAATCTTTAAATTTCAGCGTTCTTTATGGCTATTCTCGACATTTTAGTTTATCCCGACTCTCGACTCCGAACCCGAGCTGAACCCGTCGACCGGTTAGACCCTTCGATCGTCAAATTGATCGATGATATGGCCGAAACCATGTATGCTGCGCCGGGAATTGGACTGGCAGCAACTCAAGTCAATGTGCACAAGCGCGTCGTTGTCATTGACATATCGGAAACAAAAGACCGACTACAGGCATTTGTTAATCCAGTCCTGGTTGGATCAGGGGATCAAATTGAAACCGACGAGGGGTGCCTTTCAGTGCCGGGCGCTGTTGTGCCCGTCTCGAGATTTTCAGAGGTCCACGTTACTGCACTTGATCGGTCAGGTCAGCCATTTGAAATAAATGCCTCCGGTTTGTTATCCATCTGTATTCAGCATGAAGTAGACCATCTAGACGGGAAAGTGTTTGTGGATTACTTATCACAACTCAAGCGTGATCGGATCAGAAAACGACTGGTTCGCGAATTTACATCCTCCGAGCACTCGATCCCGCGAAAAAGCGAAAACTCGATCGTTTCATAAATTCAATGGCTACCCGAGCAGTATTTGCTGGCACTCCAGATTTCGCCGTGCCCTGCCTCAACGCCTTACTTGAGATGGGTGTAGATGTCGTCGCGGTATACACCCAGCCCGACCGGCCAGCAGGTCGGGGGCGAAAGTTAAATGCCTGTCCAGTCAAACGTCGCGCGGTTGAAGCGGGTCTTCAGATTCGTCAACCCTGCACGCTTGCTGATGAGTCAGAATTTCTAGTTGGTCAAAAAATTGATATTGCGTTTGTCGCTGCATATGGCCTGATTCTCCCTCAGCAGGTTCTCGAAATTCCGAACATGGGCTGCATTAATGTGCACGCATCATTATTACCTCGTTGGCGCGGCGCAGCCCCGATCCAACGCGCGATTGAAGCGGGTGATCTACAAACCGGAGTCTCCCTGATGAAAATGGACGAAGGATTGGACACCGGTGCTGTCTTGGCAACAGAAAAAACGCTTATCCAGGCCGATGAAACCGGGCTTAGCCTGCATAATCGCCTATCTGATATGGGAGCTGGCATGCTTAAAAAATACTATGAGGCGTTAATAGACGGGTCGCTTGAATCACAGGCGCAACCTGCGGATGGCGTAACTTACGCCCATCAACTCAGTCGGCGCGATTCATGGATAGATTGGAGACGCTCTGCAAGCGAAATTGAAAGATGTATTAGGGCATTTAATCCTTGGCCACTCACACGATCAAACCATAATGACACTCCACTCATTATTCGAAAAGCTCGCGTGGGCCCGGATCGGGAATTAGCGAGTCCCGGCACCGTCATCGAGATCCAGCGTGACCTCATTCGCGTTCAAACCGGTGAAGGCACTTTGGACTTGATCGAGATACAAAAAGCGGGAGGCACTGCATTGTCTGTTCGGGCTTTCCAAAATGGGTACTCAATAAACGCTGGTGATCAACTCACGTCGCAAGTCAGGCAAAATGCCAACTGCTGAAACTTGTGCGGCGGCGACTCGGATCGTCCATGCCGTCACAAAGAAAGGTCAATCTCTTGACAGGGCAACGTTCAGTGAATGCAGCAAGTTAAAACCTGAGAATCGCGGAGAAGTTCGGGAGATTTCATGGGGAACGTTACGATGGTGGTTTCGTTATCAAGCTGCCGTGTCTTCAAAGCTCAATCGTCCTATTTCAAAAAAAGATCAGATTCTCGAGTCGCTATTGTTGTGTGGTGCATACCAATTAGATCATCTGAATGAGCCTGATTATGCTGTTACCTCGGGTACCGTTGAGGCAGCCCGTGTTCTTGGTCTTCCAAAAGCGGTGGGCTTGGTCAATGGCGTTCTTCGCTCTTGGTTGAGGGATAAACCTACCGATCTCATGTCGAGCGAAGAGTGCACGTTTGCCACTCCCTCGTGGCTGCTGCAGAGGATTAAGAGCAACTGGCCGGATGAATGGCAAAAAGTTGTCAGTTGCGCAAATCAAAAACCACCCATGACGCTGCGCGTTAATACACTTAAGATCACGCGCTCAGAATTTATCGAACTTCTCGCCCGCGAGAACATCAAAGCCCATGAAACTTCAATCAGTCCTTGGGGAGTCACTCTGGAAAAACCTCGGGACATCTCATCAATACCTGGTTTCTCTTTGGGTTTCTGCTCGGTACAAGATGAAGCCGCCCAAATGGCCCCTCTGGCATGTCTCCCGTTCAATGGCGGACGAGTTCTTGATGCGTGTGCTGCACCGGGTGGCAAAACGACCCATCTGATAGAAGCACTCAAAAATATTGAATCGGTTACCGCAATTGATCTGCCGAATAGAACCAAGTCGATCAGCGACAACCTCGATCGACTTGATCAAAGTGCTAAGGTTATCTCGGCTGACATCCTAAATGATAAAAAATGGTGTGATGAAGAGCTCTACGACTTAATCCTTCTTGATGCGCCTTGCAGCGGCACTGGCGTCATCAAAAGGCATCCCGATATTCGTCATCACCGTCGATCTTCTGATATTGCAACCTACGCTTTGCAACAGTCGCGGTTACTGTCGACACTCTGGCCCCTGCTGCGAACCGGCGGTCAGCTGGTGTACGTTACGTGTTCTATTTTAAAAGAAGAAAATGATGTGCCAATTGATGGCCTGATTCAAAAATTTAGCGATGTACAGGTTCGGGACATAACGATTCCAACTGCCATTGGCACAAAAAACGGGCAGCAGCTTCTCCCTAATGATGAACACGATGGTCTTTTCTATGCGTCCCTGACAAAAGCATGATGCGAAATGATGATAATCGTATAATTAAATTAAAGCCTCTAGGATCGCTTTCTTAAATTGACCTCGACATGAACCTGAGTTTCAACCTAAAACAACTGCAGCTCGCACTGGTGATCTTTTTTATCGGACTGCCCACAGCACTCGCGGACTTCGCCGTGGAGCGTGGCAATTCGAATATTGTCGATAGAGTGATTACAACCTCCGCTCGCCTCAACCTGACAATATCGGGAGAACCGGAAGTCGCCCTGAGCAAAGGAATTGGCCTTATGCTGGAGGTTCAAACTGAACTTCAGCGGTCGAGCCTCGCATCTGTCTATTTTGAAGTCGCCGCCTGGAAGGATCGATACCTGATTGAATATCAAGGGCTGTCGAATCGCTTCACTTTAACGCACCTCGGCACTGGCTCAACCCAACACTTCGCAACATTATCCGAAACGTTGTCATCTTTTACGCAATATCAATCCAAACTCGCGTTGCCAGAAGGTGTCAGCACAGAAGATGAACTTCAGATACATCTTCGTATCATCCTGGATCGAGGTCAGTTACCCGGGCCATTGAGACTCATCGCGCTTATTTTTCCCGAGTGGCGCCTGAATAGCAGCTGGGGACGTTGGCCGGTTAACGTTCCGTGAACCGCACGCTTGGATTTGGCGTCACCCTGACGGTTTCGCTTGCATTATTAAGCATTTCTGTTTTTCTAACCCAAACTGCAGATCAAGAGGATCTTTTTGGGGATTATTACGGCGCTTTAATTGCATTAAATATTTTTGGCATTTCAGCACTCGCCGTTCTAACGCTTTTTCAAATCAGAAAACTAGTGGGCTCAATTCGAGCTCGGGCCCTTGGATCCAGATTGACCATGCGGTTTGTCGCGACGTTTGCCGTGCTCGCCGTGATTCCTCTGGCGATGGTCTACTACTTTGCGGTTCAGTATCTGAGTCGCAGTATTGATTCATGGTTTGATGTCCAAATTGAGCAAGCGCTTGATGACGCTTTTCTTCTCGGGCGGAACACGCTCGAGACGATCAAACTTGATCTTGTAAGACAGGCTCGTATATCCGCACGGCGAATCGAGATCACAAACTCTTCAGCACAACTTTATAACCTGCTTGATAATCTTCGAGCAGCTGGCGGCTACGATGAGATGAGTCTGCACTCCTCAACGGGACGCATATTAGCCTCAAGTAGCAATTTAGCAATTTCCTTAATTCCCGATGCTCCTAATAAAGAAGTACTCAACAAGGTTCGTCGAGAGAAGGTCTATGCAGAATTTGAGCCTGCACGCGATGGCGGGTTAATGCTTCGGGTTGCGGTTCCTGTATCGGGTCTCAGTGTCAGTTCACCCGATCGCGTCTTGCAAGTGCTGTATCCCCTCCCGCTTCGTTATTCGAGACTTGGCGAAAGCGTTGAGGCCGCATCACGTGAGTATGAAAAATTAAAGTACCTTCGAGGGCCGTTAACCCTAAGTTTTGTATTGAGTCTGACGCTGGTTACAGCGATGACCCTATTGATCTCATTGTGGGCCTCTATTTATCTTGCACAACGATTACTCGCACCATTGCGAGATCTCGCTGAGGGCACCCGTGCTATCTCAAAAGGTGACTATGGGAAAATTCTCCCCGTGCACGGCAGTGATGAACTAGGCGTCTTGGTTGAATCATTTAATCTGATGACTCGTCAAATCTCCTCCGCCCAAAAAAGCGCTCTTGAAAGCCAGCAACTCGCTGAATCTGAGCATGCCTACCTCAACACGGTTCTCACCCACTTATCAGCAGGCGTGCTCACCCTTAGTTCAAACCATAAACTCATTACATTTAATGCCGCCGCTGAACGCATCCTTGAAATCAATCTGGAAGACCTTCGAGAGTCCAGTATCGACGCTATTGCCAAGGCGTTGCCCAACGCATCTTCTCTGTTAAAAATGATCAAAGAAGGTGTTTCGGGCAACCTGAACCAGTGGCAAAAAGAGATTAGCATTTCAGGCGCGGATACCAGACACACCTTGATTTGTAGTGGGACCCGAATTGAGTCCGAAAGCGGTGATTCCGGTTACGTTATCGTCTTTGAAGACGCCACAGATCTACTCAAAGCGCAACGCGATGCAGCTTGGGGTGAAGTGGCCAGACGGCTGGCGCATGAAATTAAAAATCCTTTAACACCCATTCAACTTTCTGCTGAACGTATTCGACGTAAATACTTAGACACCTTGGCTGACGAGGATCGTGAAACTCTGGATCGATCGACACGAACCATTGTTCAGCAAGTCGAAACCATGAAGACAATGGTTAATGCGTTCTCAGACTACGCGCGCCCCGCACCGTTAGATCGGAAACCAACAGACGTCAATCAACTTGTTGTCGACACCGTAGATCTATTTCTACAAGCGGAAGATAAGGTTGTAATTACAACGCGCCTTGAGAAGGGTTCTGAAGCAGTGGTTCTTGACCCCAATGCCTTTCGTCAGGTACTCAACAATGTCATTATTAATGCGCAGGATGCTTTCCCGGATCGCACGGGTGAAATCATTATTTCAACCCAAATCAATGCTCAAACCAATAGCTTTCAAATCATGGTTTCTGACAACGGGCCTGGCTTTCCTGTTGAGACCCTCGAACGCATTTTCGAGCCTTACGTCACCTCGAAAGCGAAAGGAACCGGGTTAGGACTCGCTATTTGCAGACGGATCATTGAAGAGCACGGGGGAGTTATTCGGGCAGTCAATGCGCCGGAGGGTGGCGCAACCGTTATAATCTCACTTCCGCTCAGACCGCTTTAGACACACCCACGCTAATCTAAAACCTCCATGCGCGAATACTCTGTTCTGGTTGTCGATGACGAACCGGATATCCGGCAAGTCGTGGGTGATATCCTGCAAGATGAGGGATATGTTGTTAATGTGGCAGCAAATGCGGCCGAGGCACGAGATCAGTTTACGCAGGTTCAGCCAGACCTGGTACTCCTTGATATTTGGATGCCCGACACAGATGGCATCGCACTCTTACGGGAGTGGCGAGAAAATGGAGTCATTTCTACTCCAGTTATCATGATTTCGGGGCATGGCACAGTCGAAACCGCAGTGGAAGCTATTCGAATTGGTGCGTACGACTTTCTGGAGAAGCCCTTATCAACAGCAAAGCTGTTGGTCACCGTCGAACGGGCGCTTGAAGCCACCGCATTGAGAACCGAAAACTTAAGTCTTAAAACTCAACTAGAGCCGGTATCTGGATTCGTTGGGCATAGTGATTCAATCATCGCGCTAGGGCAACTTGTTAACCGAGTCGCAGCGACTGACCAGCCTGTCATGATTCGAGGAGAATCCGGCTCAGGGAAAGGTGTTGCAGCAAGGGTTTTACACCGCGCAAGCGCTTTTGCAGAAGGCCCTTATGTTGAAGCGAACCTCAGCACTTTTGAAAAACAGAGAATCATTGAAACGCTATTCGGCTCCGAGAACGAGGACAACGTATCGCCCGGCCTATTCGAACAAGTCTCAAACGGCACCTTGGTGCTTGACGAAATAAGCGACCTAGACTCAGCCGCTCAAAAAAGAGTGTTACGCATGTTGGAAACGGGATCCTTTTTACGGCTGAATGGAAATAAGCAGCTAAAGAAAAACTTCCGAATCGTCGCGACATCCAATCAAGATCTTGAAGAGAAAATTGCCCAAAACCGGTTTAGTGAGGATCTTTTTTATCGCTTGAGCGCAATCACAATCGGGGTGCCACCGCTTCGGGCACACCGTGAGGATATTCCGGATCTAATAAACTTTTATACTCAGCACATTATCGATAGTGAGCATCTACCATTTCGACAATTTTCAACGTCCTCGATCAACTATCTTCGCAACCGGCCTTGGTCGGGAAACATACGTGAGCTCGTCAACTTCATCCATCGAACACTTCTCACCACCTCTTCAGAAGTCATTGAAGCAGATGAAACCCGTGAGATTATGGGACAAAGCGGACATATGATTAACGAAGTTCAGGAACAAAACGCTTGGAGGGATTTTGGTCAACCCCTGCGCTCTGCGCGCGAACACTTTGAAAGGGACTACCTAGAATTTCATCTGCGTCAAGCAAAAGGCAATATGAGTGAGTTAGCGCGCCGCACAGAACTGGAGCGCACGCACCTCTATCGGAAACTTAAAGGTTTAGGTATAGATCCGAAAGACGAGAAATACCGCGAAGACGCTGCTGCACAAAGTAGGAATCAAACGTCGTGAAAATTATTGTCCTGGGTGCGGGTCGAGTCGGAACTTCAATGGCGGAAATTCTTTCCCGAGAAGAGAACGATGTCACCCTGGTTGATATCGATTCGGAAAAACTGTCGGGACTGCAGGACCGAATTGATATCAGAACAGTGCATGGTGCCGCTTCATACCCAAGCGTTCTTGAGAGGGCTGGCGGCCACGATGCAGACTTGGTGCTCGCGGTGACAAATCATGACGAGGTTAATATGGCGGCCTGCCAAATTGCACATTCGTTATTCCATACGCCTAAAAAAATCGCCCGCATCCGGTCCGCCGAATACCTTTCTCATCGCGAAATTTTCACTGATAACGCCATACCCATCGACGTCATTATCAGTCCTGAACATATCATCACTCAACACGTGCTGCACCTGATCCAGTACCCTGGCGCACTGCAGGTGGTGAACTTTGCGAATGATCGTATTCAACTGGTCAGTGTCCGAGCGAATGAGAACAGTCCCCTGATTGGCCGGAAATTAAAGGCACTTCGGGAAGATCTGCCAGATATCGATAGTCGCGTAGCGGCAATCTACCGTCAAGATCGCGCGATTTTACCCGACGGTGATACGGTCGTTGAACCCGAAGACGAGGTTTTCGTTTTGGCGGCGAGAGAACACATTCATTCCGTGATGAGTGAACTGTGCAAGGTAGAGCGGCCTGGACGCAGAATCATGCTGACCGGTGCTGGAAATATAGGCTTGCGGCTCGCAGAACAACTTGAGCAACTTAATTTTCACGTAAAAATTGTCGAGCACAATGTTAAACGCGCCAAGCAGGTATCGGAACTGCTCGATCGATCTGTTGTTCTGCACGGGGACGCGGCTGATGAAGATCTGATGACTCAAGAAAACATCGATAATGTTGATGCTTTCTGCTCTCTTACCAACGACGACGAGGCAAATATCCTTTCGGCCATGCTCGCCAAGCGTCTAGGCGCAAAAAGAACAATGGCGCTCGTTAATCGATCGGCCTACGTGGAGTTAATGGAAAACTCCTTAGTCGACATTGCAATTTCTCCCCGTGTGGCAACAGTGGGCACACTTCTAACCCATGTCAGAAAGGGGGATATGGTGGCTGTTCATTCTCTACGACGAGGTGCTGCAGAAGCGATTGAAGTAATTGCGCATGGCGACAAGGATAGCTCGAAAGTGGTAAACCGTTCGATCTCTGAAATAAACCTTCCGGACGGTGCTATGGTGGGTGCAATTCTACGAGGCGAAGATGTCATTATTGCGCATAGCGACACCGTGATTGAGTCCGAGGACCATGTGATTCTCTTTGTGATAGACAAAAGCAAAATACGCGACATCGAGCAATTATTCCAGGTTGCGGTAACCTTCATCTAAGCGAGAAGAAGCCATGTTCTCCTCTGCAGTCCTCAGAATTCTCGGCGTGCTTCTTGTCATGTTCAGCACCACGATGATACCGCCTTTGATTATTTCCTGGATGAGTTCGGATGGAAGTGCTGGCGCGTTTCTTGTCGCCTACCTTGCAACAGTGAGCGTTGGAGGCGCGCTTTGGATTTTGTTCCGAAACAAAACTCGCGAGTTGCGGGTGAGAGACGGCTTTTTAATTGTCGTTCTTTTCTGGACTGTACTCGCGATCTTCGGCACTACCCCACTACTCCTGTCACCTAATCCCGCATTGAGCCTGACTGACGCCTTGTTTGAATCCATGTCTGGATTAACCACGACTGGAGCCACGGTACTCACGGGCCTTGATAACTTACCACCGTCAATTCTGTATTACCGGCAACAGCTGCAGTGGCTTGGAGGCATGGGTATTATCGTGCTCGCTGTCGCGGTAATGCCCATGCTGGGTGTGGGTGGGATGCAACTTTATAGAGCGGAAACGCCGGGGCCGATGAAAGACTCCAAACTGACGCCGCGCATCACCGAAACTGCAAAAGCGCTTTGGTATATCTATCTGGGTCTTACCGTTTCCTGTGCAGTGGCCTATTGGGCGGCGGGTATGACTGTTTTTGATGCTGTTGGTCATGCCTTCTCTACCGTCGCCATCGGCGGCTTCTCTACACATGATGAAAGTATTGGGTTTTTTAATAACCCGCTCGTCATGATCATCGCAATGATATTTATGCTGGTGTCTGCGATTAACTTTGCCCTACATTTCACTGTCGTTCGATCGCGCTCATTAAGGACTTATTTCGGCGATACTGAGGTGAGAGCATTTATGGTGTTCATGCTGCTGGTAATAACCACAGCAATTACTGTTCTTGCTGTCTGGGAGACCTATCCCTCCTCTGGGCAAACAATCCTGCATGGCGCTTTCCAGGTAATCTCCATTGGCACAACCACTGGCTTTACAACAACGGGGTTCCACTGGTGGCCTTCTTTTTTACCTGTCTTGCTTATCATTATGAGCGCAATCGGCGGATGTGCCGGGTCCACTGCAGGTGGAATGAAGATGATTCGTTTCGTGCTTTTATATAAACAAGGAAAACGTGAAATCGGACAACTGATTCACCCCAGCGCGCTGGTGACTGTCAAAATCGGGAATAAGCCTGTCCCCGATCATGTAATTAATGCGGTTTGGGGATTTTTCTCACTCTATATCCTAAGTTATGTCGGATTATCCATCGCAGTCACTGCGACGGGCGTAGATTTAATAACGGCATTCTCAGCGGTAACGGCCTGCCTTAATAACCTGGGTCCCGGCCTTGGCGCCGTGGCCGAAAATTACGCACTCCTCAATCCCGTCACCAAACTCATCTTAACGGCTACAATGCTTCTGGGAAGGCTTGAAATTTTCACACTCTTGGTGCTCCTCACCCCGGCATTCTGGCGCAGCTAAATCTTCCCGTTCCCTGCCAAAGTTCGATCAAAGCGTTAGTCGATTAATCGCATTGATAACGGAACGCACGGATATCGCATCAATACAATTTTGTTTACAAAACTGACGTCGATAACAACGCTGGCAGCCAACATCTGCTCTCAGCACTAAAGATGTTGGGCTTCTAGGCCCGACCAACGCTTCATTCGTGGGGCCAAACAGCGCCACTAATGGTCGATCAAGGGCTGATGCCACATGCATTGGAAGGCTATCGCCGGCGACCACAACGTCTGCTTGGTCCATTACGGCAATAAATTCAGTCAAAGATAGGTCTCCGGCCAGATTTATTATGCGTTCGGATGGATAGCCCGAAAATGCGCGATCAATATGAATCCGATCTTCGGGACTCCCCGTGGCAACGACGGAAAACTTGTCCGTTATTCCATCGACAAGTTTGACAAAATTATTCAGCGACCAATTTTTGGTCGGCCATCGAGTCATTGGGCAAATGACCGCGAGCTTTTTTTTGCTAATCAATAGGTTAGCGAGGATTAAAGATGCCTGATCGTGATCCTTTTGGGACACCGTCAATATTGGCTGTTCCTGGGACGGTTGAACACCACAGAGCTGAAGAACGCCATCCATTTCGTCAATTGCGTGCAGTTGGGGATCACAAAAGCGTTGGGCAAACCACCATCTTCCTTTTACAAACCGTGATCGGGTGCGTGCCGCCCAAAGAAACATCACTGTTTTCCAACTGCCCTGTAGGTCAATGACAAGATCGAATTTTTGCCTTCGAACTTTTTTTATCGAGCGCCAAATATGACTTAGCGTCCAGCACGGATGCCGCCACCAGTCGGACTTGACCCGATACCGATCGAAGGTCAACAGGACATCAATATCTCTGTTATTTAAAAACAGATCGGCGGCCGTTGTCGAGGTCAAAACGGTGATGTGGGCATCTGGAAATGCGGCGCGAACAGACCGAATAGGTGCTGTGGCATGAACGACATCACCAAGAGATGTCTGCTTGATCAGGAGGATGGTTTCAGTCACTTGATGACCCTAGCCGCCAAGTCATCATCGGGATATTAAGCGTCATAAGGGGATGACTCACCGTTGGGACGCGTCCGGAACCATTTCAGTGTCCACAAATACTGCTCCGGAGCATCGTTAATAGATGCCTGAAAAGCAAGATTGACTTTGGCTGCATCAAGCTCTGGATTTTGAGTTGGGAAATCCTCAATCGGATCACCTAAAACCACTTTATATCGACCCTCTTCACCGAGAATACAAAACATGGGGATAACGGTCGCGCCAGTCATCCGGGCGAGTCGGCCCACAACCGGCAGAGTTGCCGTTTCAATACCAAAAAAGGGAGCAAAAACGCAATGCTCACCACCCAGATCTTCATCCGGCATCAAGTAGCCGACATAACCCGATCGGATTGATTTAACGAGCGGACGAACGCCCTGACTGCGCATGAATATTCGCGCCCCAAAACGAGTCCGCCCCCGCAATAACCACCGATGAAGAAGAGGGTTAGAGGGTTCTTTCATCATTGATGCACCCCTTGCCACCCGCGCTAACGCTGCGCCTGCCATATCGATTCCAACAACGTGCGGGATAATGAGGAGAATTTTTTCCCCAGATTGAACCCGGTCTTTCAGTTCTGCTTCAACTTCGATAGTACAAAGTCGATCAATCGTTTTTCTCGAACCCCATCGTATTAAACCCAAATCGATGATTGCTTGACCATACCGGGTCAGGTGCGTCTTGAGAATTCTCTCTCGCGCCTGATGGTCAAGATGTGGAAAGCACCAGCGAAGATTAATGCGGGCGATTCGGACCCGCTTCTTATTGACCCTGAAAAATAAGTTCCCGACACCACGACCTAACATCATTACCCAGGATCGGGGCAAAAAAACGCAGCATCCCACCAGCCCAATAAGCGCCCAGTTTCCCCAATACCTCGGTAGCAATAAATTTGGACTGAACAGAGAGGGGAAAGGCCGTTTGATCTTCAAGGTTTTTTGATTCTCGCCCACCGATTTAAAGCATTAAGCATGAATAAAGCTATTTACTACTGAAGCCTGCCTTTTCTTCCAGCGATCCTGAGGCGCAGGGCGTTTAACTTGATAAAACCCTCAGCATCTGCCTGATGGTAAGCACCGTGATCATCTTCGAAAGTGACCATGCTTTCATCGAAGAGCGAATCCGAGTCAGACCGCCTCCCGGTGACGTCAACATTACCCTTGTAGAGCTTTACCCTAACCAACCCGTTAACAGGCTTTTGAGAGTCATCAATCATCCCTTGGAGCATCTGCCGCTCGGGCGCAAACCAATAGCCGTTGTAAATGAGTGATGCATACCGCGGCATTAGATCATCCTTAAGATGTGCGACTTCACGATCCAACGTGATTGACTCTATCGCTCGATGCGCTTTGATCAGGATAGTCCCACCCGGTGTCTCGTAACAACCCCGATTTTTCATACCCACAAACCGATTCTCGACGAGGTCGATTCGACCCACGCCATGCTTGGCGCCAATCGTATTTAGCGATGCCAGCATTTGAGCCGCACTAAGGGTCTTTCCGTTAAGTGAAACGGCATCACCGGCTTCAAATCCCAACTCGATTTCTTCTGGGGTATCCGGCGCGTCCTCCGGCGAGACGGCCCAACGCCACATCTCAGGATCTGGTCGATTCCAAGGATTTTCAAGCTCTCCTCCCTCGTACGAGATATGGAGCATATTCGCGTCCATTGAATAATCGGCACCCCCATCCTTTCGGGTTTCAACCGGAATACCATGCTCACGAGCATACCCGACGAGGCGCTCTCGAGAATTAAGATCCCATTCCCGCCATGGCGCAATTACGTGAATCTGCGGATTAAGCGCATAAGCATTCAGCTCAAATCGAACTTGATCGTTGCCTTTGCCGGTTGCACCGTGAGAAATTGCATCGGCTCCGGTCTGATCTGCAATTCTCACCAGATGTTTTGCGATCAGCGGTCGTGCGATCGACGTTCCCAATAGATACTCGCCCTCATAAAGCGCGTTTGCGCGGAACATGGGAAACACGTAATCACGGACAAACTCTTCACGCAAGTCTTCCACAAAAATCTCACTTACACCCAATTTTTTTGCTTTTTCTCGAGCAGGCTCGACCTCCTCGCCCTGGCCAATATCAGCCGTAAACGTTACCACCTCGCAGTTATATTGATCTTGAAGCCACTTCAGAATGATCGATGTATCCAAACCGCCAGAGTAGGCAAGAACCGCTTTTTTGATTGTTTTCACTTTTTAAACCATGTCAGGGAAAAACAGCGACCGTCCTACGCTCGCTTACAATTTGCAATTATATCAGCGTACTTTAAAGACCTTGCGCGGTAATTGGCGCAACGCTAGACTCTTGACCAACGCCTCGAATGGGCGTTTTTCTTTTTTATGACCCCTCATTTGAGAAGTGCCATCCATGAAGCGCGACTTTCTAACCCTCAAAGACCTGACACCCGCAGAACTGACTGCGGTCGTCCATCGGGCGAGTGAATTAAAAAAAACGAGTTTTAATCCTGCCACTACGGAACTCCTGCGTTCTCGAGCCATCGTCCTGATCTTCGAGAAATCCTCTACTCGCACTCGGGTTTCCTTTGAAGTCGCTTGTGCCCAGTTCGGCGGCTCTTCAATATTTCTATCACCTGGCGACAGCCAGATGAGTCGGGGCGAATCAATCAGCGATACTGCAAAAATTGTATCAAGAATGGCTGACTTGATCGTTATGCGCACGGGCGCCCATGCTCGTCTCGAAACAATGGCCGAACATTCTGCTGTACCCGTGATCAACGCGCTCTCTGACGATTTTCATCCGTGTCAGTTGCTAGCCGACTTACAAACCTTTAACGAACATCGAGGAGATATTCGTGATGCCAAGATCGCTTTTGTCGGTGATGGCAGCAGCAATGTGTGTCACTCATGGATCAACGCCTCCTCGATGATGCAGTTCTCTATTACAGTTGGAACGCCTCCACAGTATCACCCAAAATTAGAGATTGCATCAGCGGCAGGCGCTCGCTACAACGTGACGGATAACGTCTCAGAAGCGGTAAAAGATGCAGATCTTGTGATCACAGATACCTGGGCTGGTATGGGTCAAGAAAAAGAGAAGGCAGAACGCCTTGCTTCGCTATCCGCCTTTCAAGTGAATGCGCAAGTCATGGACGGTGCAGCGCCTGATGCTATTTTCATGCACTGCTTGCCGGCCTACCGTGGTCAAGAAGTCACAGCCGATGTGATTGATGGGCCCAAAAGTGTTGTATTTGACGAGGCGGAAAACCGCCTTCACGCACAAAAAGCCTTAATCGAGCTGTTGATGTCCTGAGTGCTTCGATCGTTTATGAAGTTATAAAAAAAGCGCCGCAAGGCGCTTTTTTTATCCAGCCGTTCTAGGCAGAAACGGTGGTACGCATTTGCTCCATCGCGCGTTTTTCGATCTGACGAATCCGCTCCGCAGACACACCATATTTATCTGCCAAATCACTTAACGTCAATTTGTCTTCCCTTTCACCGAGCCACCGGGCTTTGATGATGCTGCGACTTCGGTCGTCAAGCACTGACAAGGCATCTCGAAGTTGTCGGGCCCGGTCATTAGCTTCGTCAGCCTCGAATATCAGTCTTCCCGGGTCGAGCGAGGTGTCGCCAATTGCATCAGCGGGCGCTAGCGATCGCGGCGTATCATCATCTTCGACATCCGCCTCAAACGCAACATCTCCCCCACTCATTCGCGTTTCCATTTCCCGGACCGTTTCTGGTTTTACATCAAGCGCTTCGGCCATAGATTCGACCTCTGCTTGTTTCATTACGCCGAGGCGAGCACGATTTTTCCGTAAATTAAAAAATAGTTTCCGTTGGGCTTTAGTTGTCGCAACTTTGACCATCCGCCAGTTTCGAACAACATAATCATAAATCTCTGATTTAATCCAATGCACAGCGAACGAGACTAACCGAACATCGCGGTCGTGATCGAAGCGCTTCACTGCCTTCATCAGGCCTACGTTTCCCTCTTGAATCAGATCCCCGAGAGGGAGTCCGTAACCCGAAAATCCCCGAGCAACCGATACGACATAGCGTAGATGCGAAAACACTAACTGACGCACCGCTTCAAGATCGTTATCGTTCGTATAGCGACAGGCGAGCGACTTTTCTTCTTCCGCAGATAAAATAGGAGCGCTATTGACCTCAGCAAGATACCGAGAAAGCCCTTGCCCAGAACCAATATCAGACATTATTGATAATGATCGACTCATACCTATTCCTCCTTGTTTTCTATTTCCCTAATTTTAGCACTCTTATACTTCGAGTGCTAACATCAATTTCACTTTTTAATACTAAATAAAGGTATTATTTTCAGATAGTTAAAGTTAGTTTCCGAAATATTGCTTTCGGTCTCCAATAGGCTAGTCCAGCTCGCCAAGTAGCGCTGCTGCGTAGTTCATGGGATCAAAAGCCTGTAGATCATGTAACCCCTCCCCTACCCCAATAAAGGGAATGGAAAGTTCGAGTTGGTCTGCAAGCGCCACGACAATTCCGCCCCGTGCCGTACCGTCTAGCTTAGTGACGCAAACACCGGTTAAATCGACTTCTGCCCCGAAAGCCTTTGCCTGGGAGAGTGCGTTTTGACCCGTACCACCATCAACTACCAAAAAAGTCTCGTGCGGAACGGCGACATCAATTCTCGAAAGCACGCGCTTGATCTTTCCCAGCTGTGTCATCAGCTCGGCATTGATGTGCTGTCTGCCTGCTGAATCGATAATCAGAACGTCGACGCCCCGCGCGCTAGCGGCCATAAAGGCGTCGTGCGCAACTGCTGCAGCGTCCGCACCATGCGATTGGGCGATAACCGGTACATCTAGTTTTGCGCCCCAAAACTGGAGCTGCTCGATTGCTGCCGCTCTAAAAGTATCACAGGCCGCGAGCATAACGGTGTGTCCCGACTCCTGGCACCAGGATGCCAGTTTTGCACTGGTCGTCGTTTTGCCTACACCATTTACGCCAACCATCAAAATAACATAGGGTCGTTGGGCATTGGCCTCAATGTTTATCGTCCGACGCGCATCGCCTAATATAGTCGCAATCTCTTCAATGAGCGCGTGTCTTAATTCTTCGATATTATGGAATCCTTTACTTTTGGCGCGACGACGAATCGAATCCACAGCCATTTTGCTCGCCGTTGCACCGAGATCGGCCATAATGAGTTGATCTTCCAGATCCTCGAGTACGCTATCATCAAACTCAATGCCGCCCCCTTTAAAGATGCTTGCTAATCCATTCGAGAGTGATGCGCGAGTCTTTTTAAGACGGGAAAAGAGCCCGTTACTTTTCTCAGTTTGATCCATTTCAGCCCGTTAGATATAAAAGAAAGCTAGTGCGACAACTATCCTATCATTCAGTGTCAATTAAAAAGTGATGCAGCATTTAGCGTGAATACTCCCCGAAACGAGCAGCATGGCAGAGTTCGAATTATTGGTGGTCAGTGGAAAAAGCGCATCATTCGGTTTCGCGGATCAAACGAGTTACGACCCACCCCGGATAGCGTTCGAGAGACCGTTTTCAACTGGCTGGCACCGCATATTTCGGGAGCACGCTGTCTTGATCTTTTCTCAGGCAGTGGCGCCTTAGGCTTTGAGGCCGCCTCACGAGGGGCCGCATCGGTCACCCTGGTCGAAAACCAATTCAAGACTTGGCGGCAGCTTCAGGACACAATAAACCTTTTAAATACCAGTACCGTTGTCGCTGAGCACGCTGATGCACTGGATTGGTTAACCCAATGCCGTCAACAATTTGACCTTGTTTTTGTAGATCCCCCATATTGCTCTGGCTTAATCGATAAAGCCTTAGCCCGCCTGATCCGAACTAATTGCCTACGAACTGATGCAAACATCTATACCGAATACCGAATTGATGAAAAACCGACTATCCCCATTCACTGGGAACTACTTCGACAGAAAAAAGCCGGGCAGGTCTGCTATAGCCTTTATCGACATACAGAGTCGTCAATCAAAATCTAAATGCCTTTATCCCAATGAGACGACTCTCGAGCCGTTTATTTCAAGTCCACTTTATGTTCATGATTGAAAACCCGCCGTAGCATGGGTTCGAAAAACTCTAACGACTCACTATTGAATTCGGGGTCAAAGCAGTTCTGATCGTATTCTTCAC
>SHBR01000060.1 GCA_004212795.1 Candidatus Thioglobus sp.
GACTGACAGAGACATCTTCGAGTGGTATATCTAACGCGTCTGCATAGAGTCGATAGGTTACTTCCTGACAGGCGGCAAGCGCCGCTAAAACATATTCACTGGGCCGAGGTGCTTGATTGGTTCCACCCATGCCCTTGTTTTGATCAACGACGATTTCAAAGTCACGAGCCTGCACGCGACTCATAAAGCCTTCAACCAGTTGACTGTCAACCTTCACCGACACCGAATGCTTATCCGGATTTGACGAAAGAATCTCTCTTTTTTGATCCCAAATTTTTTTAAAGTTTTTGAACGTCATAAACGAATAACCTCGGTAGAAAAAATCTTTGTAACCTGTTAGTCGGAAAACGAGCGCATTTAATGTAGTTCGTGAAATAAACCGGAAAGCAATCCATCGCTTTCCTTGCAAGTAAGAGCTTGAATATCAAATATCAATAAATGAGTCGCAATTTCGTTAGGTGAGACTTTTATTATGCAGGCAAATAGCGCTAAAAAGTTTTCTGTGCTAAAAGTAGAGTCGATGGAGTGACCCAGTAAATAGTTGTCTTTGAGTCTTGTTTTAAAGAGCTTAGGTTATTCTTAGGAAACAGAAGATGCCTGTATTTACGAGATAATTCGACTATAACATTAGAAAAATCTATTTAATTGATCCTAAACATATACTTTACAAGATTAATCAAATCCGCAAAATTAGGTCGGCCAGCAATCAATTTTCGAGTTCGATGGAATTAGGGTAGCGGTTACCGCTACAGGTATTGGGTTGGACCTTGGTGGATGCCATGATCGAACCGATAATCGACAACAAAAAACTATATAAGGTAGAGCATGACTACTGCAGTTGATATTCGTGACGTTACTAAAATCTACAGTCCTGACTCCAGTCAAGCGGTCACGGCGCTTGAAAACATTTCGCTCACGATAAACGACAACGAATTTTTTACATTGCTCGGTCCTTCGGGTTGTGGAAAAACTACTTTGCTGCGCCTGATTGCTGGCTTCGAACAGGTTTCCGGTGGTGAGATCATGCTGTTTGATAAAGAAATCGAGAATCTTGAACCGAATCGCCGATCAGTCAACACCGTATTTCAGCATTACGCATTATTCCCGCATATGACCGTCGCGGACAATGTCGCGTTTGGTCTTGAGCGTCTGAAGAAACCCAAGGCAGAAATCAAGGCCACCGTCGAGAGGGTGTTAACTCTGGTCAAGATGAAAGAGCTCGGAGACCGTCGTCCTAACCAGCTTTCCGGAGGCCAGCAGCAGCGTGTGGCGTTAGCTCGTGCGCTGGCACCGAGCCCAAAAGTGCTTTTACTTGATGAGCCGCTTTCGGCTTTGGATTTAAAGCTTCGCCAGGCGATGCGGGAAGAGCTTAAGCAGCTTCAAAGAGAGACAGGCATTACCTTTGTTTTTGTCACCCACGATCAGGAAGAAGCGCTGGCGATGAGTGATCGAATCGCGGTAATGTCTAATGGAGAAATTCAGCAAATCGGCCGGCCGACAGAGATTTATGAGCACCCGGCGAATCGTTTCGTTGCTGATTTTATTGGCGATACCAATTTTATGGATGGCGAGATTGTAAATCTCAGTGATGATCTGGTGACCTGCAGAATTGGTACCCAAAGCCTATTTGAAACTGAAAACAGCGGCCACCACAAAGTAGGGGATCAAGTCACGCTGTCGCTGCGACCTGAGAAAATTATGCTATCTGTTCTTGAGAGTAACAATGATGCTAATCAGCGACCAGGCAAGGTCACAAACCTGATCTACCTCGGGAACCAGACGGCTTATAGCGTGGATATGGGGGACGGCATCCAGCTCACAGCTCAGGCGCGTCCGCGCGAGGATGGCGAATTGCCATTCGCGATAGGCGATTCCATTGCGGTTTCATTTTCGACGCGAGCGATGAGAGTCCTCGCGGAATGAGCGACTGGCTACCTAAAAGCGCCGCGGGACGTCGATGGTTGGGCCTCGCGCCCAGTTATATTGTGATCGGTATTTTCATGTTGATACCAATGGTCATCATGGCTGTGTTCTCTTTTCTGGAGCCAAACCCATATGGCGGTGTTAAACCCGTCGGATCATGGGCGGCCTATATCAAGATTGCTTTTGAGTACGATCTTGAAGACAAGCTGGTCTTTAATCCGGGTTATCTCAATATAATCTGGCGGTCTTTTCAGTTGTCCTTTGGCGCGACACTGTTGTGCCTTATTTTTGGTTTCCCGGTCGCCTACTACATTACGCTTCAGCCGGAGAACCGTCGTAATTTTTATATTTATCTTGTCACGATACCGTTCTGGACAAATCTGTTAATTCGCACTTTTGCTTGGATCATTATTCTGGGCCGTGGTGGTGTGATTGAGGCACCTTTGCTCGCGACGGGCATCATCGATGACTCTCTGCGCATGATGTACACGGATGGGGCGATCGCGATTGGTCTGACGTACAGCTATTTGCCACTGATGGTTTTACCCATTTACGCGAGCTTAGAAAAGCTTGATTTTCGGCTGCTTGATGCTGCGAGCGATCTGTACGCGAATCGACTTGAGATCATGACCAAGGTAGTGATTCCACTTTGTAAGCCCGGCATCATCGCCGGCTGTATTCTGGTGTTCATCCCCTGTGTGGGTGCGTTTATTGCACCAAACCTGTTGGGTGGCGGTAAAAAACTGATGCTGGGCAGTCTGGTTCAATTTCAGTTTGCCTCCGCGCGCAACTGGCCCTTCGGCGGTGCCTTATCCATGTTGTTGCTGTCCGTGGTGGTCATCGCTTTGATCTTCTATGCAAGAGCTGCCAAGAATAGAGCGGCGCTAGAAGGAAGCGCCTGACGATGAGCGACCCAATACAAAACCCGTCTTCGTCGAAGAGGAAGATGCTTCCGGTCGGCCATTATCGCGGGCTGAGCGCCTGGACGGCCGTGTTTTTTATCTTCTTGTACCTGCCGATTGTCGTGCTGATTTTTTACTCGTTCAACGCTAATCGCATGGTCATGAACTGGGGTGGTTTTGGTATCGATTGGTATATCAAGGCCTTTAATAACGCTGATATTCAAAAAGCCGTATGGAACTCGCTGGTGGTGGCAACAGTCGCGACGGGCGTTGCCACGGCGATCGCGACGATCGGCGCTTTGGTGCTGGCCCGAGGGGGTAACTTCCGCGGTAAGACAGTTTCACTGGGGTTGATTACGCTTCCGCTGATGGTGCCAGAAATCGTAACCGCAGTTGCTGTTCTGATTTTCTTTTCGGCCATCGGCATGAATTTAGGCTTGGGCAATGTGATTATTGCTCATATTACGTTTTGCATCCCTTTTGCCTTTATGCCCATACGCGCAAGACTCGAAGGCATGGACACTAATCTGGAGCAGGCTGCACGCGACCTGTACGCATCAGAGTGGGAAACCTTTCGGTTTGTGACGATGCCACTCCTGATGCCCGGTATCGTCGCTGGCGCTATGCTTTCGTTCGTAATTTCAATGGATGATTTCATCATCACATTGATGGTCGGCGGCGCCGGTTCTACGACCTTGCCCGTTTATATTTATTCGATGATTCGCCGCGGTCTGACGCCGGAGATTAATGCCGTCTCGACGATGCTGTTGCTTGCCTCGATCGCTATTGTTACGGCATACTGGATTCTCTCAAAAAAGACACAAAATACCCTTAATCGATAAGAAGCAGTCTAAATACCAACAACATTTGTATAAATAGGAGGAAGTCATATGAAACGTTTTTTCACTACATTCGCCGCAACGACAGCGATGCTGATCTCGGGATTGGCGAATGCTTCAGGCGAGTTATTTATCTATAACTGGACGGAATACACTCCGCCAGAGGTGATTGAAAAATTCGAGAAGGAAACCGGAATCAAGGTTTCAGTCGACACTTATGATTCGAACGAAACGCTGCTGGCTAAACTGCAGGCGGGCGCCACCGGATACGATATTGTCGTGCCCAGTCAGAACTTCGTGCCGATTATGATTAACGAAGGCTTGATTCAGAAAGTGGGCGTTCATGACCTGCCAAATTTCAAGAATCTGGAAGAGCGTTGGGCGTTTCCGGAATGGGATTCAAAGCAGGAATACAGCGGTCCGTGGCAGTGGGGGACAACCTCGTTTTCTTACAATAGCGAACTGTATTCAGGCACGGGCGAGTCACTAAAAGAGTTCTTTGAGCCATCAGACGAGCTCAATGGACGCCTTAGTGTTTTCCAGACCCCGGATGAAGTGATCAGTCTTGCCAACATTTATCTTGGCATTGATTTCTGCTCTGAAGATGCAAAACAAATGAAAAAAATTCAGGATATGCTAGTCGCGCAAAAAGATGCGGTAGTTGCTTACAACTCGGAAACTATGAGTGACCTTCTGGCGAGTGGTGAAGCGATCATGACCAATCACTGGAGTGGTTACTCCCGACTGGGCCGATTAACGGGCGCGCCGATCGTCTATGCCTACCCAAAAGAAGGTGTGGTGGGTTGGTATGACAGCATGGTGGTGCCAACGAGCGCCAAGAATGTTGAGAACGCCAAGACGTTTATGAACTTCATGATGGATCCCGTCAATATGGCGATGTTGACAGAGAACCAGGGTTATGGAGATGCCATCATGGGTACTGCAGCGTATTATTCAGATGAGCTGAAATCAGCGCCGGAGATTAATGCGCCATCTGATCTGAAGGTGTTTTTTGCACCGACCTGCTCGCCCAAGGCTCAATCCCTGATCGATAAGGTCTGGACTAAAGTGATGCAGTAAACAGGCTGAAACCTGGTCTGTATTTTTTACAAGCGGCGCTGTTTTCAGCGCCGCTTTTTTTCTACCTAAAAACCGGCGAGCAATCCTCTGATATAACCGGCGGAAAATGCCACGGATTGACGCCCGATATACGAATCACCATTCGTTTTTACAACGTGGTCGTAATCCAGCGCCCTGTCGTAACCGACACCGTCCAGCGCCCGAACCACATCCATCATGTTGAGATCCCCATCATCGATAAATCTCTCTTCATACCCTCCGTCCTTTGGCAAAGTACCCCGCACATTCCGGAAATGGACGTGGAAGATCCTGTTCTGGCTGCCAAAATGTTTTATTGCTTCAAATATATTTTCTCCGGACTCGTAACGGGTTCCTACGCAGAAAGTCATGCCGTTATTAGGGCTCGGGACTTCCCTGAATAGCCGTTCAAAATCGGCGACGGTATTTAAAATCTGGGGGACACCTCTGACCGGAGTGATTGGCGGGTCAACACCGTGCTGAGCCATAAGCACCTTGGCGCTTTCAGCGACAGGCATGAGTGTCTTATAAAAACCAATCATTTCGTCCCAGAGCTGGTTATACATTTCATCGTGCTCTGCAACCGCGACGGCTTCCTCTTCACTATGCCGGTAGGCGGGGAATGCGTAACCACCACGACCGGTACGCTCTTCCCAACCCGGCATACTGGGATCGATCAAATCTCCGCAGTACTGCCCCTGAAAAAAACCGGAACCCATGACGCCTCCAAGTCTTTGGCTTTTTTCGTGTGCCGGTGGAACGGGAGACATTACCGGAATACCAGTTTTACCGACTAATTCAGTCATACGACAGTAGTTGTCGGTCTCCTTATTTAAATCAAAATCATTTCCTGACTCGTCGCTTATCACGCGCCCCCGGGCAGTGATTCGCTCGATCTTCAAGCCGATTTTATCGAGGCGTTCCACCAGCGCCTCAAGATCGCTTCGCTCAAAAAGACCTGTCTGCTCATAGCCGTCGATGAGATCAAGACTGATGTCTATATGATCAATTCCTACCTGCTTCAGGAAGTAAAGATCCCGGTCTCCTTCGCTTTCAAACCATTTTGGGTGGATATAACCGGAAACATACATCTTATTTTTCTCCTCGTAATGACCACAGACGTCAGCTGAATGACATTAGTTGTGTCACCTCTTAATCTGAAACCCCTGCAATCGGAAAAATTCGACGCCAGTTTCTGAGCTGGTATTGCTCATAACTCTCACCATTAACGTCTGACCCTGAATCACCGATGAAAGGTTTGACCGGTGCATCCCAGCGGGGGTTGGCAAAAAAGGGAATTGAATAGCGATCAGCGCCGGAGCGGTTTATCACCCGATGGGGTGTCGATGAGAACTCACCATTGGACCATATTTGCATAAGGTCGCCAAGATTTATAATAAATGTTCCGGGTATAGGCGGCGCTTCTACCCATTCGCCACTCTTACTTTGTATTTCCAGGCCGCCGTTGTCATCCTGCCAGAGTATGGTAAAACCAATTTCATCGCTATGCGGTACGACGCCAATATTACTGACCGTTTGAGGGTTATCCTGTGGCGGGTAGTGGTTGATCTTTAACAGCGAAGACTGACGTTGAAAAAGACCCTGAAAGAAATCGGTCGGTTGACCTAGCGCGAGGGCAAAGGCGCGTTGTAGTACCTGTGATAAATCGGTGGCGGCAGAGTAATAAGATTCCATAGACTGCTTTAGAGCTTCGCCATTTTCAGGCCAAAGATTTGGGCCATCGAGTCTATTGTCCGGGTTTATTGGGCGATCTTCCCCAATCCAGAAGCCCTCCTGGTTGCTAACGGCCTCATTGGCTTCGCCTTCGTACGAGCTATACCGCAGTGGCAGGTAGCCGCGTATACGATCATTCAAGATAACTTGTTTCTTTTCCGCTATTGGGCGAGCAAAAAATTCCCGAGCTGCCGCGAGCATATCTTCGATTAATGCCTGCGGGATACCATGATTTTTAATGTAAATGAAGCCCACATCGCGGCAAGCCTGACCGATGGCCGCTACAGTGACTGGATCGTCTTCTCCGGCCCCCAGGGAGGCCAGATCGATGACAGGGATTTCAGTGAAATCTAGGCGACGGGATTTTGGGATGCCCACAATTGCTGTCCTTTTGCGTTAACTTTACCGTAGACGATTTATTTCTAGCAATCCCCGCACGCCGGCTTCCACGCAATTGGACTCAAAAGAGCTCTAGAGGACAGGAAGGGACAGTAGTTCGCTCCAATTTGGCTCTACCGCTACTAGAGATGTGCAATCCCTCAAAGACGTGAGTTCTCAAGTGAGTGATAAGATAAATGAATATGGTGGGCCCGGAAGGACTCGAACCTTCGACCAATGGATTATGAGTCCACTGCTCTAACCAACTGAGCTACAGGCCCTGTAATTGAAAAATTATATCAGAGCCGAAGCTATGGCTCGGAAGATTCTGAGAGGATTGCGCTTATTTCGCAATGGCGGTTGTTAGCACGGGGACGCTGACAAAACCGAACCGACCTTCTCTTTCAGATTCATCTAACTCTTTTCGCCATCGCTCCGTGTCTTCTTTTGAGATCCCTTGCCCCTCTGCAAAATGGGTGAGCAACGTAGAGGCAAGATAAGCAAACGAATTATGATGCAAACTGTTGTTTAAGAACCCCATGGGTGTGCATTGGGTGCCGATAAACCCATGGCGCTCAAGCTTTTCGGGAATTTCAAGCGGGAGCATCTGGTGAAAGCAGTGCGCCTTGAATGCCTCATGCATCCTGTCATTGAGCGCCGGATCAGGCCCATGAAATCGCCAGTGATCCCAGAGCACGGATACGGTTGCGAGACGTCCGCCTGGTTTAATGACGCGACTGATCTCCGCGAGAGCGCTGTCGACGTCTTTTACATACTCAAGCACCTGGATAGACGCGACGGCGTCAAACGAATTATCTTCAAAGGAAAGTTTGACAGCGGAATCTTGACTGAATGAGATATTATCAAGACCTTTGCAATGCTCTTGGGCCGCTTCAATTTGTTTATCACTAGGGTCGAGGCCTACGACTCGGCCGTTAACGCCAACCGAGAGCGCAAGATCTTTTAGTAGGTGGCCGCCACCACAGCCCAAATCAAGAATATGCTGTCCGGCAGAGATATTGAGGGCCTCAAAGGTCGCTTTACGACGCCCAACACCTTCTTGGGTTTGCGCCATCCGTCTCTGGACGGCGCCGATGTCACTGCTAAATTCCATAATAACTTTCCAGATTCCTCGTTTTTTGACAAAAATCTTTTTTGATCAGATGTAAATTCTTTTGCTATTCGGATGACTGGTCAAGCGCACGCAAAATATCAGCCGAAAGATCTTCAACATTCTCAAGGCCAACCGAGATTCGAGCGAGACCCCGACTGATGCCGTGGGCTTGGCGTTCTTCATCGGTATAGTTGTTATGAGTCATACTCGCCGGATGCTGAACCAGTGTTTCTGCATCACCGAGACTCACTGCGCGTTGGGCGAGCTGAACGGCATCCATAAATCGTACGCCTGACTCGTATCCTCCGTTTAACTCTAGGGCAATCATGCCCCCAAATGCTTTCATTTGCTGGCAAGCGAGCGCATGTTGTGGATGCGATGGCAAGCCGGGATAGAAAACCTGTTTGACGTTTGGGTGGACTTCAATCTGACGGGCTAAGGTAAGCGCGCTCTCGCAATGACGCTCCATTCTTAACTCCAGCGTTTTGACGCCACGAAGTATGAGGAACGAGTCAAATGCTGAGAGAACGGCTCCGGTCATGTCTTTTAGGCCAACTGAGCGTACGCTTTTCATATCATCAGCAGGGCCAATAATGGCGCCAGCGATCAGATCACCATGACCGCTTAGATATTTAGTCATCGAATGCACCACGAAATCCGCTCCGCATTCTAGAGGTCGCTGAAGATAAGGCGTGCCATAGGTGTTATCAACAATCACTCTGGCGCCATGGGCATGGGCTAACTCTGTAACCTCCTGAATATTAATAATCCGCATATTTGGATTGGTGGGGGTTTCAAAAAATACAAAACGGGTTTTAGAGGTCATCGCCGCTGCAAGTGCATCAGTTTCTGTGAGATCAACGAAGTTCACTTTAATACCAAAACGTGAGAGCCCGTGCTCCATAAAAGCGAATGTGCAGCCATACAGTGTTTTGTCTGCGATGATCTCATCACCAGATCTGATAAACGTCCAGAGCAGCGCTGTAATAGCCCCGATTCCCGATGCAACCGCGACGGCTGCTTCGCCACCTTCGAGCGTTGCTAAGCGTTTTTCAAGTACTGTTTGGGTCGGGTTGCCGACACGAGCGTAAACATACCCGGGTGTTTCGCCGGCAAAGCGCTGCTGGCCTTCTGCTATTGAATCAAAAGTGTAGGTTGCATTGAGATAAACCGGTGGATTGAGAGCGCCGTTGTGACTCCTTGGCTTATAACCGGCATGAATCGCCCGGGTGCTGAATCCTTGTTCTTTACTTTTATCTTTTTTGCTCATGCGAATTGGGCTCGATCACGGAATATTTTTTTGGGCTCGATTTAAAGATTTTTTGCGCGCTCAAGGGGCTATAGGTTTAGTTTCGTGCTCCAGTCTCAATCCTAGCAGGCATCTGAAGATTTCTCATTAGGGAATGATCACTGTGACTGATATCAAGTACACGTTGTCTCGTCGAAATATGAAGCATCCCATAAATATGCGTCAAATGAAGAATATTTTTTGAATTTAATTACCCTCCGGTAGGGTAGTGTTGATGCCAAAGCTGAATCTATTAATTTCTGTTTAATCTAGGACCCTGTTGTCGTTTCGGTGGTATAAAAGAGCTGGAAAATCGTTTCATTGTCGCGGCGTTAACTTACCACTCATAAAGAAACGGTAACAAGATCCCCGGCTTGCAAGGAGTGAGTGATGACAGGTGTGAAAGACAAGGTAGCTCTTGTGACCGGTGCAGGAAGCCCTAATGGTATTGGTTTTGCAACAGCAAAGTTGCTTCACGCTGCAGGTGCTCGGGTAGCGATTACATCGACCACGGACCGCATTCAGGAACGCTGCGATGAACTGGGTGGACAAGAGGCCGGCGTGGTGGGTATTGCGGCCGATTTGACGGATGCCACCGCGGTTGCCGATCTTAACGCCCGGGTTGAAGACACCCTCGGGCCCGTTGAGATTCTGGTGAATAATGCGGGAATGGTGCAGATTGGTCGGGATGAACCTAGCGCTCTTTTTCATGAAGTGAGCGATGAAAAGTGGCGTTATGGGATCGATATGAGTCTGACCAGCGCGTTTTTGATGACCCGCGCTGTTTTGCCATCAATGATGAATCAGGAGTACGGAAGGGTTATTCACATCTCTTCGGTCACGGGCCCGGTCGTTGGAATCTCCGGCAGTACGGTCTACGGTACCGCAAAAGCGGGGATGCTTGGAATGGCGCGTTCGCTCGCTATCGAGGTGGGATCAAAGAACGTCACCGTCAACTGTGTTGCGCCGGGGTGGATCCATACCGGATCAAGTGGAGATAACGAGTTGATCGCTGGTCAGTTTACCCCTGTGGGAAGACCCGGCACTCCTGAAGAGGTCGGCCATGTGGTGGTATTTCTTGCGAGTGAAGAAGCCAGCTATGTCACAGGACAACTGATGGTCGTGGATGGCGGAAATACGATTCAGGAGTACAAGGTTGAACTGACCTGAGACGTACAGAGACGCGGCCTGTGTTTTTTGATCAACTGGAACGTATTTTTAAGGGCCTGTTTGTGATCGCAGTTGCTGCACTGGGCGTGTCTTTTTTTCAAAAAGATAAGTTGCCCGGGCCCGAGTTTTTCAGTGAGGCGGTCCTATCCGATCCACTTCAGACCCCCACAAATCGCGCGCCATTTAAAACGCAGGTTAATGAT
>SHBR01000061.1 GCA_004212795.1 Candidatus Thioglobus sp.
GGTTGCGATCAGCGCGGTCTGAGGATCTCGAATTATTGAGTGAATAGAGTAGTCAGGATTCTCGTTCCCATCCAAGAGTGATTTTGTTCGATCTTGAATGCGAGTCTCATCTTCTGCGTGGACGGCTATCAGGCGATTTCCGTTGCCAAAGATTTGATCTAGATGCTTTTCATCATCAACCAGAAGATCGCCCGTGCTTGACCCCATAAAGATCTTTATGCCGCATGCTGGCTGTGCGTCGTTAAGTGAGCGCAGGTTACCGCTGGTTGCGCCGATAAAGAAGCCAAAATTTGCCACACTCGTCTTAGATGCACGGTCGATTTTCCAGGAGAGTTGCTCTTGATCGGTTGTTGGGGGTTTGCAGTTAGGCATCTCAAGAAAACTAGTGACACCCCCACGCACAGCGGCTCTGGATCCTGACGCAAGATTTTCGCGTTCATCGCCCCCTGGCTCTCGAAAATGCACTTGTGGATCAATAACGCCGGGCAGAAGTAGCTGCCCCTCTGCATCGATCTGCTCAACCGCGTCTGTTGAAATTTCCGGGGCAATCTTTTCAATGCGGCCTTGGTTACATGCTAAGTCGCTTTCAAAAGAGCTGCCATCAGGATTGGCAATCTGTGCATTTCGAATGATAAGTTGGTACATAGCGTGGTTACTCGATGTTTAAGACAGAAAGGCGCCGAACATCTTACCTTTTTTCTGACCGCAAACCATAAGAGTCATGGGGCGCTATCGATGAGCGATTAAGATTCAAATTTCAAGCATTTTGCTTTTCGCGTATCTCGCTTAGGGATTTACAGTCAATGCAAAGGGAAGCAGTGGGTCGCGCCTCAAGTCGTTTGATTCCAATGTCGACCCCGCAATCTTCACAATAACCATAATCCCCTTTATCAAGATCGACTAGAGAGTCATTGATTTTTTTGACAAGTTTTCTTTCACGATCACGAGTGCGAAGCTCAAGTGATCGATCGGTCTCCAGGGTCGCTCTATCATTTGGATCAGGAAGATTGATGTTTTCATCCTGCATCACCGACATGGTCTTATTAATGTCGTCGAGAAGCTCTTTTTTCCAGGCGTTCAGAATCTCACGAAAATGAACTGATTGGACATCGCCCATATAGGGCTCTCCCCGTTTGGGCTTATGGGGCTTAACGCCATGAATGAGCTCTTCGACGACCTTTTTCTTTGCTGCTGGCATTGGGTTAAACTCGCTAACGTGATTTTTCGTCACAATCTGGATACTTTTTTGAGGCGGCGCAATCTACCAGTTTACGGGTCCCAGTGCAACGGGTGGGCTAAATCCCTAATCATGCATAGATAAATGAAAATGAAACTACGTTATTCCGCAACTTCACCTTTTGTTCGAAAGGTGAGCATTGTGCTAATCGAAACAGGATTATCTGATCGGGTCGAGAATGTGCCGACTAATCCTTGGGATCCGAAATCGGATCTTCCGGCTCAAAACCCAATGGGAAAAGTGCCCACTTTGATTTCCTCACAAGGGATTGAGATATTTGATTCTTCGGTAATTTGTGAGTTTCTGGACAATCTGCATTCCGGGCCAAAAATGTTCCCGATTGATGCTGAAAGTCGGATAACGGCCAACCAACTGCAGTCTCTCGCAGACGGAATGATGGATGCTGCTGTTTTGGGGTTTATCGAAAATTCTCGTCGACCGGAAGAACGTCGTTGGGATGAGTGGTCAGATCGTCAAGTCGCGGCAATTACTCGTAGCTTAAATTGGCTTGAAGAACGATATCAAACCTTGAATCAAACGTCGGACATTGGAACAATCAGCGTAGCCTGTGCGCTGGACTACCTCGATTTTCGCTTTGCTGATCTTGATTGGCGTCGTCATCACGAAGGCTTAAACGAGTGGCTCGAACAGTTTGCTCAGCGGGAATCGATTCGCGCGACGGCTCCTGTTGAATCGTAGTTAGCGTTTTTAGGGGGTCTACAACCGCGCCAGTTCCGATATAATCCACGTCAGTTTAAGCGGCTTCATCATTACATGGTTTTTTTCTTGTTTCGATCTTCAGGATCGGGAGAAAGAGCAGAGGGAAAGTCTGCTATCGGCTCGTTCACTTGTTGCTAATTTCTTCTTAATGCGCCTAAAAAAAATTAACGTGTCAGGGTTTAAGTCTTTTGTTGATTCCACGACAATCACGATTCCGGCTGACCTGACTGGGATAATTGGCCCAAATGGCTGCGGAAAATCTAATGTAATCGATGCTGTTCGATGGGTTATGGGTGAGAGTTCAGCCCGTAAACTTCGCGGCGATAGCATGGCCGATGTGATCTTTAATGGTTCAGAAGCGCGCAAACCTGTCGGTAAGGCTTCGGTTGAGCTCGTGTTTGATAATACAGATGGGAAAAGCGCGCAGGCTTATGCCCGTTTCAGCGAAATCTCAGTAAGACGCACGTTATCTCGAGACGGTACTTCAGAATATTCGCTCAATAAGGCGTTGTGTCGGCGCCGAGACATTACAGATCTGTTTCGTGGCACCGGCTTAGGTCATCGATCCTACTCCATCATCGAGCAAGGTATGGTGAGTCGTATTGTTGAAGCGAAACCTGAAGATCTTAGGAATTTTGTCGAGGAGGCCGCGGGCATTTCTCACTACAAGGATCGACGGCGCGAAACAGAGACCCGAATGCGCCACACTCGTGAGAATCTGGACCGGGTAAACGACATTAGAAAAGAGCTTGATTTACAGCTTCGGAGATTGCAGAGACAGTCCCAGGCCGCACGCCGATATACGAAGCTGAAAGAGGAAGAGAGAGAAACCAATGGACAGTTAATGGCCCTAAGATATCTCAATCAAAAAAAACTAGTAGAAAAGCAGTCTGGGGATACATCGCGTGCACAAACGGCGGTAGAAGGCTATCTTGTCCAACAACGGACTCTTGAGAGCCAGATAGAAGCACTTCGATCTGATGAGTTAAGTGTGCAACAGCGGGTGAATGATCTTCAAGCTGCTTTCTATGCTGCCGGAGCAGAGGTGGCTTCAGTTGAACAGGCGATTGAGCATGCGAAAGAGACGGGCGAACAACAGCGCGCGGAGTTTGAGCGGCTCGAGATTACAATTGGCGAATTGGGGTCTGAGCATCTCCACGATGAGCAAAAGATATCTGAGCTAGAAAACGAGGTCTCCCGCTTGACGCCGCAGCGCATGCAGCAAAGCGAGATTCTTGATCGTGCCATTAGGGATCAAAGCGAAGGGGAAGAGAAATTCGAGAATTGGCAGCATCGTTGGGGCGATTTTTCCCAGCGAGTCAGCACGCCTTTCAAGGATCAGGAAGTTCAAAAAACGCGAATCGAACAGCTCGAGACCGTTGATGCTAAGGCTCAGGAGCGACTTGCCCGACTGGACGAAGAAGTCACTTCGTTATTACAAGAAGAAGAAACGCTTGAGATTGAGAAAGCCCGAGCAGATTCTGAGGCAAAAAGTGTTGAACTGAAGGAATCCGAAGAGCGATTAGACGAGGCGATTCGAAAAATTAGCTCTCAACGAGAAGATCTTGAATCCAAGGCCCAGATACTCGATCAGGAGCGACAGGTTATGGTCGCGGCGCGTAGCCGTCTCCAGTCATTACTGGATCTTCAGACCGATTCGCGAGATCGAAATGAGGATTATGAACACTGGTTGAAGCGCCGAGGTTTGGCTCATGCTTCGGTCTTGGCAAGTGAGGTTCGGGTTAATAGTGGATGGGAGAGGGCAGCGGATGCAGTTCTGGGTCAACGCGTAACGGGGCTTGGTGTGAGTGATCTCAAGGGTTCGCTCGTGGACGAGTCTGATCTGCCAACACAAAGTTTATTTCTGATCGAATCAAGTTCTGATCGCCATGTCGCCGAAGTTGGAGAACTTCTGTCTCACGTCGAATGCGATCGTTATGATCTTTTACCTTTTTTACATGGCATCTATACCGCGGAAACTCTAGAAGAGGCGCTAGCGCGTCGTTCTGAGCTAGCTCCATCGGAAAGCATTGTGACCCGCTCCGGGGTTTTGATCGGGAAAAACTGGGCTCAAGTGGCCGGCGAGACAGGGGCTTCGGAGGGCTTGCTGCAACGCGAGGAGGAGATGACGCGACTTCAGAATGAAGTGCCTCAAAAAGTGCAACAAGTCGCTGAACATGAACGTGAAGTCGATCAGCTCAGGAATGATCTCAAGACGCTTGAAACGCAACAGGAGCTGTTTCAGGTGGATACCTTAAAAATTAGGGAAGCCTTTCAATCCCTAAGACAAACTCTTTCAGACAAGCAGGCCCGATTCGACCAGATTGAAGCGCGTCGTCAACAAATGCAAGTCGAGACCGACGACATAATTTCTGAATTGAGTAAGACCGGGGCAGATCTTAGTGATGCGCGACGTCATTTTGCGATTGCAGAAGACGAGAGCGGCGAGCTCGAGCGGCAGCGAAATGCCTTCTTGAGCGAGAAAGATAATTTGAGTCAAAATCTTTCGCAGGCTCGACTCGCGGTTCAGCAGGCTCGCGATGACCGGCATCAAATTGAACTAGCTTTGCAGCACAGCCAAGCCTCTCTTGAGTCCCATCAGGCCAGCCTCCAACGCCTTAATGCTCAGAGCGAGCGCATGAAGAGGCGGTATGATGAGCTCGAGCGGCTTATCCAATCAGGCGATCAACCGGATATCGCATTGGGAGAGCGCCTGCAGATTTTGCTTAACCAGAAAACAGAAGCCGAAACAGCGCTCGCTGTCGGCAGACACGATCATTCTTCCATCGAGACCCAAATTCGAGATCGTCACTCGTCTTTGTCTGAGCGGGAGCAGGAGGTTGCTGTCGCTCGAGATCTTCTTCAGGATGAGAAGCTCAAGGGGCAAGAGGTTGCCGTTCGTCTCGAGACGCTCTCTGAACAGGCGAGTGTCGATAAATATGATCTTGACGAATTAATCTCTGGATTACCGGATACAGCAAACGAAGCCGATTGGTATGAGCGATCCGAGAAACTTGCGCAGAAAATATTGAATATCGGCCCTGTCAATCTGGTCGCCATCGAGGAATATGAAGAGCAAGCTGAACGGAAAGAGTATTTGGATGCGCAGCATGCTGATTTAGTGGAAGCGCTGGAGACACTGTCGGGTGTTATTCGAAAGATAGATCGTGAGACCAAAGATCGTTTCAAGGCGACATTTGACGAACTCAACAACGGGTTTACCGATTTTTTCCCAAGCCTGTTCGGTGGCGGGAGCGCCGTATTGGAACTGACCGAAGAAGATCTTTTAACCGCTGGAGTGACCGTAATGGCGCGGCCGCCAGGCAAACGCAATAGTACGATTCATCTGTTATCGGGTGGTGAGAAAGCACTGACGGCGGTGGCCTTACTGTTCTCGCTCTTTCGCTTGAACCCCGCGCCGTTCTGTATCCTCGATGAAGTTGATGCTCCACTTGATGATCGTAACGTTGAGCGTTATTGCAAGACGTTGAGATCTCTCGCCGAAGTGTCCCAGTTAATCGTTATTACCCACAACAAGATTACGATGGAATCCGCAGATGTTTTACTGGGTGTTACGATGGGCGAGCCCGGTGTTTCGTCTATCGTTTCGGTAGATATCGATGAGGCGGTGAAGTTGGCGGCAATCTAATCATGAGTCTACAAATTGCCTTAATTATCATGGGAATTTCGGCCTTACTAATTGTGGCCGCGGTATCACTGATGCAAACTGAGGAGAGTCGCAAAAAGATCTTCGCGCCCCTTAAAAGCTGGGCGGGTCAATCATTGGCAGCTGTCAAGCGCACGTTTGTTGGATCTATCGAACGGTTAAAACCGCGCGGATTAGCGGCTCGCCTCTCTCAGCGTGAGCCGTCTTTGATGCCTTCGGGAAATTTTGCGCCAGGCGATGAGAGTCAATCTACCCCTATTATCGATCGAGGGTTAGGTTCAAAGACAGGCGTTGACACGCATGATGCAAATTCGGTTGATAACCACTCGCTTCCGATAGATTCCAGTCCACAGCCGCTCAAGATCGACTATTGGGTTCGTTTGCCGGGGGAGGGGGTCGTGACTCGAGATCTTGCGCTCTCAGTGTTTCGTGAGCATGAGATCACACTTGAAAGGCCTCGGGCAGTGCATGGCCGCACCGAGCCTGGAAACGCGTGGCTTGACCTAACCAGCGCTCAATCCGACGAAGTTTTTTCCGATTTAATTCTGAGCCTTCAGATGGCGACGCGGGGAAGTGTTACTAATGAGTCTGAGTTGACCCGGTTTAACAACCTCGCTTACCAGATGGCCGAGTCGCTGGGGCGACCCATAAATTTTGATATGTCAATCGAAGAAGCACTCCCTGAAGCAGCGCGACTTGCACGTTTTTGTGAACAGTTTGATTTAGTTGCTGTCATCCACATCGAGCCCAAACCCGGAACAGGGTTTCAAGGTGTCGATGTTTCGCGAGCACTGGATCGCGCGGGTATGCGTTTGGGAAAAGATGATCTTTACCACCTTTTTGATGCGCGCACTGGCGTTAGCCGGTTCAGCCTAACGAATCGATCAGAAAGTGGATCGTTTAGTTATGAAGATCTCGAATCTGGGGTTCTACGCGGTTTGGTTTTATATATGAATGTGCCGCGTGTGGCGCGACCTTCGGTGACATTTTCAGATTTAGTATCTGTCGCCCAGTACATTTGCGTTGAAATTGATGGCACGCTGACGGATCCGGAAGGGGAAGCAATTAATGAAGCCCATTTCGACGCGATTCGCCGCCAGATTAGATCCCTCGAGGGTTCTATGAAGAAATACGGAATTGATCCTGGTTCTGACGAGGCAAGACGACTTTTCTAAGCGGTATGGTCAAAAAGAAAAACGCATCGGAAGTTAAGAGGATTAAAGCGCTCCGTGAGGAGATCGAAGCGCATAGCTATCAATACTACGTACTTGATGCGCCGGGGGTTCCGGATTCACATTTCGATAAGCTGTTACAGGATCTCCAGGCGCTTGAGAAAGACCGCCCTGATCTCATCACTGAGGATTCTCCAACGCAAAGGGTTGGCGGGATGCCGCTTGATCGGTTCGAAACGGTAGTGCATCAAGTGCCAATGCTTTCTCTCCAGAATGCCTTTTCAGATGACGAGTTGTTGGATTTTGATCGTCGTTGTCGGGAGGGCGCAGGTCGGACATTGATGACTTACATGGCGGAACCTAAAATTGACGGTCTCGCAATTAGCCTGCGTTATGAGAATGGAAAACTAACGCGTGCCGCGACTCGCGGAGATGGGCGTAATGGCGAGGACGTGACATCAAATGCAAGAACCATTTCCTCAATTCCGCTTCGGCTAGTAGGTGAAGATTCGCCGCGTGAGCTGGAAGTGCGTGGGGAAGTATTTATGCCTGTGGCCGGATTTAATCGTTTGAACGATCAGCAGAGGATAATAGGCGAGAAGTTATACGCGAACCCGAGAAATGCGGCTGCGGGCAGCCTTCGCCAGCTTGACCCCAAGGTTTGCGCTCAAAGACCGCTGTCTTTTTTCTGTTATGCCCTTGGCACTTTAAGTGGTGCTTCGCGACCCGATAATCAAAATGATCTTCTGGATTTTTTCAAAAATATCGGCTTGCCCGTTAATTCAATCAGTCGCGAGGTTCAAGGTGTCGATCAATGTCTAGCCTATTATGAAGAGATTCTAGAAGCTCGAGCGACTCTCGATTACGAGATTGATGGGGTTGTTTATAAGGTCAGCTCCTTTCAGGATCAGGAGCGTATTGGATTTGTTTCCCGTGCTCCTCGTTGGGCAATGGCGCATAAATTTCCTGCACAAGAGGAGACAACCCAAGTTAAAGTGATTGAAATTCAGGTGGGTCGTTCCGGCGCGTTAACGCCAGTTGCACGATTGGAGCCAGTTTTTGTCGGCGGGGTGACGGTATCAAATGCCACTTTGCATAACGCGGCGGAGATCGATCGACTCGATGTTCGTGAAGGCGACACGGTTGTGATTCGCAGAGCTGGAGATGTTATCCCCGAGGTAGTTTCTGTTATCAAGGACAGGAGAAAAAAGAACGCCAAACGTTATCGTTTTCCTGAGCATTGCCCGGTATGTGGTTCAGAAGCGCCCGTTGATGCGGGAGGGATTATTCGACGCTGTAGCGCGGGACTGTCTTGTTCGGCACAAGTCAAGGAATCCATAAAACATTTTGTCTCAAGAAAAGCCCTTGATGTTGAAGGTATGGGATCGAAATTGATTGAGCAGCTTGTCGATAATGGGCGGATCCGCTCTGCTGCCGACCTATTCACTTTGACTCAATCAGAGCTTGCAAAGCTAGACAGAATGGGTGAGAAGTCTGCAGCCAATCTGATCAGTGCGCTTGAAAAAAGTCGAGCAACCACTTTGCCGCGGTTCCTGTATTCTCTGGGGATCCCGCAGGTCGGGGAGACTACCTCTGAAACGCTTGCAAGTTCTTTTGGTTCGCTGGAGACTCTGATGAAAAGTTCAATCGACGCGCTTGAAGCGGTTTCTGATGTGGGGCCAGTCGTTGCTGGTGGGATTCGCCGATTTTTTGATCAAAATCATAATGTTTTAATTATTAATTCGCTTATAAAGCACGGTATTTTCTGGGATACGACCCCCACTCAGTTCAATCCGACAGGCGTTTTTAAAGATAAAACAGTTGTTATTACAGGCACTTTGTCTTCAATGAGTCGTGATCAAGCCCGTCAATGGCTGATTGAGCAGGGAGCTAAGGTAAGCGCCGGTGTTTCGAAGCGAACCGATTATCTAGTCGCGGGTGCTGATCCGGGTTCCAAGCTTGAAAAAGCGTTAGCGCTCGGTGTCCAGGTGCTTGATGAAGAGCAGCTGAAAGCGTTTGTCCGCCCCGAGTTGGTGTAATTTTTAAACGACCGCCAGTCGATCGAAAGAGCGTACAGGTTATTTTGATAAAATCTTTGAGATTAATGAACACTTTTGTAAATGGAGAGCTCGCCGTTGTCAGTTAAAAATACTTTTGGCACAAAGACGACCCTAGAGGTCAACGGAAAAAATTATGAGATTCATGCTCTTGATCTGCTTGGCGAGCGCTTTGATCTTACCGGAATGCCTATTACCCTAAAGATTCTGCTTGAGAATTTACTCCGAACAGAGGATGGTATTAGCGTGACCTCTGACGACGTCGAGGTGCTTGCAAGTTGGACTCCTGAATCCCTCCCGTCAACAGAGATAGCGTTTAGCCCGGCTCGAGTGCTCATGCAGGATTTTACGGGCGTGCCGGCGGTAGTTGACCTGGCAGCGATGCGAGAGGCGGTTGCCGAACTTGGAGGTGACTCTTCGAAGGTCAATCCGTTATCGCCGGCTGATTTGGTCATCGATCACTCAGTTATGGTGGACCATTTTGGCAATCGTGGGGCGTTACAAAACAATTCGGCGCTAGAGTATTCGAGGAACGCTGAGCGGTACGCGTTTTTGCGATGGGGGCAATCTGCGTTTAGCGACTTTCAAGTGGTGCCCCCATCAACAGGTATTGTGCATCAGGTAAATGTTGAGTTTCTTGCGAGTGTTGTGTTCAGTCGCGAGCAAGATAATAGATTGATTGCTTATCCCGACACGGTCGTAGGA
>SHBR01000062.1 GCA_004212795.1 Candidatus Thioglobus sp.
GGATCCCGTCTTCTACAAGTGCACGCACGACTGGAATAACACGCCTAATCTCTTCTTCAACCGAAATGACAATTGATCCAGGTCGGGTCGATTCGCCACCGACATCAATAACATCTGCACCGGCTTCGAACAAAGCGTGTCCATGAGCAATGGCGAGATCATGGGACAGGAACTGATTCCCATCTGAAAAGGAATCCGGGGTGACATTAACAATCCCCATAATCCGAGCGCGCTCGGAAGACGCTAGCCACTCATTCATGAGCGGGCACCGCGCACTAACGGCGTCCGCTAGTTCCTAGGCCGAATCGCCGGCAGGAGAATCCATTTTAGGCTTAATATCGGGTCGCTCAGAGCTCTTTCCGCTATCATCGTCTGACTTACCGGTCGAGTCGTTCGAGCTCGGCGGTCGCGGTGATTCACCCCTCATGATCTGATCGATTTGATCTGACTCAAGAGTCTCCCAGTCCATCAGAGAATGCGTCATTACTTCTATCACGTCACGATGAGACTCAATAATATCGCGGGCGCGAGTGTATTGCTCGCCGATTATCCGACTGACTTCGTTATCGACTTGCTCAGCGGTCGAATTACTAATATTTCTTTGGGTTCCCATATCACGACCTAAAAAGACTTCAGATTCATTGTCCCCATAGACCCGTGGACCTAATGAATCACTCATCCCCCAACGCTGCACCATATTTTGAGCAAGACTTGTGGCCTGTTCAAAATCATTAGAGGCGCCGGTTGTCATTTGATCCATGAACACTTCTTCGGCAATCCGCCCCCCCATCAGCACCGCAATTCTGGCAAGCAGGTGATCCCGGTTATGACTGTATCGGTCTTCTTCGGGCAACTGCATCGTTACCCCTAACGCCCGCCCCCGAGGGATAATGGTCACCTTGTGAACAGGGTCCGTATTTTTAGCCAGCACCTTCGCCACGACGGTGTGACCCGACTCGTGATAGGCCGTATTAAGACGCTCCTCCTCCGGCATTACAATTGATCGGCGTTCCACGCCCATAATGACCTTGTCTTTGGCGAGCTCGAACTGCTCCATTGCAACTTTCCGGCGATTGGCTCGCGCTGCAAAAAGCGCAGCTTCATTCACCAGATTAGCGAGATCGGCACCGGAAAAACCGGGCGTACCCCTAGCAATAATGGCGGGATCCACGTCTTTATCCATTGGCACCTTGCGCATATGGACTTTAAGAATGGCCTCCCGGCCCCGAATGTCGGGAAGCGGCACGTGCACCTGGCGATCAAAACGTCCGGGTCGAAGCAACGCAGGATCGAGCACATCGGGTCTATTGGTTGCTGCGATCACAATAATGCCCTCGTGCCCCTCAAAACCATCCATCTCGACCAATAACTGGTTAAGGGTTTGTTCTCGCTCGTCGTGACCACCCCCGAGCCCGGCGCCACGCTGCCGGCCAACGGCATCAATCTCGTCGATAAAAATAATGCAAGGCGAGTGTTTCTTGGCCTGCTCAAACATGTCTCGAACCCGAGAGGCACCGACTCCAACAAACATCTCAACAAAGTCTGAACCCGAAATTGTAAAGAATGGCACTTTCGCCTCACCAGCGATCGCCTTGGCCAATAGCGTTTTACCGGTACCCGGACTCCCCGTCATCAACACGCCTCGCGGAATACGCCCGCCGAGCTTTTGAAAACGAGAAGGATCTTGCAAAAACTCAACTAATTCGCCGACCTCTTCCTTGGCTTCGTCAACGCCAGCCACATCTTCAAACGTAATGTTGTTTTTGTCTTCGGTCAGTAATCGCGCTTTACTCTTTCCAAAGCTCATTGCCCCGCGACCTCCGCCTCCTTGCATTTGCCGCATGAAAAAGATCCAAACCCCGATAAGCAAAAGGAGCGGAAACCAGCTGATGAAGATTTGCATCAACAATGATGGTCCCTCTTCTTTTTGCGCTTTAATTGCAATATCCGCTTTCAGCAAATCATTGACGAGCCCCGGATCGCCCGGAGAATAAGTTACATATTTCTCGCCGTTTCGACCGGTGATATAGATCGTGTCTCCGCTGATCGTCACCTGGTCAACAGCACCTCTTTCCACTTCATCGAGGAAGACCGAATAATCAATCTCCTGTCCCGTGCGGGAATCTTGTGGCGCGAAGTTATTAAATACCGCCATTAGAACCATGGCGATAACAAGCCAGATAACGAGGTTTTTGGTGAGATTATTCATAAATTTATCGAATTGAAACTAAAATTGTGTAAGGGTAGTGAAAGTGAGTGCAAGCGAATCGATGATGGGATTGTGAGATTTTTTGCCGCTAAAAACAATGGCGCTCAAATACGTGCTTTAATTGGGCGACGAGCCACGATGTAATTCTCGGCGCTTTTCGGGCGAGAAGCATCCGGTTTTCTAACTCGAACCTCAGAGAACAATTGAGCAACTGTTTTTTTCACGTTTTGAGCCTCCGCTCCTTCAAAAAACTTTGTAACGAACACCCCTTGCTCACTCAAATGCTGTGATGCAAATGTAGCACTCATCGCTACCAGATTTCCCATGGCTGGCTGATCTACTTCTTTTATACCCGTTAAGTTGGGGGCCATATCTGAAATTACAAGATTAAGCGTCATTTTTGAAAGAATATCATTTAATTCCGCAACAACAGGTGAATCCAAAAAATCGCCAAGAATTACGTTTACCCCTGGAATCGGGTCGATTTCAAGTCGATCAAGCGCAATTACCTGGCCACTACCCCCAACTTTGGAAGCTGCGTACTGACTCCACCCGCCAGGTGCTGCACCAAGATCAAGCACGTTAAAACCTGGTCTAAATAACCTTTCCTTTTGGTCAATCTGCTCCAGCTTGAACACCGACCTCGAACGCAATGAACGAGCCCGCGCCTGGCGGACATAAATATCCTTGTTTTGGCGTTGATTCCACGCGTGGCTTTTAGCTGATCTTTTCGTTCCCATAAGTCTTCAGTGTTAATCTTCGTTAGATCTTCAACGCGTCCAGGAGTTTAGGATGGAACTTAAGGGAAAAGAGCTCAACCGCCTTCGCGGACTCGCTCATCATCTCAAACCCATCGTGACCGTCGGCTCCGCCGGCGTTACGGCAGCCGTAAAAAATGAACTTGAAAATGCGCTTACGCAACACGAACTCGTTAAAATTCGTCTTCCAGCAATAGCTAAGGCAGACAAAAAACATGCATTAACAGACCTTTGCGCCGCCACCGCAGCTATTGAAATTCAAATTATCGGACGTATCGGTGTAGTTTACCGCCCTTTGCAGTCTTAGGCTGCACGCGGGCTCAACACCTAATCTCGTCGCCTTTCGCTAATGTGTTTCGTCGCAGTCGCACTCAACTGCCACACCGACTTCCCTTTCATCGTTGCAGCCAACCGTGATGAATATTTTGCGCGACCCTCGGTAGGAATTCATATCTGGGACGCTCCCGTTCCATTTGTCGCAGGCAAAGATCTATCCGCCGGAGGCGCTTGGCTAGGTCTATCAACCGACGGTCGTTTTGCCGCATTAACAAACTGTCGAAGCAATTCAGTCGCCTCTAGTCCAGGCGCATTATCACGAGGCGATTTAGTTCGTAAATTTCTCGAGCAAGATCCCGAAATCCTTGGAGCAACTAAAACCGGAGATCTTCAACACGATTATAGATATGGCGGGTTTAATTTGATTACGGGCAGTATCAAGCGCCTTGGCATTATCTCCAACACCAGCCCCCTCACCGAAAAGTTAACCGAAGGAGTAAAAACGCTCAGCAATCACACGCCTGAAACCGTCTGGCCCAAAACCCAATTTGGCAAAAGAAAGTTCAAGACCATCATTGACTCAAACACTCATCAAAATAAATTGCAGTCAGCCCTTTTTAGCTTTCTAACGGATTCAAGCCCCCTGGACAGCGTGAAATCACTTAAAGATCCAACCGATCATTTAAAGCGGGTTATCTTCGCGCGTGGCAAGCAGTACGGAACCCGAGCCAGCACTGTGATTCTGGTAGATACGAATCTGGAAGCAACAATCACTGAAAAAATCTTTGGGCCTTCGGGTGTCCAAACAGAATCTCATTCGATCAAGCTTTCGCTTTCCTTTGGGTCTCAGGATTCCCATCCAACTTAACCATTAGGACCCGTTGTGTTTTAATTGTGCCGCCACCGCCGCGAATTTTTTTCGATAAACAAAAAGGTGCCATTTTCGACCGCCTGCTTGCGAGAACAAATACGCCGCACGTACCCCTGCCAGCAAAATTGCGCGAACTTTTTCAACCAAAGAAGGGTCTTCCAAAAATCGTTGTTCGCCTTTAATTAAAATCTTGGGTGTTAGATCGCTCAAATTCGAAGTATAGACATCGGCGAGCGCCCCGATAGATTCGAGGGAATCGGGCTCTGCCCCATCTAAATGGTCCGGAAGCTCAGCCAAAACTTTTCCAATTTGCCCCGATGCTTCCGGCGACTTACCAAGGGTCTTCGCCAAATCCAGTAAGGCCGTCGCGTAACGAACCCGCTCCATTAAAAAAGCATCAGGTTGTTTTTGGGTCAAATCATCCAGCCCGAAGACAAGACTATCGATTCCTCCTAACGCTTTCTTTGCGTCAGATTCATCAACAGTCCCAACGCTTACCAAAGCGCATCGAAAGTGCTCTGACTGAGTACGGCCACGCCGCGCCAGGTCTTGAACGATTCTGGCGGCGCGTAGGACGCCCGATATCGCGAGCACTTGGGTCTCGACTAGATTAGAAGAGTTCTGAATCATTATAATTTTTCGCCCAACGCTGATCACCGCAAAAATACGAAACCTTATTGACGTTAAGTCGGTCTAATCTTTAAAAAGAAGAGACTCATCAATGCGCTGACCCACCTCATGGGCGACCCTAAGCGCCCGCAAGCCTGCCTCACCGCTAACGACAGGCGCCCGGCCCGAACGAACGCAAGCAATAAAATCTTCGAGTTCAGCATCGAGCGGAGGTTTTTGTTCTACAGCAATAGAATCGGAAACGATGGGTGCAAACTCACTTTCGCCCGTTTTAGGGCCCGGTTTCGAGATATCAATCTGCTGATCCTCAAAATTTAGAGCCAAATACGAAGAGTCTGAAAACACCCTGATCCTTCGAAATTTTTTTGCCGAAATCCGACTTGCCGTGACATTGGCTATTGCCCCATTTTCAAATTCAAGCCTTGCGTTCGCAATATCAACGTGCTCGGTTACGGCTCTCGCGCCAACTGCAGACACGTACCTCAATTCCGAAGGCACGAGCGATAACACAATATCAATATCATGAATCATCAGATCGGTAACAACATCAACATCAGTCGCCCGGGTGGTAAAGGTCCCGAGGCGATGTACCTCAATGAACCGAGGGCTCGTTAATTCCTGTGCAAGTCGGATCACACCCGCGTTAAATCGCTCCAGATGACCGATCTGAAGAAGTGTGTCTTTCGTTCGGGCAAGCGACGTGATCGCTTCTGCATCCTCAATCGTATGGGCGACCGGTTTTTCCAACAAAACGGGGATCTTTTCTTTTAAAAACGGCTCAGAGACTTCGCGATGAAGCGAAGTGGGCACAACGATACTGACCGCGTCGACACGATCGCTTAACGCCTCGACCGATTCGAGCACCTCGCATTTAACCTCATCAGCAACACGTTTCGCAGCACCAGCATCAACATCGACCACACCGACCAACACCACATCCGGCATGCGACTGTAGATTCGCGCGTGAATCGAACCAAGGTAGCCGACCCCAACGACACCGACTTTAATTTTTTCTGACCGCTTCATTTTTTGAATTATTCCGATCGCTGATGCCAACCCCCTACAGGTTGATCTGAATTTCTGGCACAATTCGAACATTATAAGGTTCATTCACCTTAATAAGTATGGTTCGGTCGATTCACCGCATCTAATTGCAAAGCCCTGAGGTCAAATCATTGGATACCACTATCGACTTTCGAAGCGACACCGTCACCCAACCGACAGCCGCCATGCGTCAAGCGATGGCGGGCGCTTTGGTCGGTGATGATGTTTATGGTGACGATCCCTGTGTAAATGAACTTGAGCATAAGGCGGCCGAAATATTGGGACAAGAGGCTGGCCTTTTTGTGACGAGCGGGACCCAGGGAAATCTCCTGGCAATCCTGACCCACTGCCAACGTGGAGAGGAGTACATCGCCGGAATGCGCTCTCACGCTTACCTGGAAGAAGCCGGGGGTGGCGCCGTTCTCGCAAGCGTGCAACCACAACCCATTGAGAATCAGCCGGATGGGACGCTCAACCTCGAAACGGTTCAAGCCGCGATAAAGCCCGATGACTTTCATTTGGCGGTCACTAAACTTTTCTGTCTGGAAAATACATTTCTAGGAACGCCTTTAACTAGCAATTACTTGCAAAACGCGTGTTCACTTGCACGGAAAAATGGTCTGAAATTCCATCTTGATGGCGCACGCCTTTTCAATGCCGCGGTTAAAACAGGAGTGCCTGTTAAGGAGATCTCCGGGCATTTTGATTCAGTGTCGGCCTGCCTTTCAAAAGGTCTCGGTAGTCCTATCGGCAGTATATTGGCTGGAAATACTCCATTTATTTCGAAAGCCAGGCGATGGCGAAAAATGTTGGGCGGCGGTACCCGTCAAGCCGGCATTCTTGCAGCCGCTGGTATTTATGCGCTTGATCATCATATAAACCGACTCGCGGTCGATCACGAATTAGCGCAGATGCTAGCGGATGAGTTGGAGCAGATTCAGGAGATCAACGTTCAACCCGCGATACAGCGTACCAATATGGTCTTCATCTCAACTCCGTCTAGGACGATCGATCAGCTATCCGGTTTTATGCGGGCGCAAGGCATCATCCTGACAGTTGACAGTAATCCAATCCGACTGGTGACCCATCTCGATATCGACGAAAAAGCGATTACAAAAACAGTTAATCAATTTAAAGAATTTTTTCGGCAACACCAAGCCGTTTAACACGCTGCCACGACCCGCCCGGCACCGCTGACAGGATTAGTTCAATCTTTTTTAGGCTGCCCGCTGAGTCGCTTCGCTTTTTTTGGAACTGTTAAAACCGTCGCGAAGTGCAAGCCACTCGCGCAATGCTGACTCGAAAGCCCCTTGGCGCACAATGCCATAACCTCGAACCTTTCTTGGCCACTGAACTATTTCGAGAACTTGCTCAAGGCTCTCGCTGTTGATCTCCTGAGAACACAAAAACTCAAGCGTTTGCTCAAATTCGCTCTTTAACGAGCGTGCAATTTGTCGCTCTTGAGACCCCCGAAACGGGTCAAACCATGTTCCGCGCACCTTTCTTAATGCGCTCAATAATTTGAATACCAAAAAAATAGACGGTCCAAAACTTCGTTTAATAGGTCGCTTCGAGACAGTATCGATTTTGGACAAAAGCGGTGGCGATAAATGCACTCTTAAACGGTAGCCCTTTTCAAACTCGGATTCCAGATTCTTTTTAAATTCAGGGCGAACGTAGAGTCTCGCAACTTCGTATTCATCCTTGTCATAAAGCACATGAAAAGCGCTTTCAACAAACTCTTTTCGCAAAAATTGATCATCTAGTTGTTTGCAATCGAGCCAATCGCCAAAACGGTTAAACCAGTTTTCCAGTTGTTTGGCCGCATCAAAACCGTGCGATTTTTCAAGCCACTCTTTGCGTCGCAGGATAAGCGTTGACAGGGAATCATCGAGACCTCTCTGATCATTCTCATCTTTACAAATTAATGGGGTGATTTTCGTCGGGTCGTTTTGAACTTCCCGGCCGAGCTCAAAAGCTGCAAGATTCATCGCGACCGATCTTCCATTCAACTCAATCGCTTTTTTAATCGCCCCGCGAGGAATCGGCACCGCTCCCGCCTGATAAGCATGACCCAGCATAATCATGTTGGCGCTCATGGTATCGCTAAAAACAGCTGTCGCCAGCTCGGTGGCCGGAATTGACGTTAACGAGCCCGAAGCGTTACGAACGGCTGACAATAAACTTTCCAACGGAAAGCTCTGATCGGGCTGCTGAATGAACTCGCCGTTCATCATCTGATGCGTATTGACAACAGACCGCGTGCGCTCGCTCAACTTTTTCTGGGTATCCGACGATGCGGACACAACAAGATCGCAGCCCAAAAGAAGGTCAGCGCCGCCATCGGCCACGTGCGTAGCACTGATGTGCTGAGGGTTCTCGGCAAGAATAATGTGACTAGTGACCCCTCCCCCTTTTTGAGCGAGCCCTGCCATATCAAGCACAGAGCAGCCCATTTTGGCTATATGGGCCGCCATCCCGACAATGGCACCAATGGTCACAATTCCAGTTCCCCCGACGCCGTTTAAAATAATACTGTATTGATCACGGAGCGTTACAACGTCTGGCTCCGGTAAAACGGATTTTGAGAGGCGTTGTGTCGTTTTCGCGCGTGATCCGGTTTTTCTTTTTGCACCAATAACGGAAACAAAGCTGGGGCAAAAGCCTTTATTACAAGAGTAATCAAAATTACACGCAGACTGATCAATAGCCC
>SHBR01000063.1 GCA_004212795.1 Candidatus Thioglobus sp.
CGAGCCGTGCGCTTATCTGCAAAATCTTTTGCAGATTCCTGAACTTGTTAAGCAGTTAACCCATAAGGGCGGCCTGCGTTGCGAGATTCTCAGCGATGGGGTCATCCGGTCTGATGATTTAATTACAGACTAACACTGACCCTAAATAGATAGAGGCAGTTTCATGCCTTCCAGTCGCTACAAATTTTCTGCCTGATCTCTAAGAACAAATTTTTGAATTTTTCCTGTAGAAGTCTTGGGTAGATCACAAAAGACCACGGTACGCGGCGTTTTATAGTGAGCCATATTATCGCGACAAAACGTCATAATCTCCTCTGCGGTTGCGGCCTCGCCCTCGCGAAGGGTAATAAATGCGCATGGGCTTTCGCCCCATTTTTCATCTGATTTTGAAACGACTGCTGCCTCCAGAACTTTTGGGTGGCGGAATAAAACCTCTTCAACTTCGAGACTTGAAATATTCTCCCCTCCTGAAATGATAATGTCCTTCGAACGGTCTTTAATTTCAATGTAGCCATCTGCATGCCTAACCGCGATATCTCCGCTGTGGAACCAACCCCCGGAAAATGCATCATCAGTCGCCTCGGTATTCTTGAGGTAACCTTTCATGACTGTGTTGCCTCGAACCATTACTTCGCCAAACGTTTCTCCATCCCATGGGACATCAGCCATTGTATTGGGATGCTTAACACTGGCATTTTCCAGCGTCGTGTAATGCACGCCTTGTCTTGACATGCGTCCTGAGCGCTGTTGCAGCGGAAGCGTCTGCCAGTCGTCTTGCGGAATGCAAACAGTTGCCGGGCCATAAGTTTCAGTGAGACCGTAGAGATGAGTCACATGAAAACCGTCCGCCTCCATCGCCTCAATGACGGCGGAAGGCGGTGCAGCCCCGCCGGTTGCGATTTCAACGGTTTGGGAGAAGGGTGTTTTCATCTCCCTTGGTGCGTTCGCTAGAAGATTCATCACAATTGGCGCGCCACACATGTGGGTTACAGAATTCTCTGAGATTGAGTCAAACACGGCTTTGGGTTCAACAGCGCGAAGGCATACATGAGTACCCATTGCCGCGGTAACCGCCCATGTAAATGTCCATCCATCGCAGTGAAACATGGGCAATGTCCAAAGGTAAACCGAATTCCGATTGAGACCCATCGTGGTCATATTGCCGATCGCGTTAAGGTAGGCGCCTCGATGGTGATAAACACATCCTTTGGGGTTTCCTGTGGTGCCAGAAGTGTAAAGCAACGAAAGCGCCTGCCATTCGTCGGTCGGTTGTTCGCTTGAGAATTCCCCTGAGACAGACTCAATAAATTCTTCGTAGGTCATCTCGCCCAGTCGCTCGCCGCCTTCACTCTCGGAGTCATCGATATCGATGACCAAAATCTCCCGATCAATAAGCGCTAATGCGTCTTTAACAACGGATGAGAATGCGCAGTCAGTGAGGAGGACTTTCGCCTCACCATGGTCAAGAATGAACGCAATTGTTTGCGGGTCGAGCCTGATGTTGAGTGAGTTCAGCACCGCCCCAATCATGGGTACTGCATTGTGAGCCTCGAGCATCTCCGGGGTGTTCGCGCCCATGATAGCGACACAGTCTCCGGCGGCAATGTTTCGACTGCTCAGCGCGTTCGCGAGCCGATATGATCGGTCCAGAAATGATTTATAGGTATAACGCCTTCTACCATGGATGATCGCAATATGGTCAGGTACCACTTGAGCGGCTCGCTTCAAAAAACTCACCGGCGATAACGGCTCAAAATTAGCTCGATTTTTTTCTAACTGAACATCAAAAATAGACACAAGATTTCTCCAAAAATCAGAACGTTAATCCTACCGATTTTTTTTTCATATGTCAGGTACCGATGGCTTATTCTGCTTCTTTTTGAGAACGTCGAGTTTAATAAAAGGACACTAAGACTTGGCGAGAACGCCGTTTATAATCAAAGCTTAAGATTCAAGAGAGTATTTTGATGCGAGTTCCTAGTGGAAAATTTTACGATGAAGTTAGCATTGGCGACGAGTTTGATTACGCGCTTACGATCACCGAAACTCATCTTGTAACAGCGGCCGGGCTGTTTGGGGACTTTAATCCTTTGCATGTTGATGAAACCTTTGCGGCGCAGTCAAGATTTGGCGGTAGGATTTTGCATGGCCCCTTTACCAGCGCTTTTATCGCCGCGCCCGTTGGACTCTATTTCGCTGGTACGGCGATTGCTTATCTCGAGCATAATTGTAAGTTTACAGCGCCTGTCAGGCCGGGAGATACATTGCGGGCCGCCTGGCAAGTGATTAATAAACAGGATAAGCCAAAATTCAAAGGCGGACTAATTGAGCTCACTTGCATTTGCGATAATCAGAACATGGTTGAAGTAGCGACGGCCAGTGGCAAAATCATGGTGTCTTCGGCCAAGTGACTTAAAGAAAAAATATGGACGCATCACTTCACGGAAAACGAATTTTGATTTACAGCCATGATTCGTTTGGTCTGGGCCACTTGCGCCGGTGTCGAGCAATTGCGCACGCCCTCGTCGACCATTTTGCAGGGCTTAGAGTTCTGATTGTTTCGGGATCGCCCATCATCGGAAGCTTTGATTTTAAAAGTCGCGTTGATTTTGTGCGTATTCCGGGAGTCGTAAAACTTCGCGGTGGTGACTACACGTCGCTGTCGGATCATATTGATCTATCCCAAACCCTTAGATTAAGAAGTTCAATTCTTGATCAGACTGCGAAGACGTTTTCGCCCGATCTTTTTCTGGTTGATAAAGAACCATTAGGGTTAAAAGGTGAGGTGATCGCTACCCTGAAGCGGTTAAAAGATGGCGGGGTGAGCACGGTGCTTGGACTACGCGATATTCTCGATGATCCGGTGATTTTAAGAAAAGAGTGGGATAAGCGCGGCACGCCTCGTGATCTCGAGAAACTGTACTCCGAGCTATGGGTTTTTGGCACCCCCTCTATGGGTAATCCACTCGCAGAACTTGGTGTCAGCCGGGAAAGCTTCGACCGGATGGTCTACACCGGCTATCTCAGGCGCTCCGTGCCTGACATTGCAAAAGCGCCAGTCAGTTTGCCGGAAGATCCGTTTCTGCTGGTGACGCCGGGCGGCGGTGGTGACGGTGAAACATTAGTCGACTGGGTGCTAAGCGCACTTGAACAAAAGCCGCGACCGTCGAAGTCTGTCGTGATCGTCATGGGCCCGTTCATGGCTCAGGCGGTCCGGCATCGTTTTCAGAGACGCGCTGCGGTTCTTGCCGATGTGCAAATGATTACGTTCAACGCCAATATGGAAATTCTGATGGATCGGGCTGACGGCATTGTGGCAATGGGAGGCTACAACACGTTTTGCGAAATTCTGTCGTTTAATAAGCGCGCGCTTTTGATCCCACGCTCGACCCCGAGAATGGAGCAGACGCTTCGCGCTCATCGTGCGGCCTCTCTTGGATTGGTTTCAATGTTAAACGGTGACGGAGACCGCTCTCCCGACGCGATGGCCAAAGCGTTGATTCACCTGGAACGCCAGTCCGTGCCTTTTAATCATGGCGCGGATCAATTTCTTGATGGCCTAGAGGTCATCTGTAATCGTGTCAAAACCCTAATTGCGCCGTCAGAAGAAGCTCATCAAGGTACCGGCTGAGTTATTGGCGACTGTCTTAAATTGATTCTTTTCTATGTCCAGCATCTCCTTGGAATAGGGCATCTCAGGCGGACTCTTGCTATCGCACAAGCTTGTCTGGATGAAGGACTAGCTGTTCAGGTTGTCAGTGGCGGTGTTCCGATCAATCAGGAAATGTTCGAAGATGTTCCGGTGCATCAGTTGCCACCTGTCAAAAGTGCTGACCTTTCTTTCTCCTCGATCGTCGATCAAAACGGATTACCGGTAACATCAGCGCTTGAGCAGGTTCGAGCCGGCGAATTAATCCGAATATTTTCCGACATTCAACCTTCGGTCTTGGTCACTGAACTTTTCCCGTTCGGTCGACGCCGGTTTCGCTTTGAGATTATGCCGCTGCTAAAAGAAGCAAAAAAAAGGGGAACGAAGGTGGTCTGTTCGGTTCGTGATAGCGTTCAAATTCGGTCGAACCAACGGGAGGAAGAGTCTCTTGATCTGTTAAGCCAATTTTATGACCAGGTGCTCGTTCATGGCGATCCCGAGTTTTTACCGTTTGACGCGTCTTTCAGTAAAACCGCGAGCCTTCAGTCGATTATGAGTTATACAGGCCTAGTTGATACCAATACGACTTATTCAGTTCAAACTAATTTACAGAAGGTCAGTGAAGCGTCCGAGGTACTCGTTTCGGCGGGCGGTGGTGCCGCTGGGGAGAAAATTTACCAGGCTGCATCAAGGGCATGCGCCTTATCGAAACGCTCGCGGCCCTGGCGCCTTCTGCTCGGCGCGAATCCTGCAGAGCGTTTAAAAGCAGAGATAAAGAGGCTGGGGGGCGATAAGGTAATCGTCGAGGCTAATCGCTCTGATTTCCGTCAACTGTTGAGTCAATGCGCGATTTCGATTTCTCAGGTTGGATATAACACAGTGGTTGATCTTTTGGCGACAGGCGCACCTGCAATAGTCATTCCATTTGAAGGTGAGAGCGCCCAAAGTGAGCAATCGGCCCGTGCCGAAAGATTGGAGTCAATGGGGCGTGCGCGGGTGCTCTCGGAGGAGGCACTTAGCGCTCGAAGACTTTGTGATCTGGTGGATAAAATGACTGATGTCAGCCATTCTTGGTTTCCTAGAATAACCTGCAACGGCGCAAAAAATTCTGCAATGGCATTGCAAAAGCATCTTGAGTAATCGGTATGACAGCGACTGATAATCTTATATTTGAAAGTTATTCTTCTGATCGCCAAGATGATTTGTTAGCGCTTTGGCAGGTCTGCGACTTAACTAGGCCGTGGAACAATCCGTTAGACGATATTCGCCAGTGCGTTGAGAATCCGTCGTCTGAACTGCTGATTACCTGTCTCGATCAAATATTATGTGGAAGTGTGATGGTGGGTTGCGATGGCCATCGAGGCTGGGTCTATTACCTGGCAGTAACTCCAGAATATCGAACCCAAGGTATCGGGAGAGCATTGATGGCTTCTGCCGAGCAGTGGCTGATCGATCGGGACGTGCCTAAGATTCACGCGATGATTCGACACGATAATTTATTAGTGCGCGGCTTTTATAAAAGACTTGATTTTGTTGATGGCGATGTTCAGCTTGTTCAAAAGTGGCTGAAGCACGAAGCTTAAACTCAATCTAAGAGTTGTCGAATGTAGTGAGATCGTCTCAATGTCGCGGTGTTAGTACTGATAACGATTAACAATTTTGACCAGTTCTGCAGGATTGATTGCCGAGCAGGGATAACCGTATGGCCTCAGGGTATCCATGCTTTCAGCCCCGATTAAAGCGTTCACCACCGCTTCCTCGACTGATTGGACCGCTGCCTCATAAATCGAATCACAAAGATCATCCCCGGTCCATTCAAATTCACCGTTCACGCTGCCCATTGATTCAATCGGCACCTCATTTGCTGTGCTGAAAGCGAGGAAGATATCGCCAGAACCATTTTCGCCAGTGGTTCCGCCTCGGGCCATACCGATAGCGCCCCGTTTGGCAAGGCGTTTTAGTTGGTGGGGCATTAGAGGTGCATCGGTTGCGATGATTACAATAATAGAGCCAAATCCAAGATCACGCGGCATCAGGTCGTGGGTAAGATGCTTGCCAACAGGGGAGCCCAGGATCGTCAAATCCTCTCGCCGTCCGTGATTGGCCTGAACCAGCGCAGCGACCTGATAGTGGTTGCCAGAAATCTTAATCTGCCGTGATGAGGTTCCAGTTCCGCCTTTAAATTCATAGCAAATCATACCGGTGCCGCCACCCACATTTCCTTCGCTAATCTGACCCGTCACGGCATTGTTGAGGGCAGCGCGCGCATGCGCCTCAGTAACGTGAAGACCATTTATATCGTTTAGCATCCCGTCATAAGTTTCAGCCACGACTGGCATGGCCCATAAATGCTCATTGCCCCAGTGTTTTGGATAGGTATCAATCATCCATTGAACAGCCGCCTGATGCACTCGGCCAACGCTGTGGGTGTTGGTCATCATGATTGGCCCCAGAAAATACCCACCGTCCTCTATCCAATGGGTGCCTGTCATCTCGCCATTGCCGTTAAACCGGTGTACGCCAGCCCACACCGGTTTCGGGATCGGATCCCCTCCGCGCGGGAGTAGTGCAGTGACGCCCGTTCGAATGGGACCTGACCCACACTTCAAAGCCCCGTCACCTTCAATCAAAGTAGTGTATCCAACCTCAATACCCTGTATATCGGTTATGGCATTGTTTGGACCCGTGATGCCAGGAAATTTTAGGCCTATTTCACGCGCTCGTTTTTTTATCATTTTGACTGTTTAATCTGAGCTGAGTTTTATATTGATTTTTTCAAGAACGAGGTTCTGATTTTCAAGACGATACAGATGCCCGCATCCATCGAGAAGTTTCTCAGGTGGGTCGTCCATCATATCCCAATCTATCGCGATACTTAGAGCCGCTCTAAGCACGCCTTTATGACAAACTGCAACAGCAGGAAGGTGTTGATCTGAGAGCGTGTTGAGCCACATTCTTAATCGATGGCAAACATCTTGGGGACTCTCCCCTCCAGGTGGTCGAAAATCCAGTCCGCGATCTTCATTCCGCCGAAATGCTTGCGGATCGATACGGCGTAGTGACTCGAGGGTGTGTCCTTCCCAATGACCCCAATTCATCTCCTGAAGCAGGTCTACCGGGGTCATACTTGTGAAACCGAGTAGGTTTGCAGTTTGGCGCGCACGTTTTAGCGGACTGCAGAAGCAATGCCAGTCAGCGTAAGGTGGTTTCAATCGCCAGGACGCCGCTAATCTCTCTCCGTCGGCGCTTAATTCAACATCAGTGCGCCCCTGAATTCGTTTGGACTCATTCCATTCGGTCGGGCCATGTCGCACGAAAAGAATCTGACTCATTGGATTTTTATCTGTGAAAGAAAAAACTGGATCGTTTCAGCGGCTAGTTCAACTGTATGTTGTTCCAGAAATTTATCCCTTGCATTTTTTGCCATCTGAGCGCGAATGGACGCATCTTGAATTAAGGAAGAGATTGCCTTTGCGAATGATACGGGATCACCGGCCGGCGTCAAAAATCCGGTCTGCGTATCCGCTACCGTAGCGGCGACGCCGTCAGTGTAACCTGCGACGACCGGCAGTCCGTGCCGATGCGCTTCAAGAATCGCCATCCCGAATGCCTCATTTATCGCTGGCCAAGCAAACACATCGGCGGCTGTTAACAGCTGAGCAATTTCAGTCTCCTCTAAAACCCCCGTAAAGCAGACTCGTTTTGCTGTGTTCGAGAATGCTTTAACAATTTGATCCTTTTCGCTGCCGCCGCCAACGACAATCAGTTGCCAATCTAGGTCGGTGATGCGTTCCAAAGCGTCTGCAAGCGTCAGATAAGACTTCAATTTGTCTCCGGACCGCATCATTGCGACGGTGACTATCCAGGGGCAATTTGGCTTAAGCCTATATTTTGCGGACATTGTTTGTTTTGCGGATTCCGGCGAATCAGAAAAATCGGGGGAGTCCGCAACAAATGGCGCGAGTAACAGTTGTTTTGCTTTCGGTTTGAGCAGTGGTTGAATGCACTCGACGTCCCGTGGGTTAAGCGAGATCACCCCCGACGCGACCGAGAGACATTTTTCAACCTGTTTGATTCCAAGCTGCCAGGGGCCCGCTATCTGTTTAGGCGCGTACGATGCTTCGGTAATGACGTAGGGAATGTTTAATGCTTCAGAAGCTTGCGGGCCGAGCCAGTCAGGTGCTTTGTGGTAGAGGTGATAGGTGAGCCAGATGTCGATTGAATGAACCATATGGTTAGGATCGTCCAGCATATCTCTCACGACTTTTTGCCCCTGGTGCGCGAGGCCTTGCTGCTGAAGTTCATCACCGCTTATTGCCACTGATCGGAATTCGCTCATCAACAAAACTTCGTGACCGCCGATTTCGAGGGCTCTGATGAGAAGTCGCGCAATGGTTCGATCGCCAGAGGCCGAGTCGGAAAAGGGAGATTTTAGCGGCGCATAAAAACCGATTCTCATTGAGTAGACTCTTGGTGCTGGCGTATTAGTTTCACGAGCGGAAGAATGTTTTCGTGGTGCGAAAACTCATGATGAACTCGTTTGAATGCAGCGGCCGCCCACGCCGACCGGAGGTCTGGATTCGCTGCCTTTCGAATTGCCCCTAGGAGCGAACTTGAGTCGTCCGGTGGGACAAGTAATCCATGAGTGTCTGTCTGGATAAACTCGCAAATGCCGGAT
>SHBR01000064.1 GCA_004212795.1 Candidatus Thioglobus sp.
TCCCATTACACCGGACCCGATCACCGCGACTTTTTGAATGGTCGACATTTAAACGGCCTCTAGAACAGTAGCAATTCCCTGACCTCCACCGATACATTGGGTAGACAGTGCGTATCGACCACCGTCTCTTTGCAGAATTTGCGCCGCTTTGCCCGTAATCCGTGCCCCCGTTGCGCCAAGCGGGTGGCCGATCGCGATTGCACCCCCATCCACATTGACCGTCGCCGGGTCAAGATCAAGATCCCGCAGCGAGGCAATTGACTGCGTGGCAAACGCTTCATTGACTTCGATCACCGATAGATCCTGGGAAGTAATTCCAGCTCGGGAGAGGGCTTTACGAGATGAAAAAATAGGCCCTAATCCCATGGTTTCAGGCTTGCATCCCGATACTGCAACACTGGCAATACGAGCCATTGGCTTGAGGCCATTTTTTGCTGCATAGTCGGCGTCACAAATCAGCGTAGCCGCGGCACCGTCAGTTAAAGGTGAGGAGGTCCCGGCCGTTACGGTACCGTTCTCATCGAAAGCAAGTTTGAGTCCTGACAGTCCATCGAGATCAGTGCTGGGACGAAGGCATCCGTCTTGATCAATGGTTGTGCCGTTTACGTCAATGGGGACAATTTCGTCAGCAAACCGCCCCTGGCTTTGTGCGACACCTGCTTTTTGTTGGCTATTGACGGCAAATATTTCCTGCTCTTCTCGTGAAATTTGATACTCGCGACCCACGTTTTCCGCTGTTTCTCCCATCGACATATAAGCAGCTGGCATGGTGTCAAATAACGCAGGATTAGGCATGGGGTTAAATCCGGGCATCGGAACTCGCGTCATTGACTCAACGCCAGCACAAATATAAACATCGCCCGCGCCCATTTGAATGGCGCCGGCCGCCATATGGATGGCTTGCATTGATGACCCACAAAAGCGATTGATCGTTGCGCCCGCGACGGAAATGGGAAGTCCAGCCATCAGTCCAACGAGCCGTGCCATATTGAAGCCTTGCTCTCCTTCGGGAAAGGCGCAACCGAGGATGAGATCTTCGATGTCATCTGGATTAACACCCGAACGACTGACCAGGCCCTTCACAACATGGGCGGCAAGGTCGTCGGGTCTGACCTTGGTGAGACCCCCTTTATTTGCAAAGTGAAAGGGAGACCGCGCATAACCGGCAATTACAATATCTTTCATAACGTCTTTCCTTAAAAAATGTGAAATAGAAAATGATTTCGGGTATCAACCGTTGGCGACACGTTTTGTGTTGTTTTTCAAAGCGATTAAAGCTTGATCTTTAACAGCAGACAATTCAGTCAGGGAGGCTTCTAGATCAATTTTTTGCAATTCTAGTTCTTTGACCCGGGTATCGACTTTTGCAAGCAGAAGCATAATTTGATCCTGTTGGGTTGGATCTGCATCGTAGAGATTCAAGTAATCGCCGATATCGGATAGGCTAAATCCCAGACGCTTGCCGCGCAGAATGAGTTGGAGTCTGCCGCGTTCCCGATGGGTATAGATCCGGGTCGTGCCGGCCCGCTGGGGATGCAGGAGCCCCTTGCTCTCATAAAATCGGATGGCTCTTGCGGTGACGCCCGTTTCCCGGGCAAGTTCCGTCACCGTCATTACTTCATTAAAGCGGTTAGTCATTCAGCTAAAGACCGTTGTTTTTCTGATTCTTCAGCCACGAGTTCTTTTTTCGAAAGTTTACCGATTATGGTTTTAGGCAGTTCTGGGCGAAATTCAATTTGAGCGGGCATCTCAATTTTTGAAAGTTTGTCCTGAAGAAAATTTTTCATTTCGGTTTCATCTAGGGATTGTCCTTCCTTGAGTTTGATAAAGGCTTTCGGGCTTTGACCGCGGTATTCGTCATTAATGCCGATGACCGTGACTTCGGCCACGCTAGGATGCAGATAAATTGCTTCTTCCACCATTCGGGGATAGACGTTATAGCCACTGCAGAGTATTAAATCTTTTAGACGGTCGACGAGAAAGAAATGCCCCTCGTTATCAACATAGCCCACATCTCCAGTGCGGAACCAGCCATTTCGAAGGCTGTCGGCATTGTCTTCAGGCCGATTCAGATACCCGATCATGACCTGAGGTCCTTTAATCCAGACTTCACCGCGCTCACCCATTGGCATGGGATCATGCGGCGCGTCGATGTGATTAATCGAGATCTCAGTTTTGGGCATGACTTGGCCGATTGATCCTGGTTTGTTCAGGTCTCTCATGGCGTTGCAGGTTGCAACCGGTGCGGTCTCGCTGAGACCATAACCCTCGACCAGTCGGCAACTGGTGAGGCGCTCAAAAGTCTCTTTAACTTCAAGGGGAAGTGGCGCTCCGCCTGATATACAGAATCGGATCGTAGAGAGATCAAATTTTGAAAGATCGGGTGCTTGATTAATGGACGCATAAATAGTGGGTACGGCAGGAAAAATTGTGGGTTTTTTCTTGTGAATCGTTTTTAGCGTTTGCTTGAGTTCATAACGGGGCAATAGGATCATTTGGGCGCCGCTGGCGATTGCAAAGTTCATGACTGCTGTCATCGCAAATACATGAAAAAACGGCAGGATCCCGAGCACTTTTTCTTGGGTCTGGTCCAGTTCGCCGTACCAAAGTTGCATCTGGGACACATTCGACGAGAGATTGCCCTGGGTCAACATTGCCCCCTTGGGCTGACCGGTGGTGCCGCCGGTGTATTGAAGAACTGCAATATCCTTGTCGAGATCAATGTCGACAGGATCCGGCGCGCCAGCATGACTCGCAAGCTTCTGAAATGGAATGATCCGGGGGTCTGTTGGAATTGCGGCGAGTTCTTTTTTCTTCAGCAGGCGGAACAGAACGCTTTTGATTTTGGGCAAAATCTCAGCCATTGGGCATACAATAATTTTTTGTAGGCTCGGTGTCTGGCTCAGCATGGCCTCGACTTTGGAATACAGGATCTTTAGATCCATTGTGATCATGATTTCCGTTTCGCTATCTTCGATCTGGAAGGCCAGTTCACGCTCGACGTATAGAGGGTTGTAGTTGACTACGGTGCCGCCTGCCCGGAGAACACCGTAGTAACAAATCACAGAGTAGGGTGTGTTGGGTAGACAAAGACCGACCCGGCTTCCCTTTTTGACGCCTAACGCCTGTAAGCCTTTAGCCGTCCGGTTAACTTGTTTAAGCAGTTCCTCGTAGGTCATACAATAGTCAAGGAAATCGACTGCAATATGATCACCACGAAGCGTTGCTGTTCGGGCAAGGGTCTCATAAAGAGGTTGGCGTTCAATGTCAGTATCCCAGTCAAGGCCGGCGGGATAGTGGTTCAGCCAAGGCTTGATGTCTTCATTCATAAAAAACCATCCTTGTGGTTGATTAATAAAAAATGTGTGCTTTGCCTGGGAGGCGCTTAGTTCAAAGTAACGTTAACGTTAAGTATTTTACGCATTCGTCATTCTTGATGGCAACGCGCCTTTTTGATCTGCGGTCTTTTCTGGGACGATGCCCGATAATGCGATTGGGTATTGGATTGGGGGTTTGTTTTTACTGCTTTTATGATGATTTTGGATCGGACTGCTACAAATTTTATACCTGCAAAAGTTCTGTGAATGGCAATTGTCGACAAATTGTTTGTATCGGCCTAATTGAGCGTGCGAAGATTTGTACGAATAAAAGCAAATCGTCGTGTTTCAGCGACGAGATACAAAATAAAAGGAACACCATGCCAGGCTTAAGAGCGGATGTAGACCCAGAGGGTCTCCTAGAGTACTCGGTTGTTTACACGGATCGCGCCCTCAATCACATGTCGCAGTCTTTTCAGGGGGTGATGAAAGATATTGCCTCCACGCTTCAAGAAGCTTATAACGCTGACGCGGCGATCGTCATTCCAGGGAGCGGAACCTTTGGCATGGAAGCCGTGGCGCGTCAGTTCGCAACAGGCAAGAAATGTCTGGTGGTTCGAAATGGTTGGTTCAGTTTCCGCTGGACTCAAATATTTGAAGCGGGAAATATTCCGGAAAGCCATTCGATTTTTAAGGCACGGCCTATTGAATCAGGCGCCCAACCTGCGTATGCGCCTGCGCCGATTGAAGAAGTGACAGCGGCGATTCGATCAGAAAAGCCTGATCTTGTGTTCGCGCCTCATGTCGAAACATCGGCCGGCATGATTTTGCCGGATGAGTACATTCGGTCATTAGCCGATGCGGTGCACGAGCATGGCGGCATGATGGTGCTGGATTGCATCGCATCGGGCACGCTCTGGATAGACATGCAAGCATGTGGTGTCGATGCATTAGTCAGCGCGCCGCAGAAGGGTTGGAGTGGGTCGCCGTGTGCAGGACTTGTGATGTTAAGCGCGCTTGGGGTCGAGCGGCTTGCTGAGACGACGAGCAGTAGTTTTGCGTGCGATCTCAAGAAGTGGCACGAGATTATGATGACCTATCAAAACGGGGGGCATGCCTATCACGCGACGATGCCAACCGATAGTCTTCGCGCTTTTGTAGCCGTTATGCAGGAAACTAAAGAAATGGGTTTTGGAGCTGTTAAAAACGCCCAAGAAGAACTCGGACGCAAAATGAGAGCGGTGCTGGAGACCCATGGATTCAAAAGCCTTGCAGCGCCAGGTTTTCAAGCCGGAAGCGTTGTTGTCAGTTACACAGACGATACCGATCTCCAGAACGGCAAGAAATTTATGGAGCAGGGTATGCAGATTGCGGCCGGCGTGCCGCTTCAGTGCGATGAGGGGCCCGATTTTAGAACTTTCCGTATTGGACTTTTTGGCCTTGATAAGCTGAAGAACATTGATCGCACGGTCGAATTGTTTTCTGAAACCCTCGCTAGCGTATCGGGCTAGATCAAAACTTAAAAGTCCTCAAGTCGGGCGATTCCAATATTGGCTTCGCCCGCACCGCTGTACAGAAGGTAGGTGTCCCTCGCATCTATAAAAATGCCGGGGTCCCGAAGTTCTCGAAGACGGGTATCGGCGGCACCGATTATTGAGGTTGTTAAGGGTAGATCAGCGCCTTCCCAATCTCTCTCCGGAAATAGCACAATCTCCGGTTTTGAAAATTGCCACGAGCTCCAGTCACCGCTGACATCGCCAGCACAGTGATAGATTTTCTCCGGCCGATCACCGAGACACGAAAAGAAAAGATGGAGAGTGTCTCCCCTTAGACAGGCTGTCGGGTGACGCAACTCGAGACTACTGTCTGATCCAAAGAGGACCATTGCCGGACCTGGATCTGGTTGAGCCTCGAAGGGGCCTTTCCAGTGATTGGCCCGCAAAAATCGCCCTTGCCAAGTGATGGCATACCACCATTCCTGAAATTGAAAAACTCGAAAATAGGGGGGACCCAGCAACGGCGTTTCGGGCGTAAAAAGCAGACCATCGCTTGAATGTGCAACGCGGGTTTGCTGATCCCCGTTTTCAAGCAGGCCGTGGTAATACATCCATATTTGTTGTTGTTGCTCATCGATATGAACGTCGGGCGAGGCGATATGGGCGTAAAGATAGCCTCCGGGTAGAGTGTCTGCCCATATTGGACGTTCGTGGGGGGGAGGTTCGGGAGGATCGATGTCAGGAAATAAAGAGTCCGTGACGCTCAAAGCGCCAGGAGTGTGGATGGTCCAAGGGCCTTCAACCTGATTAGCGTACGCTAGCCTTATGCTTTTGCCCTTGTGATGGGAGAAATAAAGATAGAGCTTGCCAAGTGGCGATGGCACCCAATCGGGCACGCGAATCAAGCTGGGCCCATTGATATTTGTCCCAATAGAGTTGTCTAACTCGGGATAAATAATGGGCCCTGAATGATGTCTGGTTGCCTTCACACAAACAGTATACATTCCGCATCACAGATCGTAAGCGGAAGTCGTTTTCGAATGGCATGCTCACTCAATTTACGAAGGAAAGAAATGGACGCTAAAGAACTCATTCATATGGTGTATCGAGGAGCCCATGCGGGCAATTCATCAACTGTCAGCATCTTTAGGCGAGGGATCGAACAGTCACCGTATGCAGATAAATGGATGGCCGAGGGAATGATGTATTCGGTTTACGCCGGGCGGCTGTCAGCGGTAGGAACAGATACTGATGATCCCCTTGAGAGCTATTGGAAGCTTCGTAAAAATCTAATGCTCTACGATATTCCGGAGAGACCGATCGAAATATCGGGACGGGATGCGGTCCAGTTACTTGAGAAAACGTTTACGCGAAGAATCAGTAATCTACCTGTGCTGCGAGCGTGTTACGGCATTATCTGTGCCCCCCATGGAGGGCTTGTCATGGACGGGGTGCTGATTCGACTCTCTGAAGATCGATTTTGGTATGTTGAAGCAAATGGCGATACCGCCAAGTGGTTTCTCGCCCTCTCGGATGGGATGGAGGTCACTATTCGGGACCCCAAGTCCCGCGTGCTTCAGGTTCAGGGGCCAAACGCCTTAAAGTTTCTTGAGGCCGCTGCGCCCGGTCAGATTCCCGAGCGTTTTCGTTACTTCGATGCGGGGATATTTGATTTTGGCGGTCAAAACGTTCTGGTCTCGCGAACAGGCTGGACAAACGAAATGGGGATCGAAATCTACGGTCATGAAGATCTTGATCACTCGGCCTTGTGGGATTACCTGTTTTCAGTTGGAGAGGCATTTAATCTAGAGCGATCAGGTAGTGCTTCTCTTAGTCTTCGTCGGGTAGAAGCAGGAATTCTTGATTACCGGTCCGATATCGATCTGACGATGACTCCATTTGATGCAGGGCTGGGCACGTTTGTGGATCTCACAAAGGACAATTTCGTGGGCAAAGCGGCACTTGAAAAAGCGTCTAAGGCGTGTCGTTTGTTCGGGTATGTCAGTAAGGAGGCGAAGGTGAATGCGGGCCTTACGATTTTGGAAAATGGCCAATCGGTTGGCATTACCAAAAGCAGTTGCTGGTCACCGACGCTTGAATGCGGCGTTGGATATGTTGTTTTTGATCATGGATTGTCAGATGGCGAGACGTGGGTGGGCAAAACACTAACGGTAAAAGATGCTGTGGGGGATGAGCATGACTGCGAGATCGTCACGTTACCCTTCTTTGATAAGGAAAAGAAAATTCCACGAGGCCTGTCGCCGGAGCTGAGTTAGGGGGCCGACATCTTTAAAGAGTCTGGGATTAGAATAGTCAGATCAGATTGATCTTGGCTAACTAAACAGTAGGCGCAGCAGACTAGCAACAGATGGCGAAAAACGGTACAACGCGTTCTCTTTTTGAGCTGACCGGTAAAGTGGCACTGGTGACCGGTGCGAGCAAAGGGATCGGCGAGACGATCGCTCATGCGCTCGCTGAATATGGTGCTAGCGTCGTGGTGAGCAGTCGAAAGCAGGAGGCTGTCGATAGTGTCGCGCAGCAAATTAAAAGCAGGGGTTTTGAGGCGACTGCGATCGCAGCCAACATGGGCCGCATGGAACAAGCCGAGGCCTTGGTCGATAGCGCGGTATCAGAATACGGAGCGCTCGACATCATTGTCAATAATGCCGCGACCAATCCTGTTTATGGGTCGATAGATCAGACGGACAGCGGCGCTTTTGACAAGATAATCGATGTCAATCTTAAAGGTCCGCTGATGCTTTGCAATAAAGCCTATCCCATACTCAAGGCTCGAGGTGGCGGGTCGATTATCCATCTCAGCTCAATCGGCGGGCTTACGCCGGAGAAGGGGATTGGTATGTACAGCGTCAGCAAGGCGGCGCTGATTAACCTGACGAAAGCCATGGCCCAGGATTGGGGCAAGGACAACATTCGAATCAATGCTATTTGCCCCGGCTTGATCAAGACCAAGTTCAGCGAGGCGTTATGGCGTGATGATCAGAACCGGAAGCGTTTTCTGAGTAAAATCCCGATGGGCAGGCTTGGAGAGACCCAAGATCTCGCTGGATTGGCTGTTTTTTTAGCTTCAGAAGCATCAGCCTATTGCACAGGCGGGTTTTACATGGTCGATGGCGGATACGCTGCCGCATAACAACCTTATTGGTGGAGACAATATGCCTTCTTTTGATGTCGTTAGTGAAGTCG
>SHBR01000065.1 GCA_004212795.1 Candidatus Thioglobus sp.
TCAGTTGCGACATCGCGATGGGTTTCCCACCAGCGGATATTTTTGATGCCGGACCAAGCGTTGTTGCATTTGGCAGCGATCAAAATGAGGCTAACCTAGCAGCCGATGCACTAATCGAATATTTTCAAGCGCATCGTGAGAAATTTAACGTCAAGATGCTTTCTGCCAAGGATGCTGTAAAAACAGCAATGAGTCATGAAGGTAGCAAGCCCGTAGTTATCGCTGATGTTCAGGATAATCCCGGCGCAGGCGCGCCATCCGATACGACCCAAATCCTGAAATCATTACTTGACGCAAACGCGACCCACGCCGTGCTTGGTTTAATCAACGATCCTGAGGCTGCAACGCTCGCGCATAAGACCGGACTGGGAAACAATTTTTCGGCAAATCTCGGTGGAAAATCGGGTCTTCCCAATATGGGACCGCTCGAAGGATGCTTTCGGGTTCGGGCGCTTAGTGATGGCATCTTCGATTTTACCGGGGCGATGTACCAAGGTGCCAAGGCGCAAATCGGACCAATGGCACTGTTGGAAATTGTTGCGGATGATTGCGACATTCAAGTCATTGTTGGCAGCAAACGATGTCAGTGCCTGGATCAGGCAATTTTTACCCACTTAGGCGTTGATTTAGCGACAAAAAAAATAATTGCGCTTAAAAGCACTGTCCACTTTCGCGGTGACTTCGAGTCACTCGCGGATCTTATTATTATTGCTGAAGCGCCAGGTGCAAATTTTTGCCGCTTGGACGAGATTCCCTATCAAAATCTTCGTCCTGAATTGCTCGCTACGATAAGGCCATCGACCGATTCGAATCCATTTCCATAATTGACTTGGCGGCACGCCATCGAAATCTCCACATCAGCAGTATTGCCGTTGCCGCAACACCCATGATCATGCCCCACCAGAGTCCCACCGCGCCGAAGTTCCAAGTCATTCCGAACATCCACGCAGCTGGCAACCCAACAATCCAAAAACTAAAAGAAATCAATAAGGGGCCATTGACATCCTTGAGACCCCGTAACGCGCCTTGGGCAGTGATATAGGTCGCATCGAATATTTGCAAGAATGCTGCTGCGACCAACAATGGCACTGCGGCCCGCATCACGCCAGTGTCTTCGGTATAAAGTCCAGCGACCCACTCGGGGATCAAGAAAATAATCACGATCGATGGAATGACTAAAGCAACGGCACAGGAGATTCCAAGATAACCCCTCGCCCGAGCCAGTATCGGGTTATCCTGGCCAATCGCCTGACCGACCCGAGCCAATGTCGCACTGGACAGGCTCACCGGAATCATAAACGCAATGGTCGCAAAGTTAATCGCCACCTGATGCGCCGCGAGCCAGATATGCCCCATTTTTCCCATCATTAATGCGATGGCTGTAAAAAAACTGGTATCCAGAACAAGCGTGCCCGCGATCGGTAAGCCCAACTTAAGAAGATCAATAAGCCCTCGCCCGGGAAGACTAAACGAGCGCCAAAGTTGTCTAACCCGATAGCGCTTTGCGGAAATAACAAAAATGAGCATGCCTAATGCATTCAGTGACATCACCACGATCAGGTTCAATGCAGCGCCTTCCACCCCCATTGCAGGTATTCCAAAATGGCCGAAAATAAAAGCCCAATTACCGAGCAACACGATCGGCAAGGTCGCAATATTAATGATAAGCATTGGCTTTGAGTGACCCGTCGCTTCACATAAAAATCTAAGCCCCATGTACAGGCATACGGCAGGCATGGACCAGGCCGCGAGCCTTAGATAGTCCTCAACAAGCGGCATCACTGCAGGATCAACACCCACTAGCAGCATTAAATGGCCCATCTGGCCAAGCACAAAAAATGCGCCGACCCCGGTCACAAGCGCTAGCCAGATTCCCTGCTGAAAGGTGTCTTTAATGCCCTGATCACGACCCGCCCCGAAATGCTGGGCAATTGTCGGCGAAAGCGACATCATGATGCCAAGGCATACTAAAAACGTAAAAATCATGAATGATCCGCCGAGACCCAATGCGGCAAGCTCCAGCGCTCCGACCCGGCCCATCATCAAGATGGCGACAGTTGTATTACTGACCTGAATAAACTGCGTCAAGATAATGGGAATTGCAAGCCTCAGCAATCCCTTAACTTCTATTTTGAAATTCAAATACGGGCTAAAAATCATCGCGGTTGAGCATCATTTTTTTCTCGTAAAACTGAATCAAACTCGGCGTGGTCTATAAAAATTGGATCTGAGGCTCAAAACAAAAATGACGAGTGACAACAAAACAAGTATAAACGGGAGCCCGTAAGGGTCCCATACGTCCATTGCAATACCACTCACTGCCGGACCCGCAAAAGCACCTACCCCCCAGAACACTCCAAACGCCGCCATCGCTGTCGCAAGCTCTGACCCTTTAAACCATTGGCCCGCGAGGATCATGGAAATAGTATAAAAACCTGCATAGGAACCTGCCCATAAAAACAGGATGGGCCAAAGTAAGAACGGCGAGTAGATCACTAAAGGCCAAATAATTGCGCCTGATAAACTCAAAATCGCACAACTCACAAACACTTTTCGAACGTTGAATACGTCAGCGGCCCAGCCAATAGGGAACTGCATGACAGCGGCTCCAATTGCACCAAAGAACAGCATCAACGTAGCAGTTGATTCTGATAAGCCAATCCTGACGCCATAAACCGGTAGCAAACTTCCCAAAGCCACTTCTTTAAAACCGGCCGCAAAAATTCCCACGACAAGTAAGGGTGCAACCCAAAAAAATCCTATCACTCCAAAACGGGGACTATCGACGGCACTGGATCGATACGTTCCTGCAAATAACAAAGGGATACTGGCTACAAGCATTGCGACTACCCCAATAATGTACGGAGCGGTCCCTGATGCACCGGTTAGCGATAAAACCAAGGGGCCTATTGCAAAACTCAAAGCGAGCGCCGTGTTGTATAGACCCAATACTTTTCCGCGATCTTTAACTGGCACGATTTCAATAATCCAAGTCTCGGTCACCAGAAACAATATTGCTCCGGTAAGGCCCCCAAAAAATCGGATAACAAACCAAACACCAAAAGATTCAGTCAACATAAGTCCCAAAATAAGAACAACTTCGACTGACACGCCAAACAAAAGCATGCTGCGGCCCTCGTAAGAGCGCATCAATTTGGGTATCAAAAAGGATCCGACCAGCACGCCGATGGGCGCCGCCATTGCAAGTGCACCTATCGATGATGCTGCCGTGCCCCTTTGCTCCAGAAGTAATGAAAGAAACGGGTTGAAAAGACTGATCGTTACGCCATAAACAGTTAAACAACTGATTAAAGCCCCCACAGTAAGGGCCCGACTCTTTGACCACTCTCGCGAGTCTGATCTATTTTTTTGGGTTTCTTTAGTTGTCATTAAACGGAAATCGAAGCCGCCGGACTGGCGAGTAATCACGATTAGGAAAATTTTTGCCAAGAGTCGACTGGCCCGTTTATCTCGGCACCACCGAGCGGCACTATACCGCTCTCGCAAGAAGATAAGTGAATTTTATTGGACGCTGACCGCCCTGATATTTTCAATTATTAACGGCACGCCTTTTGAGATCCGATATTCCGATCGATTTGAATCTATGAAAATCCCTTTCCTGAAAAAAATTAAGATTTAGGCAATAAAATATCAACAAAGCTGAAAACAAAACGGGGATCAGAGATGACACAACTTTTTAATATCCAAAATGAATACGCCGCTTTACAAAAGGTGATTCTAGGCACAGCACAAGGCATAAAACCTAACCCCGATCACGAACTGCAAGCGGGGTTACCCGCAACAAGCCAGCTCTATACACAACCTGACCCAGTAGTGGCTGGGCGAGAATTTTCTGGAGTGCTTGAATACATGAAGGAACTTGGCATGGAAGTAATGCAACCTGATTTGGTTGAATCATCGCGAGTCACTGATCAAACCTGTCCTCGGGATATTGGCTTCGTGATTGACTCGATTTATTTCAAGGCTAACTCCCGCTACACCTCGCGAAATCTCGAACATCGCGGTATCGACCACCTACTCACTACATTTAGCCATCAACATCAAGTTGAAATGCCAAAAAACATTTTCCTTGAAGGTGGCGATGTCGTCCTCGCGCCCGGGAAGGTATTCATTGGACTTGGCGCACGCTCCACCCGAACCGGCATCCTTTGGCTTGCTGATCAGCTCAAACAACATGAAATTGACCGTAAAATCATCATCGTTCCCCACGACGTACTTCATCTTGATTGCTGTTGGAATGTGGTGGGCCCAAATCTTGCGCTTTGGTGCAATCAGGCGACCGGGAAATTTTCCGATATCAACGGTAATTCGGTCCAAATAGACTATGAAACGATCTTGGTCAATCGAAACGAGCAGGCAGCGCTCGCCACTAACGTCTTAGTCGTAGGCCCCAGCGAAATTCTTGCTCGACATCATTTGCAATGCGATAAAGTCAACGATCAGATTGAAAAAAAATTTAAGTTTATCGTGCATCGTCTTTCGTTTGACTGTGTTCCTGCCATTGGCGGATCTTTTCGATGTGCAACGCTGCCACTTTACCGAAGCTAAATCATGACAAGCAATAGTGATCCGCTACTGGCGACTTTTAAGTTAAAGCATCTCACTCTCAAAAACCGAGTGATGTCGACGAGCCACGAGCCCGCGTATTCAGAAAACGGTTTACCCACAGAGCGGTACCAGCTTTACCACGAAGAAAAAGCAAAAGGCGGGATTGGATTGACCATGTTTGGTGGCGGGACCCTCATTGCTCCAGACTCCCCCGCAGCCTACGGCAATCTATATGCAGGAAACGATGAAATTATCCCCCACTTTCGCGCGCTTGCCCGTCGGGTGCATGCGCATGGCGCAGCAACAATGTGCCAGCTTTCTCATCTTGGGAGGCGAACCTCAAATTATGCAGGCGACTGGTTGCCCGTTATCGCGCCGTCTGCTGTTCGAGAACCGGCGCACCGGGCCTTTCCCAAGGAAATGGAAGATTGGGACATTAAACGCATTATTAAAGCCTATGGCGCTGCCGCTCGACGTAGTCGTGAAGGCGACCTGGATGGTATCGAGGTGTTTGCTAACGGACATCTTTTGGACAGCTTCTGGACGCCCTCCGTCAACCGGCGTACCGATCAATACGGAGGATCTCTTGAAAATCGAATGCGCTTTTCAATTGAAGTACTTGAGGAAATCCGAAAGCAAGTGGGAGACGACTTCATCGTCGGCATTCGTATGATGTTTGATGAAGCGCTAGATGGAGGTCTCAAGCTTGATGAGGGTCTACGGATCGGCGAACTTCTCGTTGAAACCGGAATGATTGATTTCTTCAACGTGAACCGAGGGCATTGCTCAACCAGTGTCGGTCTTGCCGATTTGATCCCTAACATGGGTGTGCCCCAAGCGCCTCATTTGAGCTTTGCTGGAGAAATTAAGCGGCACTTTAACTTGCCGGTAATGCATGCGGCTCGTATCAACGATGTGGCCACGGCGCGATATGCGGTTAAGGAAGGATTGCTGGATCTTGTCAGTATGACTCGTGGACATATCGCGGACCCCCACATCGTTTCTAAGATTATGCGTGGCGAAGAGGATCAAATTCGCCCCTGTGTGGGAATGGGCTACTGCATTGATCGGATCTATGGCGAAGGAGAAGCCCTATGCGCACATAACCCGGCTACGGGCCGAGAAGCCTCATTACCGCAAATCATAAAAAAGCGTAACGATGCAACGAGGCGCATCGTAATTGCAGGTGCTGGTCCTGCTGGCCTTGAGGCCGCAAGAGTTTGCGCCTCCAGAGGACATGAGGTCTTCGTTTTTGAGGCTGCCAACATTCATGGCGGGCAAGTGAATATTGCAGCAAAACTTCAAAGGCGGAAAGAAATCCTCGGGATCACAGACTGGCTCTTTGACCAATGTCAGCGCCTCGGCGTGGTATTTCGATTCAACACTTATGCCGACATCGACATGGTAATTGAGTTATCCCCTGAAGTTGTGCTGATTGCAACCGGCGGCGTTCCCCATGCAGGCTACCTAAAGACGGGGGCAGATCTCGCGGTTTCCAGTTGGGATATTTTGTCGGGCCATGTCCCTATCGGTAGTCATGTTTTATTTTTTGATGATAACGGCCAACATGCCGGAATGACCTGTGCGGAATTCCTAGCTGAAAGTGAATGCACCCTTGAATATCTCTCGCCGGAGATGATGATTGCGCCCGATATTGGCGGAACTAATCATCCTGCTTATCTACGGAGTCTCTATAACAACGACGTTTCAATTAATCTAAACCAGAGATTAGTTGGAATCAGCCGAGAGGATAATGGTTTCTCAGCGACAATCTTTAACGAATATACAAATACCAGTACTGAACGACGATTTGATCAGATCATTTCTGACAACGGGACTCTTCCGGCAGATGAACTCTATTTTGATCTTAAAAAAGACTCGATCAATCTGGGAGAAGTGGATCAGTCTGCCCTGCTTGGCGGGCAGCCTCAAGGTATCAAAAGCAATCCAGACGGGGCGTATCAGTTGTTCCGAATAGGTGATGCCGTCACAAGTCGAAACATTCATGCTTCCATATACGACGCATTGAGACTCGCAAAAGATCTGTAAATTCTACTTAATTAAGAGGCCTTTGCAATTGATGATCGCACTTGCGACGCCGCGATGAGGTAGCTCGCCAGGATAAAAAAACAGCTCCATAACAAGATGCCATCGTTCCAAGCCCAGATCGTTCCAGCGATTCCAACAAACGCAAAAATAAGTTGCAAAAAAATAAGAAGGCCTAGCACCTGAAACTTCGAGAAGCCAACTTCATGCAGCAGATGATGAATATGAAGCCTGTCTGCTTTTAGGGGTGACATTCCTTTTTGAAGTCGTAAAATCAAAACTGCGGTCATATCTAATAAAGGCACACCAATGAGCCAAGGAGCTGCTGATACTTTCAGGACAGTCGCATCAACCGCACTGGTCTTGATGAGAAAAAACACAAGAACCAAGCCCAGCGCGGTACTGCCCGCGTCACCTAAAAACACTTGGCGTTTCGAGCCAACAATCTCGGCAAAATTGAATACCAGAAACGACAACACGGCAACAACCGATACAACTAAGATTTCATTTACCCCCACTCCCTTTAAAAACTGCAAAACAATCAATGCCAATGCCGCCAAAAGAAAGTAACAACTAGCAAGGCCGTCGTGGCCATCACTCATGTTTATTGCATTTATCACTCCAACAATCGCGACAATAGAAAAAGGGATCGCAAAAGGACCCAACCCATAAGGTTTTGCATAAAAGAAAACTTCGCCGAGATTTCGAATTACAACATCGTCAAGAAAAACCAGGATTGATGCCACACCTACTTGAAGAAAAAATTTCTTTTTTGCATCTATTTCGTTGTAATCATCAAGCAAACCGGTCGTCATTAAAATAAACAACGCCAGAAAAAAAACCCGGTATTCGCTCAACGAAATATGAGATGAAAGGAGCGCGATCATTAGCGCCCCAAAAATCGAGATGCCGCCGACTAGAGGGACAAAGTTTTTATGCTGTTTTCGAAAGGAAGGTTCATCAACTAACCCATGACGCCGGGCAACCGGCGTTAAAAACAAAATCAATACCGCACACGCGATGAAACACACAAACGACATCAATAACAGTTCTGACTGAAAATCGTTCATGGTGCCCCTCTGACACTTGATTTAGTCCTGCGAGCCTTAACTCTTTGGCCACTTAATCTGTCGATTATCGCATTAATTGATAAAGGCTTAGGTTAGGCCCCGAAAATAAGTGATTAAACCGATTCGGGTATTTTCCGACTAGTTGAGCTAAAACAGGAGTCAGGCAGGATCGTGCGACATGAGGATTTTGCTCATCATGGTTAATGACGAGAAAACTCACCTGTCGTAACCTCATCAACGATCTGAATTGTGTTTCACTAATCTCAGTGTTGCACAAATCTTCCATCTCTCCCTCTGAAAGACTGCCTTCTGTTCG